>PLFE01000095.1 GCA_003136675.1 Bryobacterales bacterium
TCCACAATCGGTTTCACCACATCCGGCAGCAGCGTCGGGTCGTACTGGTAATCCGGATGCACCATGACGATGATGTCCGCGTTGGTCTTCAAAGCCTCCGCATAGCAGGTCTTCTGATTCGCCCCGTACCCGTAATTGCGGTTATGGACAAAGGTTTCAAGACCCAGGTCGCGGGCGATCTTGACGGTTTCGTCGGAACTGCCATCATCCACCACAATGACTTTTCCGACTACGTCATGCGGCAACTCGGCATGGGTCTTTTCGAGCGTTCGCGCGGCGTTGTAAGCCGGCATCACCACCACAATTTCCGGCTTAGGGTTCATAGGCGTTCACGCGGAACCGCAGCAACAATGAACTGGTAGGCAAACAGGGTTTTCCAGACCTGCGCCGCCTCGAAAAATGCCCATTCCAAAGCGCTCACCAGCCACGCGGGCGCCGCGGGCATCGCCACGCTGAACGGAACCGCGCTGGAGCGCACCGTTTTTATCCGAAATCCCGCGTTCTCGAAAAGCTCCACCCAACCGCTCCAGGGAAAGAATTGAACATGCGTCCGGTCAAATAGCCCTTTGTCTTCCTTGGGGAAACGACCGGCCAGCACGTTCAGGCGGAAATAGAAATTGCCGCTATTGGGTAGCGACGCGGCCAGTTGACCATCCGGTTCCAGCAGTTCGCGGGCTTGTTGCAGCACGGCCAGGGGATTCCGCAGATGCTCCAGGATGTCCGCGCAAACTATGAATGAGAATCGGGAGTCGATGGGCGGCAGGCCGTGTTCCAGATCGTGCTCGATCAGTCGGACGTGCTCCGGGAAATCCGGCCCGTGCCCTTCGGCCCGTTCGACTCCGGTCACGTGGTAACCTCTTTCCGCGAGCAGCGCGGCGAAGTAACCGTTGCAGCACCCCAGATCCAGCACCTTGCGCCCCGGCGCCATTGGCGGGTAGGGCGTCAAGCAGAAGCATATGGCTTCCATAGGGGCTTTCTTTCAAACGATAAGGCACGGCCGCAGCGAATTCTGTCGCGGGACTGGTTTCGACGGTTGCCATCAAAGTTCCAGGTAATAGTGTACTGAATTTTGCGTCGTAGCCAGTGTTCGCGGGCGACCTCCAGATAAAGTTCCGGGTACAAATGCATACAATTTTTTTTCTCAGCCCCCACAGTTGACGCGACTCCGGCGAGCCAGACAAGCTTAGAATCGTGTAACAGGGGCTGCGCGTTCTAGCGCTGAACCTGTGTTAAAGAGTACGGCCGACACGCATCTTTAACTCGATAGTTCTTGCGTTTCGACATTCGTCACGCAGATACTGATCGCTACCGGAGGCAGCAACGAATGAAAACGCCCCTCAGTCAGTTAGTCAGTCAGTCAGTCAGTAAACAAAAGCAATACCCCGTTTGGCCGTAGCGTCGTGCTAGCCTCCTTTATGATAGCGGCAGTCGCCGCTCCAGCGCTCGCCCAAGGCTGCAATCCGATCACCAGCTCGGCTAACCTAACAATCAACGAACTGCTAACCGGGAACGGCTGCGCGATATCAAGCACGGCCGCGACCCTCGACTCCAGCGGGAACATCAACAGCGCAGCCGGGTTTAACGGAACGTTCTTCAACATGCTGGCGCCGAGCTACACGAGCACGCCGCCAAACGGCATCGGCCTTGTGACGGTTTCCCTGCTCAACAGCTCTGTGGCCCCCGCTCCAAACATCAACGAGCTCGCATGCTGGGATTCGGCTGGCGCGGTGACGTATTGTAACGGCACGTACACCAACGTGGTGGGCGTCGCGTACAAGGCCATCACCGTGTCCGGGGGCTCGGGAGGAACGACGACCTATAACTACTCGGAGGTCGTGCGGATGGGTTCCGTCCCTTGCTACTTTACCGGCTCCGTCATGGTTGGCCACTACGTGATCTCCGCGGGCAGCGGCGGGGCGTGCTCCGACGGCGGCGCCCCCTACCCGACAGCGGCGCAGCCTGTCGGAGTGGCGTTAGCCACCGGAACAGGCGCCGGCTACTATCAGATTTTCGCCATGAACGATCTTCCGGTGCCGGGGACCGCCTTCGCGGGCCTCGCGACCCCGAACACGTTCGCGGGCGCACAGACCTTTTCCGGCGCGGCCTCATTTTCAGCGCCGATGACGGTTCCGGTAACATCCACGGCGCCGACTACCGACGGCCAGATCACGTATAACGCCGGCAGCGAGCGCTATGAATTGGGGGAGGGCGCGCTGAGTTCTCAGGTCTACCCTGTTGTCCTCCTGCCCACCACCATTGTTCCCACATCGACCGTGCTCATTTGCTCGCTGGGAGGCGGAACAAACTGCGAGAACATGGGGAACGACACAAGCTACGTTCCAGTGCTTTTTGTCGCCCAGGAATACACAGTTCCCGCAGGTTACCTCGTGCTCGGGAAGACGCTTCGCCTCACCGCGCTCCTGCAGATGAACTCCACGGGCGTTCCACTTGAGTTCTACCTGCTGTTGAGCACATCGCCCATTTACCGATCTGGGGCGATCACGCCTCCCACGATCTCGAACGCAACATTTCAGGTGACGTGCCTGGTGACCACTTCGGCGACGGGCTCGATGGGTTCCGTGGTGGCGTCGTGCCGCCCCGACGCACCCGGTGCCACATTCGGCGAGATCGCAAACACCGAGACTCTTCCGTATTCGATCGACACGACGGCGAACCACGATATCGCCCTCGGCGTCGGGTACGGCGGGACGGCTACCGGCGGAAATAACGTGCAGGTTCTTTCCATGACCATTGAGGTGCTGCAATAATGAGCGGGAATTTTGCCGTCGCCCTGAGCCTATCCGTCCTGGCGCTTTCGCAGGTCGCGCCGGCACAGGTCACTGTCCTTCCGTTCCCCGGGTTCGCCGTCGCGGACGAATGCGGGGGAATTCCGACATTTCTGGGATCAAGTTACATCGTTGAGACGGCTAACGGGCTCTGCGGCCAAAGCGCGATTTCCTTCGCCACCATCGAGGTCGCGCCCCTTTCGATCAAGATCACCCTCCCGGCGGGGACGACGCCGCAAGGATTCGGAATCGCCGCCGGCGATGCACTCATCGTCGCGGGCTCCGGTCTCACGTGCCTCGCGTCCACCGCAATATACGCGTCTGGATCTATGACCGCGAACCCCCTCATAGCATCGCGTCCCGGCGGATGCCCAACCGGGACTTACTCCCCGATGGGCGGCATGACGCTGAGCGTCGCTTTCCTGAACGTGCCCGGGAGTGGGTCCCCAATGACGCGGACCGAGATGCGGCTGCTCACCAAGAGCTCGTCGTCGTGGGCGTCGCCGCCTACAATTGGCTACATGAATCCAGTAAGTCTACAGACCACCACAAGCTACGCTGGATGCAGCATCGGCAACCCGGGCGGCTACACAGACGGAACCAATTACTATCTGGTGTTCCTCATGCAAGACCTTCAGGGCAGCATAACCGGGTGCGCCCCAGCCACGTCGGGCCCCGGGCAGGGCGAACTCTACGACCTTTGGGCATGCGTCCTGGGCACGGGAGGCACGCCCAGCACCGCCAACTTCACCCCGAGCTACTGCAATCAGATCAAGCAGGTGAACGTCTCCGCGAACGGCGCGATGCTCGACCCGCACATCCACGGCGGAAACGTCTACGTCAGCGAGCGGAATAACCCGAGCGTGGTCTATCAAACGAACCCCCCGACCGGCTCTTACTCCTACGGAGTCTGGTCTATCGACATGATTCCGGTTACATGGAGTTCCCCGCCATCGGCCCCCGGCACCGGCAACGAATTCTTCATCTTCGACGACGCCCAGTGGAACAGCGGCGGCGCTTCCAGCCTGGCTGCGAACGGCTGCGAGGAGTACTACAAACTGACGGGGTTTACCGATCTGCCCAGCGGCACGGTCCGTGCATTTTTCCAGGCAAATGACATCACGGTGAATATAAGCGGGACGGTTGAGAATCCCTACCACGCTGCCGGCGTGAACACGCAGAAATACGGTTCGGGCAGCGCGACATGCGACGCCCTGGGGGTTGGCAATGAAACCGATGCCTTCGCCTTTTCGGGCATCTTCTACGGCGACCTAGTCACGTCCAATCCCTACCCGACCAGCAAGGTTTACGCAGGGAGCAACTTCACGCAGATCTACCCGCCTGTCAGCCCTCCGGCGAATTCGAAGTCGAAGCCCCCGGGTCTCAATCTCTGCGTTACGCCCAACAACAACATCACTTGCTACGGCGAGTTTCCGTGGGTATTCAAGGACGGGAAAAGGATCATGTTCGAGGGCAGCCTGTTCACACCCACGGGTACGGTAGATACCTGCTATAACACGTCGACCGGTTCTGGCCCGGTCTACTGCCAGCCGAATTACTCGGATGAGTGGCTGCAGGGCGAGATGTTCACCGATTTCTCGCAGAGCACATACCCCATGACCATGGTCACCCTCGCCCCGATGACGAACTACAACGTTTTCGGAACCGCGTCGGTGCCGGCAATCCCGGCGGGCTCGGGCGAATGCGCGGCCATCCTGTGGGATCAGGCGCATACGCCGAACTATCAGAACTGCGGGCTCTACGGACTCAACGGCGCGACCTTCGGCGGATGCAGCCGAATGGACATCGACGAGGCCAGCCAAACCGCGGCCTGCGCCGACCAGACCAACCAGAACGAGCAAGACACCCTTGGCAAGTCCCCGCTGAAGCGAACCCTGGTCGTCAACTATATGGGATCACCAGCCAACGGCATCACCTCCGCATACCCTACATCCATCTTTAACCAATCGGTCGAGGTGGAGGGCGGAATACTCGGCACCGGCGGAATCGCATTCCGCCAGCAGTAGGGGCCTCCGGTTTAGCCAATCCCGATAAGGAGCAATACCAATGATACAAAGAATTCATCAACTTCCAGCCGCGGCGATCGCGTCGTTCGCTCTTCAGCTTATTCTGGCGGCAACTCAGCCTGCGGCGGCCCAGAGCTTGGGCTACGCAACTAGCAACTACGGAATACAGCCCTTCAACCCGACGAGCGCGACCCTGCTGGGCTGGATACACGTAAGCGAGGACATCGAGGGGGTTCCGGCCGTGAGCTCGGACGGAAGCAAGCTCTATCTCCCTTTCGAGAACAACGGCAGCGCCGGGACGGTGCTCGGTGTGCTCTCACCAAGCGGGGCGCTTATTTCAAGGATCACCGGGATGGGCTACTCCGAGACATATTACAGAGACAAAGTCTTACTAAGCCCGAATGGCGAAACGGCGTTTGTAATGTGTAACGACTCGAACACCGGGCCGAGCCTGATCGCCATCGTGAACCTAAACACGGAGGCGGTCACAGGTTACTTCCTCGCCCAGGACGGCTACTTTTTCGATATCGCGCTCTCCCCGGATGGGGGGCACCTTTTCGCCTCTGTAGCAAGCTACAGCGATGCGGCAAGGCCCGCGCGCGAGGCCGACCCGCAAGCGAGCACCCCGCTTTACGGTTGCCCGGGGGCAAACACCATCTGCGACTTTAACACCTCCACGTTCGCGTTGGCGCACCAGGTGAAAAGCCTCAGCGGCAGCCTCTACATAAGCCAGGACGGCAAGTCTCTTTATGTGATACTGGGGACCGCGACGTTCGCCCTCGACGTGCTAAACACAACCTCTTTCGCGAGATCGTCGATAGCGCTCCCCTTTTTCCCGCTCGTCATGGCGATCGCTCCGTCCGGAAACCAGGCCGTGGTCGCCGCCTCGACCGATGTCTCCGCCCTCGACGAACTTCTGCTGGACACGCAATCCAACACCGTGGTTGGGACCGTCCCAGCGCCACCCATCCCAAAAGGAACCGGCATCGGACAGGGCGGCAGCACGATGGCGTTCAGCCCCGATGGAGCTTCCCTCTGGACGCTGCTTTGCAGCGGTCTCAGTTGCAACCAAATGATCGTGGGGCAGAGCTTTCCGTCAGGCAACCTGATTGGCGAAGCAACGCTCCCGCTGGTGGAAGGTTTCAACAGCATCGTTTTCTAACCAGCCCCTTGAGGGATCGCTGGTCCGGTTTCCGGCACTTCGCGGCCCCAATAGTCGCCCGGTGTTGAGTAGAACCGTGCGGGACGTGCGGTTTCCCTGCGTTCCCCGCGAAAGCACGCAACAGCCTCGCGATAAAATTCAAGGAATTCTCCGGCGATCGAGCCCCATTCGTAGTCTTGCGAAGTGGCGAACGCGCGCGCGATTTTGGCATCTCTGTCCGGTCCGGGAGCGGCGGCGGCTTCGATCGCAGCCGCAAAAGAATGGGGATCTGCGTCTGCCAGCCACGCATTGCCGGCAGCTAGGATGCTGGCGATGGATTTTAG
>PLFE01000214.1 GCA_003136675.1 Bryobacterales bacterium
TCGGGCTGCGCGAGCGCGGGAACGTCGACGAATCCGATTTACGTGACACTAGCACCGAGCGTGCTTCCCAGTGGGTTTGCACCTCTTATGCTCACCTACGTCTCGCTGGCGGTGGGCAACGGCGGAGCTACAAGCGCGACGGCCGCAGTGGCCGCGACGTGGTCCAAATTCGCAACTGGCTCCGTGCCGGCCCCTGCCAACGTGAAGACCTGGGATAACCGGGTCATGAGCTACTACCAGCAGGGCATAGGGTTTCAGGGCTGCGCTGTAAAGGCTGCCCTGCTGGTTGAGAGCAACGGCTCGTTGTCCAACAACACGGCATCCGGCCAATGCGGAGCATTCGCTTTGTTGCTTGAGAGCGCTCTGGCGGCGAATGGGCTGCACTCGAGCTATACGGAGGTCGCTCCGGCCGACGGGGTGTCCTTGTTAGTCATTGACACATGGACCCTGAGTACTACGCCGGCTTACCCTTCCCAGGCTCCGTGGGAATATGAGTTGATTCTGAATTCCGGGTCCGACTACATGTACCCCGTGGTGCCTTCTTTTGGCAACCTGACCGAGGATCAGGGGTTGCCGGGGCAGTCCAGCGTGAACCCGTCCGAGAAGGTTTTCAACTGGCATTACATCGTGCAGTACCCTGCTGGCGGGGCGCTCTGGTACGACCCGTCCTATGGCGTGACGTACTCGTCGGCAGCCTCGTTTGAGACGCAATCAATTCAAGGATATGCAAAACAGATCAACGAGACGGGGGCAGGGCACTATCACTTCCGGCCGGGCTTTGTTTTCGGGGTCCCGCCGAACATCTCGTTCATTGTTATTTCTCAGTTGTCCATGTAACAGACAGGAGCATTCTTATGCGACTTATCCTACTAACGACAGTGCTCTTTTCGGCGCGCCTCTTGGCAAGCCAAAGCGTGGAGGAGGTGGGGTTCACCCGGTCAACACACTCCATGCATGGATTCTCGCCGAAAGGAAGCGTCCCGCTGTCCGTCCTGCGCCTTCAGGTCGATGTCCATTACCGAGACGATAAGGTAGAGCGTGGGGACCTTTTCGTGATCTACGACCCGCAGACCGGCCACTACATCTGGCTCTACGGCGCTTTAAGGCCCGACGGGGTGCCTTCAGACCTTTTGAGCGACCTTGAATCGGGGAAGTGGGCAATCTACGTCGAGGAGGATAAAATCGTTGAGTTCGTCGTTCAGGCGGACCTGGATATCCAGGAACGGGGCGGTCGCGCCGCCAGCTTGGATGCGGCCGGCGCCGCAACTCTGGTGGAGATGGAGCGCTGGGTCGCGACCAAGAAAGATCGGATTTACAACGAGTCGATTCAGGTCCCGCTGTACCGGGCGATCGGCGGCGGGTTTGCCTGTCCCGAGTTTGGCAGCAATGAATTCACTCCCACCTGCCGGTTCCACGCGGAGAAAATTAGCTCAGTTACGCGAGAGGGCGACAACTGGCGGCTGGTTATTGAGAACCGCTGGGCCCAGGAGGTCGCTCTCGACTCAAAGTTCGCACTTGTGCGCACGAAACGAATAGCCCCGTCGGCTCAGTAGTCTGGCTTGCGACTCAAGCATTGTTCGCGCCGCCGGCCCTGCAGTTGCATGGGTTCAGTCCAGTGTCGTGACCAACTCCATCATCGCCGGGACTTCAGGTTATATAGCGATTTACGGCACGCACCTCGATAACCTGACAAACGTCACGATTCCGGGAAGCGGGATCACGATAACGAGCTACCAGTCGTATAATGCGGGTGCGCAGGTGAACGCCTTTTTCCAGGCGGCAGGGCGTCGCCCCGGGCATTGGGAACCTCGTAGCTTCCGGCGTGACCCTGGCCGCTAACACCCTTACCAGCCCGCCGATCAGTTTCACTTCCGACACCGCGTTAGCCAATGGTGAGACGCAGTTGTTTAATCCGGAGGCGGTCACCTGGGAACTCGCGCAGAATGGTCCTCCTGCGGCTCGGGGTGCGCCAACGTTGGAACATCATCAAACCCTATCTATGTGACGATGGCCAACCCTCCGGTGCTGCCAACCGGGCCGCCGAATCTTAATCCGCTTATGCTGACCTACGTTTCGCTTGCCGTTGGAAAGAGCGGGCTGATTACTAGCCCGCCCGCGGCCACCAAGACGGCCGCGTTCACCAACATTTGGTCGCTGTTTTCAACGTCCGGAACGGGTCCAGCGAATGTTACCGACTGGAGCGGGAATGATCTACAGTACTACCCAACAAACTTTGATGGGTGCGCGGTGAGTGCTTTTATGCTGGTTACGAGCTACGCCGGCGAGGGGCAGTGCGGATCGTTTATGTTCCTCCTGGCTTCCGCCCTTTCGCTCGACGGCATCTCCTACAACCTGACTGGCGCCAAGCGAAAGACGGGTCGTGGATGCTAATCAAGAACTGGAACTTCCCGAGCCAGGGGACAAGCGGCAACCCTAACTACCCGTGGGCTTTCACAATGGTCGTTGAGTCGGGAGGGTTCCCCGGAATGTATCCCCCTCCAGCCGGGAACATTTACGGCAACCTGACCAGTGAGGCTGGGCTAGCCGGTCAGGGCAACAACGCTGGTTTTACAAGCCCGGGGGAAAAAGCCTTCACATGCCATTACTTCATCCAACTGACGGATTCATCTGTCGTTCCGCCGGAGGGCGCGGTCAACTCCTATTTTGACCCATCGTACGGAGCATGGTATTCAAATCAGGCCGCATTTGAGAGCAAATCCGTAGCGGGATACACCAACCCTGCCATCCAGCCGCCGGGGACCCAAGCCCGCAAGGTAGGCGGTGCTGTGAACATTTGCTTCTGGGTTTTCCCCTCCGGGACGTGCATGTGAAAAGGAGACTTGTCTTGTCAGCAAAGATGGTTCTATTAATGGTAGCTGCCTCGGTGATCTGCGTTCGAGCGGCGGACACCCTCGACCAAGTTCGGCGCTCTGCCGTGCAAGACGAAAAAGTGACAGCGTTTTCGGAAAACGGGGCCAAGGTGACGTTGGAGGCGCGGCGGTCCTGGCTTGGGGTCACGCATGCTGGCGGTTCGACCCAGGGCGCGGAACTTCTCGTTCTGTTCGATCGCCGTGCGGGCTCGTTCTGGTGGGGGCTCAACTACCTACCGGGTGCATCGTCCGCCGCTCAGACCGATCACCCGAAAATCGACGCAGTATCCGATGTTTCAATCAAGGTGTACTCGGGCCTTGGTCGGATCGTTGTGTTCGAGGGGGTACTGGAGGTGCGGGAATGCCGCGACCACGCGGAAAATATTGACGATGCGGAGCGTCAGGCGCTATATCTGGCGAGGGCATGGGCAGCTCCGGATCTAGACCGGCGTACCCCGCTTGCAAGGACCGTTCTTCTGCTCGCTCAGGTTGACGACTCAATGTACATGAAGCCTTTGGCCGAGAACGGCGTCGCGGTCAGCCTGCAATCTGTGGTGCGAGATGCGGATGGGTGGGTCGTCACAATTCGAGGTTACTGGTCAGCGCGAATCACCCTGGACGAGGAATACAACATCAAGCATTGGGAGAGGGTCGCCGACTGAGTCAATGGCGTTGTTACCAACGCCATCATTGCCGGTACCTCGGGTTATATAGCGATTTACGGCACCCACCTCGACAACCTGACAAACGTTACGATTCCGGGAAGCGGAATCACGATAACGAGTTATCAGTCGTATAATGCAGGTGCGCAGGTGAACGCCTTTTTCCAGGCGGGCAGCGCGACCTCAGGCACGGACTCGCTGACGGTGACTACTACGCATGGCAATGCATCTTCGACCGTGACGGTGGTGAAGATCGCCGTCAC
>PLFE01000196.1 GCA_003136675.1 Bryobacterales bacterium
GTCCAGGCAGAGCTAAACGCCGATTACTCCCTGGCGAGCGTCCCCATGTCTCTGGCTGCCGCTACGCCATTCTCCACGATGCAGGAGGTGGGCTCGGCAAACTGCGGTCAGCTCCTTTCTCCGGACGGGATGATCGGCGACTGCGGGGTGCTGGCATTGACCCCGGTTTATGGCAACTGCGGCCACCTTGATGTGGATGAAGCCAGCCAGTACGTAACCTGCGGAAACCTTACCAGCTTCGACTTTGGGGCGTCGGGGAACACGTTTTCTTTTCTCACGCGCAGGACCATGATTTTCCCCCTGGCCGCGTCGATACTCAATCCCGCTGTGCAGGTCGTTGGCCCGGTGCTAATCACCGGAGCAACATCGGGCGGCGCCAGCACCACCAAGGTTGGTGTCACGCTCCTCTCGCAGTAGCTCGCGCCCGGGATCGCTCAATTCTCAGTTGGCCTAAACTTCTTCAAAAAGGGAAAAAATATGCAAATCAGATTCGTATTTTCAGGCGCCATTTTCGTTAGCTTTGCGGTTCTTATCTCCCCTGGCCAGTGCGCGGCGCAGAACGTCGGCTACGTCGCGGGGGGCTCGTCGATAAGCAGTTTCAGTCCCGCGACGGGCGCACTTATCAACACGCTCCCGAATGACCTGTTCGATGGGGCCCAGGCCTTCGCGGTCGCAAATGACGATGTCACCCTCTACGCTCCCTACGGGGACCAGTTGAATGCGGTCTCTGGGCGGAGCGGGAAGATCCTTAACGACGTGGTCCTCAGCGGGGAGCCAAGGAAGGTGGTCCTCAGTAGCGACGGCGCCACAGCGTACGTGCTGGCTTCCGCCGGTGCCGGAGGCCAACTGCTCATCGTGGACGCAGCCACGCTCGGCGTTACAGGGAGCCTCACGGTCACTGCGGATCTCGGGTCCACGCTTTATGACATAGCGGTCTCGCCGAGCGGCGCTGCTGTGTACGTCAGCCTCGAGTGCCTGAGCGATTTCTGCAGCGCGCAGTACAACGCGTGTCCGATCACCTCGGGCATCTGCGTCTTCGACGCGAAAACGCTCGAGCTGAAAGGCCAGACAACCGCCGTCACGGGGCTACTCGCCATGAGCCAGGATGGAAACTCTCTTTACGTCACGCCAAAGAACGGCGCGCCGCTGGATGTGGTGAACACGAAGTCGCTGGCTGTGACCACCGTCCACATTCCTAACGTGGGGACGATGGTTGGACCCGTCGCCTTGAGCCCGGCCAGCAACTACGGGCTGATTTTCGCCACGGGCCAGACGGTGCCGTTTTCGACCACGGCATACGTGCTCAACACCTCGACAAACAAGGTTGTCTCGCAATTCTTCCCGAGCGTGCCCGATGGGGCAGAGTTGCTGCCCTATAACCAGGCCGTTGCCTTCGCGCCGAAAGGAGGGTCCGTGTGGATGCTGTTGGTCTGCCATTCCGGGGCGCCGAATTGCGTGCTTCCGGGCGGCGCGTTGAGGGCACTCGCGGGATTCAATTTCCCGGCGGGAACGTTGATCGGGCAGACGGGCGTCTCGTACGATACCTCCAACATCGCCTTCCCTTGGTAGGCTTCCAACTAAACCGAGTTCGTCGTTTCCTGACTCTGGTTAACTGCTTGCGAATGAATGCACTGGGCGTGGCCCTGCCATTGCATTCTGCACTGGATGGAACGGTCTGAGAATCTGGAAGAATTGTTGGGGCAGCATTATCCGTCGGCGCTGCGGCTGGCGCGTTCGATTTTGCGGGAAGACGAAGAGGCAGCGGACGCCGTGCAATCGGCTTTTGGGAACGTGCTGCGCAGTCTGGTGAATTTTCGCGAGGAATCCAGCTTCAGCACGTGGTTGAGCCGGATTGTTGTGAATCAACGCGAGCTTCAGGAATCTATTCACGCGGAGACGGTTTCCTTGAATGTTGTCCCCTTCGCGAAGGGGACTGAAACCCAGACTTCCCGCGATCGGCAACCTCACCGCTCAACAAATCCAAGCGAAAGAACAACTAGCCATTAGAATCAATGCTTTACGAACGGAGAGGTAGTTGGAAACCAGAGTTTTTGGGGAGCCACGTACTTTAGAATCAATACTTTATAAGACGCTCTTGAATGGCCGAATCGCTTCAAAAACGCCTGGGAACCCGTGAGCCACGCTTCGGATGACGTAGTGATCTACTCGCCTCTGAATCCGAAAGCGCCATCCGGCAGCGGGCTGCTCGGCTGCGGTGCCGACAAGGTCAAGGGCATGGCTCGTCCCAGCAACGTGATCGAAGTCAAAGCGGAGGGTGGCCAGGGCGAACACTCGGCTCCATACCCACGTGCCCTTGTGGAGTTCTTCATCAAGGCGTTCACGGACCCGGGCGACGTGGTGTTCGATCCGTTCCTCGGCAGTGCCAGCACGATGGTCGCTGCAATGGCTCTGGGACGTTCCTGCTTCGGGATGGAAATCAGCGCGGGCTACTGCGATGTTGCCGTGCAGCGCGCCCAGACGTTCGCCAAGAAACCATTCCTGCTGGCTGGCAGCGGAGCGACGTTTGAACAGGTGAAATTGGGCCGGAGACTGGGCCAGGAGGATGCAATCAAGGAAGAACTCGAGGAGATACTGGCCACGGGAGGAACCCGGTGAACCGCTTGGCTGCGCTACGCCCCGACGAGTACTGCTCTTTTGATTCTAAACCTCTTCCACGCGTTAAGATACTGCCCGGCAGCCCAAATCGGTCCAAGAACGCCCCGGCCGTGGCGAAACCCATCAGTCGGGCCTCTCCGTGTCAAGACCCGGCGAGACCTCGTTCGCGTTCCTGTTCAGCTTCTGTAGCGCCTCGCGAAGCAACTGCGTCATCCATTCGCCGGCCGCGCCCTCGACACATCCTCCGATGCCCCTCAATGCCGGGAAACGAAATCCCGCAACAGGACGATATCGTTGTCGTCGCTTCCCTGCGACAAGGCGAGCTTCCCCCCGTCAGGCGACAAAGAGAATGACTTCACCAATCCAGAACGAAAATGCGTGACTTGGCGCGCTGGGCCTCCAATAACCGGCTGCACCCAGATGTTTGTCGCGCCGTTTCGCTCCCATGGAAACAAAATACCGGAATCGTCGGGCGTCCAACGGAGATTCGCTCCGCTCGGATGTCCATCCCGTGGTAGGTCGAGCTTACTCTGGAGAGTGCCCTTAACCGCGTCGAGAATAGCCAAGCCAGGTGTTTGCATCCACCAAAGATGGTCGAAACTAGCGATCTTTTTACGATTCCCCGACAAGGTATAGTCTTCGCTGGGAATCGGATAGAGCGCCACCGGCGCTGAACCATCCAAACCCGCACGCCAAACCGCGATTGTGTTGCTGCGATTAGACACGAAGGTCACGCTCTTGCTGTCTGCCGAGCAATGCGGCGAGCTATCTACACTCGGTCCGTGAGTGACGGGTCCGCTTTGGCCTGTCACAAGATCCGTCTTCCAGATATTCAGGTTCTGGGACTCGTCAGACTTGTAGACAAGGGTACGCGCATCCGGACACACTGCGGGTTCAGCTCGGTAGTAAGCGCCTCGCGTAATCGGCTGAATTCGCCCATCCATCGTAAGCAGGCGCAGATTCCAGCCCTCTGAATCAGGAGCAGAGTCGACCAGCCGGCTCGTATCGGCCCATACGAGTCCGCCTCCGGCCTCAAACACGCCCTCCTCACCAGTCGGGATTTCCTGCGGCTCCCCCGCCGATTTGCCGGTCCACGGAGCAACCCAGATGTGGAATGATCTTCTGCGTACGGATGCGACCAGCAGGTTGCCGGACGCCGACAGGCTTAGCCCCTGAAAACTATCGAGGCCGTTTGTAATCTGCCTGGTGGTACCACTCGGGTAATCGACCAAAACGAGCTGCGCCAAAGAATTCCCGCGATCTACCGAGGCCAGCCAGTGTTGGCCATCGGCGAACCAGGCGAGCCCGACAACCCCCACGTAAGAACGTGGGCCAACTGCCTTGAGGGCACCGGTTTTCAGATCGATCACGGCTAATCCCACTGGGTTTCCTACGCCGATGGGCGTGGCAATGTACCGGTCGTCGGGCGACCATGCCAGTACGCTCCCGAACGTCTCAGACGCCGACCGCTGTTTGACCAGCCGAGATGTCCCGGTGGATAAGTTCAGGACCAGCAAGGAATCCGTTGTGAGATTCTTGTCCCTGTCGACTAAGGCTACGAACTGGCCGTCATGCGAAAGGGCCCAGCACCGATGTGCTCCCCCGAGAACCAGCTGCGGCTGTCCGCCAAACAGGGGCACGCGAAACAGGCCGCTCGCCGCCTCAGGCGCGTTGATCCGGGTGAAATAGAGATAATTCCCGTCGGGCGAAAACGCCACGTTCGAAATGGCGCCCGGGCCGGCGTTCACGGCTTGAACGCCGGCTCTTGTAGCAACTTGCAAGACGTGAATCGTGTTCTCTCCAGACTGGCTGTCAAGGTACGCGACGTAGCGTCCGTCTGAGGAAAGAGCGGGGTTGGAGGCGCGGCCCGACGTGGTGATCCGGTCAATGCGAAGATGGTCGCCGGGCGTGAGCGGATGTCCGCGAAAGGGCAGATATGCCAGAGCCGCAGCCCCAAGCGCCGCTCCGATCCACAGCGTTTTTCGATTGAAGATGGCGTGGGATCCTGAAAATGGATTCCATCCTGACCGCGTTTCCATGATCTGCTTAGAACGGGCGAGGAGTTCGTCCGCGCTCGGGAAGCGAAGCTCCCGGTCTTTTTGCAGGAGGCGCAGGATCAGCGCGTTGAACTCCCGGCTGATCCGCCGGTCCAACGCTGCTGGTGGTTTCGGTGCGTGATTCAGAATGGCGTTTACAACGCCGCCATGAGTAGGATGATCGAAAGGCCGAACTCCGGTTGCAAGTTCATATGCGACCACGCCGAGACTAAAAAGATCGCTTCGGGCGTCCACATCTTTGTCCAGGATTTGCTCGGGGGACATGTATTCAACGGTGCCGACAACGGTGCCTGCGCGAGTATTGAACTTTGATCCCAAGGCACTTTCGGTGAGGCTCTGCCGGATCTTGGCGAGCCCGAAATCCAGCACCTTCACCAGCCCGTCCTCACGAACCATGATGTTTTCCGGCTTGATGTCGCGATGGACCATTCCCGTCTTGTGCGCACTGGTTAGTGCCGACGCCACCTGAACCAGGATGTCCAGGATGGTCCGTTCCTCCACGGGTCCGTTTGCCATGAGTTCGCGCAGGGTGCGCCCCGCTACGAACTCCATAGCGATATGAGGCCAACCGTGTTCGAAATCCGCATCGAAAACAGACACGATGTTGGGATGGCTGAGTAGCGATGCTGCTCGCGCCTCGCGCTGCAAGCGGAGGAGGCTTTCCTGCCCCAGAGCGGCGGCGGCGGGAAGCAGCTTTAGAGCCACAGTCCGACTCAGCCGCTCGTCTTGCGCCTTCAAGATTAAGCCCATTCCGCCGCGTCCGATCGGCTCCAGAACCCGGAAGCGTCCGATCATCGCTCCGGGTTTCGGCACTTCATAGCCAAGAAGATCGGCCGCATCCTGAAACGCACCCGCACCCAGGAAATCGCCCTCTTGTGCCGCTTTATCACCGCTGACCATGCGAAGTACTTCGGTTCGGAGTTCGGAGTCAAGGCCACAGGCTGAGTCAATTGCGGCTGCCCGCTCATTCTCCGGGACGTCGAGAATCGACACGAACACTTTGCACGCGCGGCCATACAGATCCGGCCCCTTCATTTAGACTCGACGCCGGCCGATTGGTTGAGGATCAATACGTGGTGTGCGAAATCAATTGGGATTCGCCGCATCAGCCCGCGCTTATTGTTTGCCCTCAAGGACGGCGTCAGGCTCCCCGGGGTAGAAGCATCGCCGTTGCTGCATTCTTTTAATGAACGAATGAGCTCAATAACGCGGGACACTGGTCTGCACCTGTAGGATATAGCAGTATAGCTTATCCTTTAATGCCGGTTTGGGGGCAGGAAAACGGGACTTGTGGCGGACAGACTATGCGGGCAACTCACTGAGGCGAGCGCCCTCTTTAGCTTCTACGACGGCGTGGGGGTATTGAGCCGTTGATAGAGCCAGCCGCGAGCGATGCGCCAGTCGCGCAGGACCGTGTCTTCCGAGACCGATAGCACCTCGGCGATTTCGGTATTTTCGAGGCCCCCGAAATAACGCAATTCGACAACTCGGGCCTGGCGTTCGTACAACTGAGCCAGTTCAGTGAGCGCTCTATCCAAATCCAGGAAAATATGGAAGTTCTGCTGGGCCGGGACGTTCTCGGCCGCGGCGATGTCGGAATGCTGGCCGCCTTCATTGCGTTTCGCCGCCTTATGGTAACGGGCAAGATCCACTAGCACCTGACGCATCACCCGCGACATGAAAGCAAAGAAATGAACCCGGTCCTGCCATTCGCGCGGGGACGACTCCATGAATCGGACGAAAGCCTCATTCACCAGCGCCGAAGTGTTGAGCATATGCCCGGGCCGTTCGCCGAACATCCGCAAATGCGCCAAGCGGTTCAGTTCCCCATAAATGATGGACGCGAGATGTTCCCGCGAGTCCACGTCTCCGACGTTCCATGCATTGAGCATCGCCGTGATATTGGTTTCCGTGTTGGCCCTCAATGACATATGCCGCTGTTTACGTTAACGGAAATTGAGCGGGCAGTCAAGGACTCGCGCCCTCGTTTAAGACTCGACGCGCGCTGGTGGCAGGTACAGTTCATGCGTCCGCCGTGTGTTGTGACCTACGGGAAAAGTGAGACCGTCTCCAGGATACTTTCCAAAATATCTACTGCGTCCAATGCGGCCTCTGCCGCCGTCTCGGCCGCTTCCGCCGCTGTCTCGGCCGCTTCTGCCGCCGACTCCGCCGCTTCGATTGCCTCTTGGCTGGTGTCTCCCGCTTCGTTCAACGCCTCAAGTTCTTGTTCCGCTTCCTGCGCCTGTTGTTCCTCCGGTAGAGTGCAAACGGAAGAATCGGCAGGTTTCAAGTGGTGATTGAATTTAACGGCAGTGAACTCGTCTTCGCAAGTAAAAGCATCAATGTTCTGGTCTCTTATGTTCTGTTCGGCGTTCTTGGCGTCCTGATTCATTTGATCGATTTTCTGTTTAGCCGCGTTCCCCTTTGAAATATATTCCGCACTACGTACCTGGGCAATGGCGGCCGCGGTTGCGTTCGCGGCAATGGGCGCGGATAAAAGGGTGTTGAACCCTCCACCAAACAAAGACCCAAACCCGCTTAGGGTGACTGCGGGGGGCACATGGACCACCGGGCCGGAGGGCGTCACAACAACCACACTAGTGCCTGGACTTTGCAGCAGATACGGGAGCGCCGTCGTTGTAGGGACTTGGGCAATGGCCATGCTGGAAAGCAGCGCGGCGCTGCCGATAATTCCAAATCCTCCTCTTACCAGGGCGCCAAGCCCGGCATTACGCGAGCCGCGGATGAAAGATCCAATGGTGAGCCGTTTGTCGTCAATCATGATTTATGTGTGCCCCTCTCAAATGCATACCGGCATCGGCGGGCGATCAACCTCCTATTGAATAAAGCGTAATCCGTGCGTCAGGAACCGCAGGAGGGCCCCAAAACATTTCGCTTATCAGAGATTTCGGCTACTTTACGATCCGCCCGTTGCCCCAGCCTGCTGGGGCCGCCTCCGTCGCAGATCCCACAGCCCGCGCACCGAGAGGATCACGGTGAAGCCCCCCAGCCCGCCGAGCGCCCAGAGGGTCCGGACGAAGAAAAAGCCTCCCGGGGACTTGGCGATCTCGCCGTAATGCGCCCCCCTCATGTGCATGACGGGCATGGCTGCGGCGAGCAATCCGATGAGCAGCATGATGACGTGCCCCGATCGCCGTTCGGGAGCACGAGAGTTCCGTACAGGAAGACCGCGAGGACCAGCAGCGAAGTGTTTGAGCTTTCTGCGTTCGATATCCCACGAACGATGTCGTCCGTGATGTGAAGCGTCAGAAAGAGAAGCGAGAGCAGAGATGCGACGGCCAGCATGGTGTTGTGTTTCATTCGATAGTCTCCTTATTGGATTCTATGTGTGTCTCGTTACCCTGCGGCTTCGGCCTCCGCCCAGCGCTGCGCATTCAAACCAAACACCAGATGTTTTCGGGACGCGCCGGTAGATAGACCGGTAGCGGGGCCTGGGACCGGACCAGCATTTTGCGTTCACTATTTTTGCGGTGCGAGCCCAATGATTTCCGCTTAATTAGTCAGAGGCATAAGGTCCGAATTCTCATGACAGTCGAACAACGTTTTGTTTCAAGGAATGCTCGCAGCGCGCGCTTACTGGCAAATGCCGCTCAAAAAACCCTGACAGCGCTTCTTGTCGATGGCCGTCGCACATCAGCGACTTTTGCGCTTTTGGCGACCAGTCTATTCCTTGCCGCCGTGCCGGCGTTGGCTCAAATAGTAGAGCTTGCGGCGTCTAATGCTGCGCCGATGGAAGGCCCCGGGGCCGGGTCCGACACGGTCTTGGTTTATGCGAGTGGACTGCAAGCAAACGCAACGACAACTGTGACGGTTACAACAGGCGAGGATTGGATCACGCTCGCAACCAGCGCCCTGAACATAACGAATGGCCCGAACCGGTTGAGATTCCAATTTGCCGCGAACACCGCCATTACGCGGACGGGCTTAATTGTCCTCGTACCGCTCAATGGGAGCCCGGGCATCACAATAACTGTGACGCAGGCTGGGGCGGGGTTCGCCCCGGCAGGGCCAGTATCTGTCATCACGTCAATCACAGGTCCACAGGGTATCGACGTCGATTCCCAAGGCAATTTGTATATCCTCGACGTCTCTGGATCGAACCTGTTTGAGTGGACGTCGTCTACTCAGCAAGTGAGTTCGCTCGCCACCGGCCGCCCAAACAACTCGTTTGTAGATGTGGCGCTTGATGCGGCCGGAGACATCTTCGCGCTGGAAAACACCCTGGACAACCTGCTTGGCTCGCAGGTGGAGCAGATTCGGGCCACGCAGGGGCAGACCCTTCCAACAAATAACATTGTTTTTTCTTCGGATGCTAATAACTTCTTATTTCCTATAGGACTCTGCGTCGATTCGGCAGGACAAAATTTGAATGTAACAACCGTGGATATTTCATACAAGTGCGTGATCGATCAATTCGGTTCGGTTTATGAGCTGGATTCGAGAGATGCCAACGAAAATGTAGGGTCCTTCGCGGCGCCGCCCACAAATGCCAGCTATCAAAATCCGCCAGTGGGCCAGACATTCTTTCCAAATGGGACTTACGTGGATCCATGCGGGAATCAACTTTCCGGAGTTTCCGGAAGTCTATACGGACTTGCCAAGGACGGCAGTGGCTTCATATATTTCGTGGATCAAAACGGCCTGAGGGTAAACCGGTATGATCCAGCGGCACCGTGGTATACCTGTTCACCTCCGCCCGGAACCTTCCTCCCTAATCTCAATCTGAACTTTGGGACGTTCACCACGGTCGCGAATTTACTTTTCCCTGCGTTCAATATAGCGGCGGACACCGTGGGTAATATCTACCTTTCCGAACAGGCATTTAGCCAGATCCAGGAAATACCGAGGGCGTATGTATCTCCGTCGAGTCCTTTCAATGAGCCTGTGGGCGGTGGCACGGATACGATCTATGTTTTACCGCAGACGCAAACTTTGACCGGAGTCTTTGCTCCAGTGAGCAGCGACACCACATGGCTCAACGTTACATCGGCGGCGAATGGCGTAGTGACTTTTTCATTCTCGCCTAACCCCGGCCCGACGCGAACCGCAACCGTCAACGTGTTAGGAGTAGCCATTCAGGTAGTGCAGGCCGAGTCGCAGACTCCGGCAGCCATGTCGATCGTTTCGGGGAACAATCAAATGACGGGGGTGGGCGGTCTTCCTTTCGCGGCCAATCTGCTTGTGAAGGTTATTAACCAGGTTGGCGACGCTGTGGCAAACGTGCCAGTTCTGTTCGCTTCGCCTTCTCAGCAAGTCTCCATAAACACCGACCAACGCGGGTACGCCGCCGCCACGACCTTCAATGCCAGCGCGGTTGGTCCGGTAAATGTCACCGCCTCCATACCAGGAACTGCAATTTCGCAGACCTTCGTGCTCACGGGCGTCCAAAGCGGGATCTCGGTTGTTAGCGGATCAAACCAGCAGGCGGAAGTCGGGTTCGGGCTGTTCGGGAACATGAGCGTGCTGGTCATTGGCGCGAACGGGCAACCGCTGCCAGGCGTTCCGGTCACTTTCACTGCCCCTGCGAGCGGGGCGTCGGGTACATTTCAATATATAGTTTTCTCACCCGGAAATCCGACACCAACGATCACCGTAAACACGAATGCGAATGGCATTGCGCAAACGTCACCGGACTATCTATTTTCCGCGAACAGTGGCGCCGGCAGCTACACGGTAACTGCCTCCATCAGTGGGATCGCCGGCGTTTCGTCCTCAGCGTGTGTTTTCAATCTCACCAACTTTGGTCCCTATGAGGAATTGGTGGGCAATCAAAGCGCCTACGTCAACAACGCCTACGCCAGCCCGTTATCGTTGAAAGTCCTCGATGGCGGCGGCAACCCAATCGCGAATGCATTTGTCAACTTTTCAGTCGGGACGTCGCAGTACACCCAACCCGGCGCAATTTTTCCAGACGGCAGCCAATCAACTTTGGTCTCAACAGGTGCGGACGGCATCGCCACGGCGCCGCCGATGACCGCCGATTCGCTCGTAGGCAGTTTCAGCGCGAGCGCCTTGATCTATTATCCAAATGGCGGTGGAACACTTACTGCCGGCTGGACCCTTACCAACCTGCCCTCGGCGATTTTAGAGGGCGCGGTTCAGAACGGACTGACGTCAAGAACTTTGACGCAACCGATGATTGTGCAGGCGTCGGCTCACGCCACGGCGGGCACGATGGTGTTTACAGTGGTCCCAGGCGCGGGCGGGGCGAGCGGTAGTTTCAACGGCCAGAATTCCGTAACGGTGAACCTCGACCCGCAAGGGTACGGCACGTCGCCGCTGTTAACGGCCAACAGCTCACCGGGTACTTTTACCGTGACAGCGAACGACGGTGTTACAACCGTTCAAAGCACCATCACGACGACGCCGTGTTTGAACCCCAACAGCTCGTCGGTGGTAGTAACGTCCGGGCAGGATTACAATCCGCAAAACCTCCAAGATGCTAACCCCAACACGCTGCGCTATGCGTTGGCGAACGCGTGCGCCGGATCGAATATCGATTTGACGCCGTTGAGCGGCGACATTACCTTGACGAGCCGGCTGCGCATTGACGATAACATGACCATCACCGGGCCGGGGCCAGGCAATTTAGCCATTGACGGCGCACACAACACGCGCCTCTTCTTCATCGGGAACGGGTCGGTTGCGATAAGCGGACTGACCTTGCAAAACGGAGTTGCCCAAGGCGGAGGCAGTGTGTTTGGCGGCGGTGGCGCCGGAATGGGCGGCGCGATCTTTATGGAGGGCGGCGAGTTGACTTTGTCCAACATGACATTCACGGGCAACGAGGCTGTGGGAGGCGGTTCCGGCACAGCCACCCTATGCACCACGAATTGTGACTACGGCGGTGGCGGCTTTGCGGGCGATGCGGTGTCGCCGGAACAAGGCGGAAGCAGCGGAGATCTGTTCGGTGTGGCCGGTCCCTCAAATGGCGCTTCGGGCGGCATCGGTGGCGGCGGCGCGGGAACCGGCGTCCTTCAATCCAGCACTGCGCTTAACGGCGGTAACGGCGGCTTCGCAGCGGGCGGCGGCACTGCCCGGTACACTCTGGGAACACTTACGCAAAGCGGCAATGGCGGCTTCGGCGGCGGCGGAGCCGGCGGTGCTGACGGCAGCATTCCTAAGGGAGTCTCCGCCGTGCTCCCGGGAAGCGGAGGCTATGGCGCCGGCAATGGCTATGAGACACTGACCTGCGCTATCCCGACGCCTACATGCCCCGCCGGTTACCCTTACATCGGCGAAGGCGGCAGCGGCG
>PLFE01000160.1 GCA_003136675.1 Bryobacterales bacterium
CCTAGGGAAAATCCGCCTCCAAGGAAAACTCCCCGCCCAACCTCACACGAGAACTGCGCCTCCACGCAATGAGGATATAATCCGGTCCATGTCTCAAGACGATATTTCCTCAAGCGGGCAGCGTCGCGGTTTCCTCCGGCGCATGGCCGGACTGGCTGGTGCATCCGCCATTGCAGGAGCGACTGGCGCACAAGGCCAGACTTCGGTGTCCCCCGGCGCGGCGCCGGAACTTCCGCCCTACGCCCGCCGCATGAACCACCGGTCCCTGAAGCAATCTAGTTTTGATCGTACCGGCGGGAACCGCGACTCCTGGGCTGTTGAGTCCGGAGCCACCCAAACCGTTTTCGAATCCGACGGGCCCGGCATCATTTCGCACATCTGGTTCACCATCGCGGCGGAGAGCGCGGATCATCTCAAAGAGCTGGTGCTGCGAATCTATTGGGACGGCAACGCCAAGCCCAGCGTCGAAACGCCCATCGGCGACTTCTTCGGATTGAATCTCGGAATCTACTTCGTTTACCAATCGGCTTTTCTCAACTGCTCTTCCGTCAAGGCTTTGAACTCTTACTTTGCGATGCCTTTCCGGAAGTCGGCGCGAGCGACGGTTACGAACGAGAGTAGCCGTAAGGTGCATGCGCTCTATTCGAATATTGACTACAAGCTTGTTCCGGAGCTTCCCGCCGACGCGGTCTATTTTCATGCGCAATACCGGCAGGCCACGCCGAACGTAGCCGTGCAATACCGTTCCGAGGGCGACGAAAAGAATCTGCTCGGCGAGCGGAACTACGTCTTCGTGGAGACGCGCGGCCAGGGCCACCTGATGGGCATCACCATGGGCGTTCTGCAAAACACCGAATATTGGATGGGCGAAGGGGACGAGATGATCTTCATCGACGATGAAACCAAGCCCGCCATCACCGGGACCGGCACGGAAGACTATATCAACGGAGCTTGGGATTTCGGCGGCCGCGACACAGCGACTCCTTTTGCCCACCTCTATAACGGCGCGCCGTATATCGGCCTGGGCGAGCGTGCCGGAGGAAGAACCAATGTATACCGCTGGCACGCCGATAACCCTGTTACCTTTACGCGCTACCTGAAGCATACGATCGAGCACGGACACGCCAACGACCGGGGAGATAACTTCTACTCCGTCTGTTATTGGTACCAATCGGAGCCTTACACCGACTTCCCTGCTCTGCCCCCGGCGGCGCAACGCATCCCCCGACTAAGTCACAGCTAAGTCCTGTCGCGCCAAAGTAACTCCGCATCCGGCCGCCGCACATAGTTGGCATCCAGTAAAGCCGGGTCGCCTGCTGACCCCGCGCGAAAGCTCTCAAGGCTCAGCTCGGCGATGGATCCCGCCAGCGACCGCGGCGCAGTCGTTCTGGTGGCGCGGGCGAACCGCGAGATACTCAGCGCCGCCTCAAACGGCGTGAAATCGAAGGCCAGGAATTCCTCTGTTTCGACCGGAATGGACGCCAGCCACCGAGGGAAATCCGTGACTTCTTCGGCAGTGGTGTGCGCCCCGTAAACCGCCGCGTAGATCTCTCCGCGGCGTGCATCGAGGATGGCCGCACGCGTCTCTGCCGAGCCTAGGTTCGCCATGGCCGCCAGGTTGGAGATTCCATAACAGGGTTTCCCGCCGGCCACCGCCAAAGCCTTGACTGCCGATAAGCCGACGCGAATGCCGGTGAACGAACCCGGCCCCATTCCCGCCGCATAGAGATCGACTTGCGGCAGCGTCAGCGCGTTGCGTTTTAGCAGGCGGTCAATCTGGTCAAACAGGATGCCGGAAAACCCGTCAGGCGCGTGCAGCGGGACTTCTTCCATGGTTTCTTCGCCATAGGCGAGCGCCACGCTTCCAAAGTCATTCGCGGTGTCGAGCGCCAGGATGATCATTGCGTCAATCCGAAATTCTGGTCGAGCGAGTAGAGCTTCCCCAGTCCATTGAGCCCGTAGACGCGCACATGCAAAGTTGCCGGAAAGTGGCGGACAATACCGGGCGGCACTTTGAACTCTCCACTGGAGCCCGTGCCAAGCACACGGTATCCCTCGCCATCCGCGGTAACTTCACCCGTCCATAGATAGATCATGTTGCGCGAGGCCTTGGTCTCCCGCTTCAGCTTGGTCGCATAGGGTACGGCTGTGGTGGGCGAGATGAAATCGCCCGATGGCCGGGTGATCTCGAACGGAACTTTCGCGGCATCGACCTCGACATCCTGCAGAAGTACCGGCCTCGATTCAAAGTGATAACTCTTCAACCCTTCCTTATGGCCTTCGCGATAGATATGAAGCACCCAGTCATGCGAGTTATCGGGCGGTGAGCCGCTAAAGTTCTCGTCTTTCAAATCCTTTGACTCATCCACTTTCCCATCCAGTGGATTGATCCAGGCTACGTTCCACTTATGCTTTCCATCGAGCCGCACGGTAACCGGACCGGGCTTCTCGATGTAGAGAAGATACTCGGTTTGCGGAAGAGACAATCCGCGCGCGTTGTCCGCGTCGAAGAATGGTTCCAGCTCCCAGTGCCGCGTGTCGGCCAAAGTTTTCTGCCAGACGGCGAGATAGCTCAGCGTTGCGCCATCGGTTGCGGCGGCCTCTGGATACGTGCCGCTCATCGTCGCATTCCATAACTGGTGGCGAAAATCGTCGGGGGAATCCGCCTTGATGACACTCACCGCGGGCTTCCCATAAATCTGATCTTCCACCGCGCTGATGTCCCAGTTCGCAGAACCGTACTGCCTCACCTGAAGCCATTTCTCATCCGCAAACACGGCCGAAGTGACCTGAGCGCCCGCGGTTCGCGGATGGTGAAAGGGATCTTCATCCAGGTAGCCGGAGATCTCGCGGACAAGGTCTGGCGCATGATCGTACTTCTCGAAGTCGTCTAAGATCACCCAGGTCGCGTTGCGGGCTGCGCACCGCGCGATCACATACTGAAAGAACGCCTCGCGCGATTGGCGGTCGCCTTTCGGCGGCGTCAGGACAAGGTCGGCGATGATGTTCTGCTTGTTGAGGAACCCGAGGCGCACGTCCAGTTCATCGAACGCCGATTCTTCCATAAAGTTCGGTACCGGCACACGCAGATGATTCACCCCGGCGCGCGCGCGCTCCATCACCCAGCTTTCAAACGTACTGCCGCTCAGGTGCGATGGAAGCGTGTCCCCGACCCACAAGTGCGGCGGAGTGAGAGCCGCTAGCGCCGCACCGCCGGTGTAACGGAAGTGGTGCAGGTTGGCGGGTTCGATCCATCCATTCGAATCCGATGGGGTGGCCGTCATCTGCAATTGCTTGTCGTGAAACTGGGGTAGCGTGCTGGACAACCGAATATCCCAGGTGCCCGCCTCGAACGGGCTGAAGCGCACGGTGAGGCGGTTTCCCGCTGAGCGAAACGCACGAACCAGGAACGTCCGGTGACTCGGCCCGCGAAACTCCGCGTTCAGCTCGGCATCATGCGGCGCCGTTCCCGGCACATCGAACGTGATGTCGCAGATGGAATAGGCCGGGGTAGCCGGACACATGGTCTGGCCGCAGGCAGGCAAACAGAATAGTAAGTACAGGAACCGGTGCATGTGACTAACTCTGACTGCGATACCACTCCAGCGTGCGTCTCAGTCCTTCTTCAAACGTGAACTGGGGGTCGTGCCCCAAATCCCTCCGCGCCGCAACTGTATCGGCTTGCGAGTCACGAACATCACCCGCACGCGCCGGACCGTATTTTGCCGGGATCGTCACGCCCTCAATCTTCTGCAACAGATCCCATGCCTCGTTGAGAGTCACGCGGCCCCCGTTTCCGCCGTTGTAGACATTTCCGGAGACTGCGGCGGCCGGCGCATCAGCCGCACTCAGGTTGAGCGCAACCACGTCATCGACATAGGTGAAATCGCGGCTGGTCAGTCCATCGCCGAAGATGGTGGGCGATGTGCGTTCCAGAATCGCCTTACAGAAGACCGAGAGAACGCCGGAGTAAGGACTGCGCGGATCTTGTCTGGGCCCGTACACATTGAAGTACCGGATGCTGACTGCCTCGAAGCCATAGCATTTTGCAAGCGCGGTGCAGTAATATTCGCCAGTCAACTTCTGCACCGCGTAAGGCGATTTGGGGTTGGGGTTCATGGTCTCTACCTTGGGCAGTACTTCCGTATCGCCGTAAGCGGACGACGAAGCCGCGTAGACCACTCTTCGAACACCGCCCTCGGCGGCCGCTCGCAGTACGTTGAATGTTCCGTCGATATTCACCTCGTGCGAGGGCGCCGGCTCATGGATGGACCGCGGCACCGACGGGATCGCGGCCTCGTGGAACACAACGTCGGCCCCGCGGATGGCCGATGCCAAAGCGGTGTAGCTGCGAATATCCACGGTATGCATCTCGATATCGGCGCGAACTTCATCCAGATTCACCGCGTGTCCCGTCAGGAAATTATCGATGACCGCGACGCGCCCGTCTCCCCTTTGCAGCAGACCCCGGACGATCGCGGACCCGATGAACCCAGCCCCCCCGGTAACCACGTATTTCTTCATAGCAGGCGACCAATGGTCTCTCTTGCAATGGTAACCGGGTCGGGTTTGAAATCGAATACTTCGAGCGAGATCCAGCCCGCGTAATGGATTCTCTCAAGCGCGCTCAACACGGCCGCGAAGTCGTAGTTCCCCGTGCCTGGGTGGCGGCCATCCATCTCGTTGACGTGAACATGCTTGATGACATCGCCGAAGCGCTCGATCAGCACGTCGTGAGGTTCTATTTCGCAAACCGCGTTGTGGGTGTCGAACATGGTTTGAATGGCGGGGCTGTTGATCTCGTGGACGATCGCGGCGGCTTCGGCCAGCGTCTGAACCACGTCACATTGATCCGGCGGCAATGCTTCCAGAAGGATCGTGACGTGGCGGTCCCCGGCATAGGGCGCGAGTTCCGCCAGTCCGTCGCGAAGCCGCTCTGTTGCCTGCGCCCGCGATGTGCCGGGGGTGGTTCCCCGTTGCCTGGGTGACCCAAGAACCATCACGGAGGGCGCAACAGCCAGGTCATGAGCCAGGTGATGGGATAGATCAATCAACTCCCGAAGATGCCCCCAGCTCTCGCGGCGCAGCGCGTCGTCACTGGTGGTCAGATGCAATCCGGGTGGGCTCACCATCAGCCAGTGCAGTCCCACGAATTCCATGCCTTCGTCCTGAATCGCCGCGCGGATTTCCCGGCGATCCGGAGAGGGTCCCAGCGTGTAGGGAGCGATCTCGATTCCCGAATAGCCTAGCCCTCGAAGCGTGCGGCACACATCGCCAATGGGCGCATCGCCGAACGCTTCGTTGCACATGGCGAAACGGTGCATTTCAGCTTGTATGGTCCTGAATGATCTTCCAACCGCCGGGGGTCTTCTCAAGCAGAAGCGTGAAGACGCCGTCCGCGTTGCCGCCGCCCGCCGCGTTGCGCTCCAGATGAAAATGCCCGAGCACGTTCGCGTTCTTCGTGCCGAGCATCTTGATTTCCAGGCCGGAGAAAGTAAGTTGCCCCATCTTCTCCGTCGTCGGGTAGCGGGTCTTGTAACGCTCCAGCATGCCCGCGTAACCGCGCACAATTTTATTGGTGCCCACGAACGCAATCTGAGGAGAGTTCAGATAGCCCGTCGCGAATGAGTCGATATCGCCGCGATTCCAGGCGGCCTGCTGGTCTTCGAGGACACGCCTCACATCCTGTTCCGGGGAAGCGGCGGCGGTCAGAGAAGCCAGCAGAAGCAGACAGGAAACCCTAACCATTATTGCCTCCGAACAAGTCCGCGATCGAACCAATGGCGCTTCCCCCAACGCCTCCGCGCTCGTCGTGGCCATGCAATCCCGTGGCAAGTTCGCGGCGCATCTTCGACAAGGTCATGCTCTGCACAATCACTTTGCCGGGACCCGTCATATTGGCCAGGAACAAACCCTCGCCGCCGAACAGCGCGGTCTTGATTCCGCCCGCGAACTGAATGTCGTAGCTAACGGATTCGTCGAACGCCACAATGCAACCCGAATCGATCTGGATCGATTCGCCAGGCGCAAGGTTGAATTCCACCACATCCCCGCCCGCATGCAGAAACACGATTCCCGGACCCGTGAATTTCTCGAGAATGAACCCCTCCCCGCCGAACAAGCCGGCGCCCAGCCTGCGCACGAAGGCGATCCCGAAAGTGACGCTGGTCTGCGCGCAAAGGAACGTATCCCGCTGCGCGACGATGGATTGTCCCGGCGCCAGGGTGAATGGCTCGACCTTGCCCGGGTAAGCCCCCGCAAACCCCACCTCGCCCGGACCGCTGGAACGGAAGTAAGTGAAGAATAGAGATTCGCCGGTGAGCTTACGCCGCAGTGCCCCCATCAGCTTCTCGCCCAGCGTTCCGCCAGTCATCCGCGTGTCCCAGTAGACGTTGCCGGTCTTATAAACCATGCGGCCGGCTTCCCCATAAACCTCCTGATTGGGCTTCAAGTGCAGGCGCGCGACCTGGAGGTTGTTCCCCTGGATGGTGTAATCGAGAGCCGCTGGAGAATAACCCTGCTGCGGAAGAGGCGGCAGGAAAGATGCGGGCGGCGGAGGCACACCGGGCTGCGAAGCAACGCTTTGAGGCGAACCACAGCGGGTACAGAAGCGGGCGCCGTCGGCAAAATTTCCACCACAACTCGTACAGAAAGCCATGAGCGGATTCTCTCACGGCCGCCGCTACAATGTGATCACATGCTGAATTGGTTATTCTCGGATCCGTTGCCGACTGGGGCGAAAGCGCCGGACTTTGAAACGAGTGACGATTCCGGCAACCAGGTGAAACTGTCCGGGCTCAAAGGCAAGAACGTTGTGCTCGTGTTCTATCCCGGCGACAACACGCCGGTCTGCACCGCTCAACTCTGCGAGTTCCGCGATAGCTGGGAGCAGGCCAAAATGCGTAGTGTTCTGGTCTATGGGGTGAACCCGAAGGGCGCATCGAGCCACGCCGGTTTCCGCGCCAGGCAGCACCTGCCGTTTCCTCTCCTGGTGGATGACGGACAGAAGATCGGCGAGGCTTACCACACCAACGGCCTGATGGTGAAGCGCACGGTGTACCTCATCGGGCCGGACGGAACGATCCGGTATGCGAAGCGCGGCAAGCCGCCGGTGGCGGAAGTTCTGGCAGCGGCACGATAATGTCGAAGCTGATCGCGTTCATCTCTTCCTTCATCGCCCTCTTCCTGGTGATCGGGATGGCCTGTTATTTCCGCTACTACGCGCCTGCCGGTGGCTTTCTGCACCGGGATCTGGACCCCGCGTCCGTGGTCCACGAGGTGCAGCGGCTCAGCGATCTCGTCACGGTGCGGTATGTGATCGAGAAGGTGGTGGGCCTGAGCGAGGAAAAGCAACCAGTTGGCAGTGAGTCGATTTTGCTGATGGTGCAGGGCAAAGTACTGGCGGGCGTCGATCTAAACGAGTTCAATCAATATAACGTCGAAACCTTGAAGGGGCATGATGCCGTGATTCGGATGCCGGCCCCGAAGATTATGGAGGCCTTCCTCGACGAGAAGAATACGAAGGTTTGGGACCGGAGGATCACGTGGTGGACGCCGTGGGTTGCGCCTGATTTGGACTTAGAGCACAAGGCTCGCCTGCAAGCCATTGACGATATTCGCAAGACGGCCGTTCAGATGGGGATTCTGGATGATGCGCGCCGCAACGCGGAAACCGCGATCAAGAAGTTCCTGGGCACGTTTGGGATTGATGCGATTACGTTTCACGAGGTCGCGGATTGATAGGATTCAGTAGCCCTCCTACGACCGGGGCTGGCCCCGTCGCAGACCCCACAGTCCGCGCGCCGAGAGGACGAAGGTAAAGCCCCCGAGCCCGCCGAGCGCCCAGAGTGTCCAGACGAAGAAAAAGCCGCCGGGGGATTTGGCGATCTCGCCGTAATGTGCCCCCATCATGTGCATCACGGGCATGGCTGCCGCCAACAATCCGACGAGCAGCATGATGACGTGCCCCGATCGCCGTTCGGGCAGCACGAGCGTCCCGTACAGCAAGACCACGAGGACGAGCAGTGCAATGTTTGAGCTCTCGGCCTTCGATATCCCACGGACGATGTCGTCCGTAATGTGAAGCGTCAGCANNAGGATCGAGAGCAGAGACGCGATGGTTAACAGGACGCTGTGTTTCATACTTAACGTTCGATGGTAATTCATTTCCTTCGAAGCAGCAACGGTTTAAGCTGATCACGGCGGTAAAGCGGAGGCGGGCGCTGGCGATAAGTGATACCCGCGATCCACAACTGGCGGGGAATCTCCCGGCGCAGGTCCTATGGCAGCGATACGTGTTCCGGTGTCACGGCCTTGATTTCCACCACCACGGCCTCGAACGGTTTGTCGCTCAGGTTCTCCTCTTTGTGGGTGAGCGGTGTTCCCCAGGCGACATCGCCCGCACTGTGATGAACAGATTCGACCTTCCCATCGGGAGCGGTCACTCGAAAGGTCTGGTCGGTTAAAAAGACGGTCACGCGATTCAGAGAATGCTCATGCATCGGCGCCGTCTCGTGTGCGCCAATAACCACCCGCAGCACGCGTACCTGGTCGTTCTCGAACTCCACTTTGTAATGCCGGGGATCGACGCGCAACGGATCGAGCGAACTGGTGATTCCGTTGCCGGCGCCGGGCTTCTTCAATTCCACCTCGATGATGTTAAACGGGGCATCACTCACCACCTCCGGGGAATGCATGCCATCCGCGGAGCTCCATTTCACCTGACCGGCCGTGAAATCGAATACCTCTGGATTCCGGCCGTCTTGATATTCGAATCTCTGACGCCCCGGCTGCAGATAGACCATGACCCGGTTGAATTTGTGTTCGTGGAACTTACCTTTTATGTGCGGCTTTTCCAATGCACGCGAGACTTTCACCTGATCGTTCTCAAATAGCGGTGCGCTCGGCTGAGCCGGAAGAGCTGGGAAGGTTATGCAGCAAAGAAGGAATGATGCGCGGATGGAGATTTTCACTGACGCTCATTCTATCCCTCTCACCGCAGCGTCACGACCCGCACAAGCGGGGGATCAGCATCCAGCGCAACGTGCCTCGGGGCTCGCCGCGCAAGCTGTCGAAGTCGATCGCCACCAGCGCGCCTTTCTTGAAATCCACCTTGAGAGTCGGGGCATCCAGAAGGTAGCTGACCGTGTGGCTGAAAAGCGGCTCGTGTCCGGCCAGCAGCAGTTCCCGCGCGTCCGCATGAGCGCGGATTTCGTTCCACACGCTGCGGGGCGCGCTGTGCGGAACTAAGACATCGGTTTCCACGGGCTCCGGCCCTTCGAGCGCTTTCGACGCCAGCTTCGCGGTCTGCACGGCGCGTTTGTAAGGGCTGGTCAGAATCATGTCCGGCTTCACACCGGATTTGGCGGCTCGCTGCAGCAGCGCGCTCAGCTTCTCGCGTCCCTCGCCGGTAAGTTCACGATCTTCATCGCGCCCGCTCGAAGCCGTGTTCTCGGCAATGCCGTGGCGCAACAGATAAACGGTCATGTGGAGACTCTTTATGATAACTGCTAGATGCCTCGATTCGCCGCCGTGGACATAGGGAGTAACTCGTGCCGCCTGGAGGTGGCGGAGATCCAGCCGGGTCAGCCGCTGCGCATCCTTACCTCGGAACGCGAGGTGACCCGGCTGGGCGCCAGCGTGTTTCGGGCTGGGCGCATCAGCCAGGAAGCCCTGGATTTCCTTTCCGGCGTACTGGCCGGAATGGCGGCTCAGTTCCGGCGCATGGAAGTAGACGCGGTGCGCGCGGTCGCCACCAGCGCGGTGCGCGATGCAAGCAACCAGCATGAGTTTCTGGCGCGGGCATCCGCTGCGCTCGGCACGAACGTGGAAGTGATTTCGGGCACGGAGGAAGCACGATTGATCCACCTCGGTGTCCAGATGCGCTGGCCGCATCCGCGCCGGCGGGTGCTGATGATCGACATTGGCGGCGGCAGCGCGGAGATCATTTTGGGGAACGATCATCGCATGGAGTTCGCCGTGTCGAAGCAACTCGGGGCGCTGCGGCTAAACGAAGTGTTCCTCCGCGCAGATCCGCCGCGCGAGCGGGATTTGCATCGGATGGAGGAGTACATCGAAGAGCGCATGGGGTCTGCCGTGCGCCGTGTCACACGGGCGATCGGCACGCAGCCGATTGATCGGGTGATTGGGACGTCGGCGACCGCCTCGGCGGTGGTATGCGCGGTGAACCGCATTCCACGGCAGCGCCGCGATGAAGCCGACAAGATGCGCGCGGCCACCGTGCAAATCCGCAAGCTTTATAACGAACTGGTGAAGAGCACGCTCGCCGAGAGGCAGAAGATTGTGGGGATTGGACCGCGTCGCGCGGAGATCATCATCCCGGGGTGCGCGGTGTTGCTCCAACTGCTGGAAGATTTGAAGCTGCCCGCGCTCTACTATTCGGTGGCGGGGGTGAGGGACGGGATTATCGCGGACCTGGCGGATCGCGGTTTCTTCTACGAAGCGCTGGAGCTTTCCGCTGAGCGGCGGGCTACCGTGGAAGAACTGGCACAGCATTACGCCGTGCCTTTGAAGCATGCGCGCAAGACGGGCCGGACGGCCATCGAGTTATTCCAGTCGCTCTCGCCGCTGCATAAGCTGCCGCCGCCTTTTGCGGGTCTCGTGGAAGCGGCCGGCTATCTGCACGATATTGGACACTTCATCAGTGATACGCGACATCACAAGCACTCGTTCTATCTGGTGGCCAACTCCGATATGCCGGGCTTCGATGAACGCGAACGCGAGATTGTGGCGAACCTTTGCCGGTATCACCGCAAGGCGGCTCCAGTGGGGGAGCACCCCAACTGGCAGACGTTGGACGCCGAGGGCAAGCGCGCCGTGCTGATGCTGGCGCCGATACTGCGCCTGGCGGATTCGATCGACCGCAGCCGCGATCAACGGGTAGAAGCGGTGAGCTGCACGGTGCGGGATTCGGATGTCTTGATTGAATTGACGGCGAACAAGGATATCGATCTGGAGATCTGGGCGACGGAGCGGACCGGGGAATTCTTTCGCTCCGTCTATGGGCGGCCGCTGGTCGTGAAGGCTGTGGTATCGTGACGCTTTGTAAATATGCCGCGAAAAACATCGGCGAACTGATCGGCAAAGTGGAGGAGGAATCGGGCGTTGCGGCTCGGGATGCTTCCGCGGATCGGATTCATGACCTGCGCGTTTCCATCCGGCGCTTGTCGGAAACGCTGCGGGTCTTCGAGGATGTGGTGCCGGATGACGCGGCGGCCGACGTGCGGAAAGACCTGCGCGAGGCGATGCATCTGGCCGGGACCATTCGCAATCATGACATCGCGATCGATCTGGCGAGTAAGGCGAAGGTGGAGGTGGGAGGGAGGTTCGAGGAAGAACGCGCCCGGGCTGTGCGAGCGCTTGGCGAGGTGTTGAGTAAGTGGAATCGCGCCGGGATTTTCGAGACATGGAGGGTTCAACTCCATGCCTAGGAGGCTGGCCAGCACGCATCATTGGGAGCCAGGCGAATCGGTGGAAGCGAACGCGGCGCGCGTGTTGCCGAGGATGGCTCACGAGTATTTCGCGGCCGGCCGCAAGATAGTGGCCTCGAAGCCGGACCCGGCGGCGTTGCATCCATTCCGCCTGAAAACCAAGCAGATCCGGTATACGCTAGAGGGCTTCCGTGGGGTGTATGGAGACTCTGTCGCGGCGTTGCTGGAGAAGTTGAAGCCCCTTCAGAACGCGCTGGGAGACGTCAATGACTCGGTGGCTACGCGAGCGGAGTTTGACTTAGGCGAGACATTCGATGCGTTCCTGCGTCAGCGCGCGCGGAGTAAGGCCAAGGAGTTCTGCAAAGCGTGGAAGAAAGGCTTTGACGTGTCGGGCGAGGAAGCCCGATGGGTTTCCATACTAAGCAAGGTTGAGGCCGCCATCGACAGCCATCACCTGGCCGGTGATGAAGTCCGGAGCAGTCAGGAAAAATAGGACCGCTTCGGCAATCTCATCGGCGTGTCCGGCGCGGCCCATGGGAGTGCGGCGGATCATGGAGGCCACGCGCGGGTCGGCCGCTTCCTTGTCACTGAATGGAATTACGCCGGGGGCAACCGAGTTCACGGTAATATTTGGCGCGAGAGCTTTGGCCAGCGCCTTGGTCAGCATGATGACGCCGGCCTTCGAGGCGCAGTAGTGCGCGTGATCGGCCCACGGCCGAATGCCTCCCAGTGAGCTGATGTTCACGATACGGCCCGTTGGCTGCATCATGCGGGCGGCGGACTGGCAGCAAAAGAAGACAGCCTTTAAGTTGACGCTGTGAATGTAATCCCAATCGGCTTCTTCGATGGACATCACATCGAATTTCGTGAACCGGGCGGCGTTATTCACCAGTCCGTCAAGCCGGCCGATTTCATGGAACATGGCGCGGATTTCGGTGACGCTCTCCAGATTCGCCCGATAGACTGGCGCGTTTCCGCATTCCTCCGCGGTACGGCGAGCTTCGGCTTCTGAAGTCGAGTAGTGGATCAGCACGCGCATTCCTTGCCGATGGAGACGCAACGCGATGGCGCGGCCGATCCGTTTTGCCGCCCCTGTTACCAACACGGTCATGCGACGGGCCCTCCGTGTATTTCGACTTCTTCCGCGGGCTGCAGCGCCGGTTCTGGAAGATGTCCTGTAAAATGCGCCCAACCCCAGAACAGCGCCGTGGTGGAACTGGCAATGCCGGCCCACAGTCCAATCGTGCGCGGGTTCGTGTAAGTGGAAGCGAATCCGGCTGCGCCCATGGATAACATCATGACCGACCATTGCATGGATTCCATGGTGGAAAACACGCGGCCGCGAAAGCGGTTGTCCACATGACGCAGAAGTTGACCCATGTTCAACACGGAACTGACGGCGACCGCGGCGCGCGAGATGGCGATGAAGAGCAACGCCAGCGCAAAGTTGCGCATCTGACTGAAGATGACATAACCCGCTCCATGGACCAGGTAACAAACGATGATGGTTCGCTTGTATGTCGTGAAGCTCAGGCGGTTGCCGAGCCACAGAGCAAAACCGCCTCCGATCATCAGGCCGAGGCCGGCGAAGCTCCAAATGATGCCGATGCCGTTGGGGCCTTTATTGAAGACTAACTCGCCGAACAGACTGAACAGCACTTGCGCCGCGCCGCCTCCTGTGGCCCATCCCACTCCGACAAGTGCAAGAGCGAAGATCAGAGGCACGCTGAGCATGTACCGCCAACCTTCTTTGTATTCGTGCCACGGGCGCACGACGTCGTTTTCGCTGAGCACCACGCGCTCGACGCGGAATGAACCCGTAGTGGGACGCAGTCCCCAAACACAGAATGCGGAGATCACGAACGACAGGGAGTTCAGGACGAAGGCCCATTCGTAACCAAAACTGGCGACGGTGAAGCCGCCGAGCGCCGCGCCGATCGTCAGCGTCATCCATCCGGTGATCTGGGTGACTGAGTTTGCGGCGTGGAGTTCCTCAGGGGAGGTAACGGTGGGCAGAATTGAGGAGCGGCCGCTGGTGAAAAACGGCGACGCGAACATCAGCAGCGCGCTGAAGCCGTAGAGGAACCAGTTGGACTTTTGACCGATGGCGAGGATGAAACCCAAAGCGAGTACGGCACGCGTGAGGTCGCTCGCGATCATCACCCGGCGGCGGTCGAGACGGTCGAGTGAGAGGCCCGCGACGGGTCCGGCGAGTACCGCGGGGATGGCCCGCGCAAGCATCACCAAAGCCGCGGAAAGTCCGGAGTGGGTGTGCGCCAGGGCCAGGCTCAGTACGGCGATGTTATTGAAGTGGTCGCCGATCTCGCTGACGATCTGGCCGGTCCAGAGACGGCGATAGTTGGGGTTCGACCGGAGTAGTTCAAGGACTGTCATGTCACTTGGAACTAACGGTTTCCTCGCGTACAGTAATGGCTTTGATGTAATCGAGGTCGAGTGGGTAGCCGAAGCCGGGGTCGTCGCGAACTTCAATCACTCCCTCGCAGGTGACTTCCACCGGCGGAGTGATGATGTCTCGCTTCCAATAGCGGCGGCTGGCGGAAACATCTCCGGGCAGGATAAAGTTCGGCAGCGTGGAAAGTGCGATGTTATGCGCGCGGCCTATGCCGGCTTCCAGCATGCCGCCGCACCACACGGGAACGCTGGCTTTCTCGCACACGTCGTGGAGCCGCACGGCCTCCGCGAATCCGGCGACGCGGCCCAGCTTGATATTAATGATGCGGCATGCGCCGAGTTTGATGGCTTGCTCCGCATGATGCGCGGAACGGATACATTCGTCGAGGCAGATCGCAGTGTGGAGTTTGGACTGCAGCTCGGCGTGGTCGATGATGTCATCATGCGCCAGCGGCTGCTCGATCATCATCAGGTAAAACTCATCAAGGGCGCGCAGGCGATCGATATCGGCGAGCGTGTAGGCGGAGTTCGCGTCGGCCATCAGCCGGATGTCCGGAAAACGCTTCCGCACCTCGCGGATGATATCGACATCCCAGCCGGGTTTGATTTTCATCTTGATGCGCTGGTAACCCACTTCGAGCTCGACTTCGATTTTGGCGATCAACTGATCGACGGTGTCCTGGATGCCGATCGAGACGCCGCAAGGAACCTCCTTGCGCGCGCCGCCGCCGATCTCCCGCCATAAAGGGTTGTGATGGAGGCGCGCCTGCAGATCCCAGAGCGCGGTTTCGAGTCCGCCTTTAGCCATGTTGTGGCCGCGAATATGCGCCATGAGGGGATAGGCATCTTCCGCACTCGCCAGTTCCCGGTTGAGCAGGCGCGGCGCCGCGTACTCGCGAGCGATCAGCCAGGCGCTTTCGGTCCACTCCTCGTTGTAAAACGGGTTTTCGCCCGCCGTGATTTCGCCCCAGCCGGAGATGCCTTCGCCGCGAGCTTCGACCAGGATGATGTCGCGTTCATAGGTGCGGCTGAAACTGGTCTCAAAGAAATGCACCAGCGGCATGCGGATTTGACGGAGGACGAAGCTATCGATTTTCATGACCAATTCCCAAGTAAATAATTTCCGGTTTCTTCCGTGCGTTCAAAGCCGGTCACGGCGAGATTCCGGCGAAAGGCATCTTCGAATTGATCGCTCACGTGGGCCTGGATCTCTTTGGCGCGGGTGTGATCCTGTTTGCGGATCTCCGCGATATCGTTCGGTACGCGGATCTTTTCGATTGTTTCCGACGCGGCGCGCTCGCGCTTCATCCACCATTCGGCGATGCAGCGATCGGTGGGCAAGCCCGTTTGGAGCACGCTGGTGGTGATGCCGTATTGGTTGCGGACGTAGCGGCGGACCACTGCGCCGAGGCGCTCGATGTTGAAAAAGGCGTTCTTCAGTTCGAGCGGGTCGAAGGTCCATTCCATGAGCTCGATGCCGCGCGCCAGTGCGTCGTCCCGTTGTGCGAACTTGAGCATGCGTCCCACTCCGAGGTTGCGATAGTGCGCGTCTACTCCCACCATGTGACTGTGCAGGTACCCGCCATATCTGGGTTTAATGCCGGGGATGGCGAGAGCGAATCCGACCATGGTCGAACCATCATATGCGCCAAGCGTCTGGCCGCCGATTTTAGTGGCGACGACGAAAAGCCGGACGGGAAGCAATTCGATGTCCGCGAATTGCCAGATTTCCTTCTGCAGGCGAACGGCATCGCGAAACTGGTCGCGCTCCGTGAGCGGCCGGATGACGATCTCGGTCATCTCGCGGATTTGGCTTCCTGCCACAGCGCTTCCATTTCTTCGATGCTGCTTTTGGCCGTTGTGCGGCCTTGTGCGGAAAGCCGCTGTTCCACGTGGGAGAAGCGCTGGCGGAACCGGGCGTTGGCGCGGCGCAGCGCCTGCTCCGGATCTACCTTGTGGAAGCGGGCGAGGTTGACGAGGGTGAAGAGCAGGTCGCCGATTTCGTGTTCGCACTCGGCGGGGGTCGTGGCGTTCGCCAGCTCCTTGCGTTCTTCTTCGAGTTTGTCGAGAACGCCTTGGATATCGGGCCAATCGAATCCCGATTGGGCGGCGCGAGAGCTGATCTGCTGGGCCTCGACCAGGGCAGGCAACGCGCGGGGGACGCCGCCCAACAGGCCTTGCGGTTGGGCTTTTTCAGAAGCTTTGATTTCGCTCCACCGTTTGCGAACGTCGGCTTCGGTGGTGGCGCTCTCGTCCCCAAAAACGTGGGGATGGCGGCGGATGAGCTTCCGGGTGATGGCGTCAACGGAATCGGCAATCGTGAAGTAACCGGCTTCCTCAGCCATTTGGGCGAAGAAAACGGACTGCAACAGCAAGTCGCCCAGTTCGCCGCAAAGTTCGCTCCAGTCGCGCCGGTCGATGGCGTCCATCACTTCGTAGGTTTCTTCGAGCAGGAACGGTTTGATGGTGTCGAAGGTTTGCTCCCGATCCCACGGGCAACCGCCGGGCGCCCGCAGGCGCCGCATGATTTCGATGAGGCGATCGAATCTCGCTCCGGCGGTGAGAGGGCCGGCAGGTGGGGTGGACATGAGCGGGAAACTTCAGGGTAACATCGGCGGTCGCAACCCGCTCTATTTCGTTGTCCCGTAGGTCCCGTTTGCCGCAAAAACTTCCAGCATGGAAAAGTCACAGAAGCCGTTCTTTACCAGACATTCGATCACCGGGCGCATTCTGACGAATTCCCTGTCGTCTCGCAAACTGCGCGGCCGATTGCCAGTGTCGATCAAGTGCCGGAGACCTCTCAGCAGAGAGCAATACCTGGCGGTACCCAGCCGGCCATCGGCATCCTGCAGCTCCAGACTGATCAAATCCCGAATTCCCGACAGGTCCGTGTCGACCAACGTGAGCGCGGCGGCGAAGCGATCAAAGTCGAAAGTGGGCGAGAGCATTCCTGAGCCATTCCAGTGTGCCTGTTTTCCGGATGTCCTACGGAATATCTCTCGGCTGGCGCCGACTATCTTTTGGCCAGCGTCACCCAAGCGGCTATGACGGCGAGCTTTTTCGTCCTGCCGCCATGGCGCGCCGACGGTTTTGCCCCACGCGGCAAGTTGCTTTTGGATCGCCGCGGCCGGGAGGGCGAGCGCCGCCGATGATTGCTCCAATAAGCCGCGTTCTCTGAAACCGGCGCAGGGCAGGCCGCACGACTCGCAGGCCTGCCTCAGATCGTTGCGATAGAATTCACCCTCCGCCGTGTGGATGAGCGGATGCGCGGACAGAATTCGAGCCAGGTCGCCGGCGGGTTTGCCCTCTGAGAGCAAAACGCACGATCCGCCAACTCGAAACCCCAGGCTGCTGAGTTCCGCCACGACGTCCCCGACTGCCTCAGTAGCCAAGGCGGCAGTTGATGTAGTGCAGCGTTTCATAAAGGCTTCCGCATCGGGCAGGGCCATTGTTGCGGCAGCGTGGTATGGCTGTTTCGGGCCGGAGGTGATGACCACATGGCGGCGCAGGATCACTCTCGGTTCCTCAATGGGTCGGGCTAAAGCGACCATCACCGCACATCCGGAGTGCGAACGAAAGGCTAGGGCCGCCCGTTTCGGCTTTACCACGGGCATGGCCGCTCCGGCGCACGAGGGTCAAATCGCGGAACGCATCGCCCATCGATGTCGGTAACTGTTTTTTTCATCGGTAACTGGCGTGATATCATCATCGCTCAACCAGGGCGCTCAACCAGGGCGCTCAACCCAAGCACGGCATGGATACAACGCAGCACGACCTCAAGATTCTATCGATCTGTTACTACATCATGGCGGGGATTACCGGCGCTTACGTTCTAATTATCGGCGCATACGTTTCTCTTGTGGGCGCGATGCTGACGAAGCTTCCGATGACTGGAACCAGGGGACAAACCATTCCCGACTTCGTGCCGAGCCTCATCGCCGGGATCGGCGCGGCTATGGTTGGACTGGGGCTGCTCACTACTGCGATCCTTTTCGGCGCGGCATGGTCCCTGCCGAAGCGCCGGAACTATCCGCTGGTGATGACGGCCGCGGTACTGAATTGCCTGCAGGTTCCGTTTGGAACGGCGCTGGGGGTTTTCACCTTTGTAGTGCTGAACCGCCAAGGGGTGAAGGAATCGTTTTACATGGCCTTTCGTCCTGTGCCCGCGACTGCCCCTCCGCCCCCGCTGCCGCCGCCAGGGTGGTGACGCGTTGCTATCCTGTGTTCGATGAGTGAGAATGACGTAACTGCACCGGACCCCGGCTCGGCTGAAGACATTCATGAGCGTCCGCCGCTGCCGCCCCCAACTTTCGAATTTCTGGTGATGTCGATCGCCACGCAGGCGCAGATGCAGCTTGGGTTATTCCATTTTGGCGCTGAGAAAGACGCCCCCGAACCGGATCTGCAAATGGCCAAGCACAGCATCGATCTGCTCGGCGTCATCCAGGAGAAGACCAAGGGCAACCTCGCGCTGGAAGAGGAACGCCTGCTGAACAATTCGCTGACGGAATTACGCTTTCGTTTCGTTCAGGCATCGTCTGTTCTGGCGAAGCCGTGAACATTGTTGTTCTGGGGTCTGGAACCAGTTCCGGAGTTCCCACCATCGGGTGCCCCTGCGAGGTCTGCCATTCGCTGGATCCGCGCGACAATCGAACCCGGCCTTCCATTCTGATCGAGCACGAAGGGCGCAATATCGTGGTCGATACCACGCCGGATTTTCGGGCGCAGGTTCTGCGGGAGCATGTGGGGCACGTGGATGCCATTCTGTTCACCCATGCGCATGCGGATCACATCCTGGGGTTCGACGACATACGGCCTTTCAACGGCATCCAGGGCGCGAAGATTCCGGTTTACGCGTCGGAACAAACCCTGGACGCGCTCCGCCGCATCTTTTCCTATGTGTTCGATAACGTGAGCCGGAATACGTATATTCCGAAGATCGACACGCACGATCACCGCGGGGAAGCGTTCGACCTGTTTGGACTCCAAGTGCTGCCGATTCCTCTCTTGCATGGCAGTCAGCCGATCTACGGCTACCGGATCGGGGCGTTTGCTTATCTGACGGATCACAGCGAGATTCCGGAACCCTCCATGGAAATGCTGCGCGGGCTGGACGTTCTTTTCCTGGATGCGCTCCGCTATCGCCCGCACCCCACACATTCTACGGTGGAGACGGCGCTTTGTAATATCCAGCGGCTGCAACCGAAACGGGCTTTCTTTACGCACATCTGTCACGATCTTCCGCACGAAGCCACCGATGCCTCCCTTCCCCAGAACGTGCGCTTGGCCTACGACGGGCTGCGTGTGAGCGTGCGCGAATGACGGCGAGCCCGCGGGCCTGGTGGCGGCTGGAGGATGTTTCGGGAGGTTTCGGTCCCTCGGCTTTGACGATTGGGAATTTCGACGGCGTGCACTGCGGACATCGAGAGCTGATGCGGCGTACATCCGTGGCCGCGAGAGAGAACGGATGGAAGGCTTCCGTCCTGACGTTCAACCCCCATCCGGCCAAGGTAGTGGCGCCCGCGCGGGCGCCGCAGATGATTACCGCCTGTGCGCGGAGGGTGGAGTTGATGGGCGCGGAAGGGATTGCGCAGGTGCTGGTGCTTCCGTTCACCGAAGATGTCGCGCGCTGGACCCCGCAGGAATTCGTAAAGGTTCTGGCGGAGCAATTGGGCGCGAAATGCCTGGTGATTGGAGATGATTTTCGCTTTGGCCACAGGCAGGCGGGAAATCGGGAACTGCTGGAGCAGCTTGGGAAGCGGTGCGGGTTTGAAGTGATTGCCGTGGACCCCGTGAACGTCCGTGGGGAACGCGTTTCGAGCAGCCTCGTGCGTGAGATGGTGGGCGATGGGCGCATCGCGCGAGCGGCGCGGCTCATGGGGCGTCCTTTTGAACTCGAAGGGCGGGTGGTGAGTGGGGCGGGAATCGGGTCCAAGCAGACCGTGCCGACCTTGAATCTGGAGCCGGATTCGGAGGTACTGCCGCGCGACGGGGTGTACGTGACGCGCACGCATGATCTGGATAACGGCCGCTCGTGGGATTCGATTACGAATGTAGGAATGCGGCCCACATTTGGTGGAGATGCTGTGACCGTGGAGACGTTTCTCTTGAGCCCGTACGATGCGCCGCAGCCGGAACGAATCCGCGTCCAGTTCTTGTGGCGCGTTCGGGATGAGCGGAAGTTTCCCTCGCCGGAGACCCTAAAGACACAGATTTTTCGGGACGTCGCCCGGGCGCGGCGAGTACACGAACGTTTGCGGAAGTTCTGCGCGTGAGATAATCGGTTTCACCCTAATTTATTGAATTCAGGAGCTATAGAAGAAATGAGTTTATCAGCCGGCAAGCAGAAGCACATGGACGCCCTTTCGAACAAGGAGGGCGTGATCGCCGCGGCTGCAATGGACCAGCGTGGCAGTTTGCAGAAGTCCCTGGCTGCGTCCAAGGGCGTCGATGTAAAGCAGATTACCGACGAGATGATGCAGGATTTCAAGATCGCCGTGACGCGGGTTTTGACGCCGCACGCGAGCGCGATTTTGCTGGATCCGGAGTACGGGATCCCCGCGTCCAAAGTTCGTTCGGCGAACGCGGGCCTGCTGCTNNCCGGCGGCGGCCGCCCGGTCGAAGAACGCGGGCCTGCTGCTGGCTTATGAAGCCACCGGCTACGACAATTCGCAGCCCGGACGTTTGCCCGATCTTCTGGCGCATGTAAGCGCGAAGCGCATTGTGGACTGGGGCGCGGACGCGGTGAAGATTCTGATTTACTACACGCCTTTCGACGACCCCAAGGTGAACGACATTAAGCATGCGTTCATTGAGCGGGTTGGAGCGGAGTGCGAGAGCAACGATATCCCGTTCTTTCTGGAGTTTGTGGGTTACGACCCCAAAGGCGGCGACGAAAAGGGCTTTGAGTACGCGAAAGTGAAGCCGGCGATTGTCACCGGGAGCATGGTGGAGTTCTCCAAGCCGCAGTACAAAGTAGATATGTTGAAGGTGGAGGTTCCGGTGAATGCCGAGTATGTGGAAGGCAGCAGCGTGTACAAGGGCCAGAAGGCTTATACGCGTCAGGAAGCCCTGGAGCTATTCCGTAAGGCGGCGGATGTGGCCACTAAGCCTTTCATCTATCTCAGTGCGGGCGTGAGTAATGCTCAATTTATCGAGTCATTGAATATGGCTTCGGAATCCGGAACGGATTACTCGGGCGTGTTATGCGGCCGCGCGACCTGGAAGGAAGGCATTCCGGTTTTCGCGAAGCAGGGGATGAAGGCGCTGGAGGACTGGCTGGGAGATACCGGCGTTAAGAATATTGATGCGGTGAATCAGGCGATCAAGTCGGCGAAGAGTTGGCGGGGTAAGGTGAAGGCGGCTTAGATCTCGGCGTTGGTTCAAGGAACGTCGAATCGGGTGAATTGCCCAGCTCTTGAGATGCGGTCTGATTTCGAGGTCGGCTGGGGCTAGCGAAGGGCTAGCGAAGACCGAGCTATTTGCGACTGACGGGCAATTGGGATGCTGTTGAGAAGCAGATCAACAAGGTACCCTCATGAATTAGCCGTTCACTTCTCGCAACGATAGAAGCGGCCCTGGCCCTCAAAGCAGGTCAGCGAACTGTGCAACAGACATCCCCGATGGCCTGATCAAGGTTCGGAGCGTTCCGGGTGCCAATTCGCAGTGCAGCGGTACGGAAAGAGTGGCTGGACTGCCGGGCTTAACCAGAATTGCGTGGCTCCCGTGTTGGCGGTCCTTGATCCAGCCCGCCTTTTGGAAAGTCCGAACGGCCCGCTCCCCTGAAATCGAGGGCAGCGACGCCACCTAGACGGGAACCTCGACCTCACGAACGGCAATAGTCAAGGGCATACCGTTCGCTTGGCGCGCTGCCAGGCATCCTGCGATCGCTTCGCGGATGCTATCGAGAGCCTCCGCCTCTGAGCATCCCTGCGAGACGCAGCCCGGGATCGATGGGCATTCCGCAATAATCATTCCTGTTTCATCGGCTTCGAGCGTTACGAGCAGCTTCATAGTGCGCTTCTATCGGGTGGGGATTTGGCAAGCTTCGGGATCACCTCGACGAGAGAAGAAACTGGTTGCGGTCAGGATCTCGAAACTTCGCGAAGCTGCCCCACGGCTGCTTCTCCGGAGGGCCGTCGAATACGACGCCGCGCGCAACCAGTTCTTCGTAGGTGCGCTGGACGTTTTCGCAATAGAAGGTCGCGGGGTTGAATGTCCCAATCCGGTCGGCCTGAGCCTCTGGCGTAAACAGGACAAGCTGCGTCTCCGCGCCGGGGATGGCAAGCTCGATCCAACGCTGAGTTCCGTTGAACGGCTGGTCGGTAGATACGCGGAATCCCAGTTTTTCGGTGTAGAAGGAAAGTGCGCGGTCCTGATCCGTGACCGGGATGCTGATGAATTTTACGCCTTTGATCATGTTTGCAGGATTTCAAATTCTCTAAAGTCCGTCAATCCTTTTTCAGTTACTATATTGCTAATGGCTATAGCACAGAGCAATATAGAGCTGGACGATTATGTGCTTTCGGTGCTCATGCGCGACCTGGTGGGGCACGACAGAGCCCCATCGGCATTCCTCGTATACCTGCACCTCTGGGGCGAATCGAACCGGCACGCGAATGCAGCCGTCCGAACAAGCCATCAGATGATGGCCGCGGCGACCGGCCTTTCGAAGAGCGCGGTCCAGAAAGGGATTCGTTGCCTGGTGGGCAGGCAGCTTGTGCGCAGCCGGAAGGAAGCGGCGACGGCCATTCCGGAGTATCGAGTGCTGCGGCCGTGGCGGCGTTAGCACCGGCATGACTATGGCGCGGCACAAGTACGCTAGAATCGAGCGCGAGCGACGGTTCCTTCTTGACCGGTTTCCTGCTGGTGCACGCTCTGTTCGGATCCGTCGCATACTTGATCGCTATATCGAAGGCACCGCTCTGCGATTGCGGAAGCAGAGTGACGACGGCGCCCCAGACGTCTTTAAGCTCACGCAAAAGATCCCAGGACGCGCCGGCGGATCGCAGCAAGGGCTCATCACGAGTATGTATCTCACGAACGACGAGTTCTCCCTGCTCGCCCAGCTTCCGGCGGCTGATCTCATCAAAACCCGCTACAGCGTGCCGCCGTTTGGCATTGACGTCTTTGAAGGCGGGTTGGAGGGCCTGATTCTGGCCGAGGCGGAGTTCGATTCGGCGGCGGCGGCCGACTCGTTAACCAGTCCTTCGTTCGCTTTGCACGAAGTGACCGCTGACGACCGATTCACGGGCGGGCAACTCAGCCATGCGTCACGGCGCCAACTTGACACGTGGTTGATGGAATACGGGATCAGACTCAGGGGAGGGCTGAAAGATCTCGACGCGACCGGAGACTAAGTAGCGGGCTGCGATGGCCGAAGCCGGAATCAGAGCATCGGCGTCTTTGAATGGTGTGTTTCGGAAGTTGGCGATCATCTCGACCGCATGGCCAAAGGTGGTCTTCTGGACAAGATGATCGGGAGTCAGCCACTGGAAATCCCCCATGGGGAGCAGCGCGGTCTGGCGGAGTAGCGGCGAAAAGAAGCGGTAGTAGCGCGCCATGCGCTCACCGTTTTTGGCGAGTTCCTTGTTATTTAAGTGGTAGAGCGGCGGAACGTTGTAGAGCAGTTCCAACAGAGTGTTGATTTGAGTGACGTTCGGGAACTTCAAGCTCGGCCGTTCCCAGTGATGGGTGGTAATTACCGAGTCGTGAAACACGGTTTGGAAGAGAGGGATGCGGCTGCGGGGATCGAAGTAGAGAGCGCGATAGTCATCGGGGAGGGGCGTCGGCCTCATGAAGATCTCAGGACCATCGGGCGGCCAGTAGCGTCCCAGAAAATTAGGGGAGTTCTTCTCGCGCAAACGGGAGTCGTTGTAGCCGAAGACCGGAGTCATCATCCCATGCGCGAAATGGATCACTCCGGCGGCGAACCAATGGCCGTCCTCGGAACCGATAGGGGTATTGAACTTATCCACAACCCATTGCATGCGGGATAACCGTTCCCGCATGTCGTCGGCCTGGGTAGCCAGAAAACGCGGCGAATAGTTATCGTAGAGATCGCCGGAAGCGTCGCAATCCATGAAGAAAGAGTTGAATGGGAAAGTCGCAAAGGTGCGGGTTACCCGCCGCTCGACGTAGGGCCGCGCGGCAAGCGAACTGAGCCAGTAACCTTTCTTTTGGAAGCCCGGGACTTTGTTGCCGTCAACGCCAACGACGGGTCCGTAAGCGAAGAGTTGGTCGTCGAACTGGGCGGTCTCCCAGGTGTCTTTTTGATGCGGGGAATGGATGCTGTCGTAAGAATCATAGGGGCCGATAAGATATCCCATCTTGACGGCCGTGCGAACCGCTTCCTGTCGGCCTTCGATATGTTCCAGTTCGGGAATACCTATCCACAGGCGGTCGAATCCCGCAGCCTTGAGTCGGTCGAGTAAGTGGACGGAAAGGTCCCAGACATAAGCCTGTGCAGCGCCCAACAGCTTTTCCGCTCCCGGAGTCTTTGCGATTTTTTGCCGCATGCTGACAAACACTCTGGACGCGATCAGGCGGCGGCGATACTCTAAAGCGGGTTCAACCGGGGACTCCGGTCCTAGCACGATGACCACGCCGAACGCTTTTCGTTTCCAAATACGCTTGAACTCGTGGTGGAGCGACCAGGAGAGAGCATTCCCGCTCTCGCGGAAGAGGAACGTGTTATCGAACGGATTTTCGAGCAGGTAAGTCAGTGTCCAGCTTTTGCCTAACACTCCCCACAGAGGCAGGGAGAAATCTTCCATGGTGTCCATTTCATGGGGCCAGGTGGGAGATTGCCAGACCGGGGATCGCGGATCGACGAGTAAGCCTTCGGCTTTCGGAATGATGTAACTGACCTGCTCGGTGGAGATGTTATAGACGGGCCAGGTGAAGCTCGTGGCTTCATTGGTGGCGAAGTGCAGGGTAAGTGCGTTCTCGTTGAGGGATGCGGTTGCGGCGATTTGCTGGTCCCGGAGTTTCCAGTTCGCCGATGCCGGGCCGGTTGTCAGATTCGTGAGGTCGCCGAGACCGGGCTGGGCGGAAGAGATCAGGACTTGGACGCCGCTGGAAAGTCGCGCGGAGACGGCAAGGGTTGCGGGATCGATTGTGACTTTCCAGGCACGGGAGCCGAGGTCGAAAGTTGCTCCGTGTGCGGGAGTCGCAGGGATGAAGAGCAGGACCGCTGGGATCAGGAGGATGTGGCGGACCAGCATGCGTTCATGGTCGCATGAACCCGGCGGGCATTTCGTGTTGGGGTTGGGGTAAGATTATGGAAGCGGTCGAGATGGTGGATCGCGAGTGAGCGGGAGTAATTCAGTGGTAGAATGCCAGCTTCCCAAGCTGGACGTCGCGGGTTCGAACCCCGTCTCCCGCTCCATAGAATACCTTTCATTCCCCCGACAAACACCTCGCGCCCCTTGCCTCAAACGCAGCCGTCGAGCAGTACCCCGACACCGGCCAATACGCGCCCATCGCCGCCTGTTGCTCGCTAGTGGGAAGCAATGATACAGCCGCCATCGATTGCGTGAACGCCGGATTGGCCAGCGTTTGGCGCAAGAAAACAAAATTGTAATATTGCACCGGGGTATCGATGCCCCATGGCTGTTGATGCCCGTCATAAACAACATCGGTGGGAAGATCCAACGCTCCCCACGGGAGCCAGGTCGCTTTGAATTGAGTCATAGCAGCTTGGCTCGGCTCAGACCCAGGGTCCGAAATCACAATTAACGCACCGCGCTGCGAATCAAGCGTGACAGAGTCGTCTGGATCACACCGATTAACATTCGTCGTGTACGGGTCGTCCGTGCAAATCGACCAGAAGCGCACTTGCTCATTGGCATAAGGGGGAGCCCCGGCGCGTGTATTGGGAAACGTGGGAGCCTCGAAATGGATCACGAATAGGTTGTCGCCCGTGTTCGGCGCCAGGAACTGCCGGCTCAGCAGGATATCCATGTAAAAATCGCTCCCGTTCGGCGACAGGTGAGCCGGGTTGCTGGGGTTGACTACTCTCCATGTGGGATTGGCGTTTGCATTGAACTGTTGCGCGGCCGTCGGGAGAGTCCCCATCCAATCGCCCAAATCAAGACGGTCCCACGGCGTGGAGTTAGCTGGAAGAATCGGCTGGACCGGGCAGTTCGAAAGCGGCTGCCCGTTCATCGACAGGTTAGGAGTCACCGGATTAGTAGCGCTGCCGGCCGGGTCATTTGGGTTAGTCGTGTGATAGACGCGATAGATGAGGTTTACATTGGTCAAGGTTCCCGTGTAGATAGTGTTGGCCGCGGGAGTGGAAGGTTCAGGGCCAAACACCAGATAGGCCGTGAAGGTACCGTTCTTCGTTCCGGATATGAACGGGTTATTCTGCCCGGGGTCCGGCTGTATCTGGTAGTCGGAGAGGGATGAGGCCTCTTGACCGGAAGGTGTGTTGATCGCCAGTGACATGAAGCGGCTCAGCGGGTATTGCCCATGAATGGTTACGACGGATCCAATCGCCGCGTTCAAAATTGCCGAGAAGTACGAAGTGGAACTAGCCTCCGGGAAACCGGTGTTGCCCGTTCCCGCAGCGTCTGTGGGAGGGTTGGTCTGGCCGCTCCAGCCGGTGTAGCCCGCGCATGCCGGAACAATGCCGGCAACAGCCGGCGAAGCGGCTGAAATCGAAAGGATGAGAGTGACAGGCAGCCACCTTGAGAATAAACGGGCACCGCGTCGTTTCACTAACAGGCTTGTGCCCAACAGGCTTGCAATATCGACCAAGAAAGAACCCTCCAGTTGTTCGTACTTCTAGATGTCGCGGAGAATCTAGGATTATAACCCGGAGGGTGCCCGGCTGAACAGACCAGTACTAACTATAATTAACGCGCGGCCACGCGCGCCGCATCGATCTTCGGTACGGGTTTCGGCTGCAAGCCCGCCTTCGCCAGCACGGCGTAAACCACAAAGCCCGCAATGAAGCTATAAACCGCCGCCGGCTGCAGATAGGGCTTCGTATCTTCGGAGATCGGCAGGAACGGCAGAATGCCGATCACAAAGCCCACCGCCCACGCTCCGTAGCCGGCGAAATTGATTCCCTTCCGCGGACCCGCCCACTTCTTCCCGGATAACAAATAATCTGCCGCCATCGCGCCGCAGATGGGCCCGAACGACGCGCCAATGATAGTGAACAGATTCACCAGGTTCGCCGCCGCGCCCGTGATCGCCAGCACCGCCGCCACAACAGCGCCCACCATCGTGGATGTGAATCGCGGTACGCCGGGAATCATCGTCGCCAGGCTGTTGCCTGCAATGAAAGAAGAGAAACACATCGGCGCCACCGAAGCGATCGCAAACAGGAAGAACACCATGGACGCAAAACTCCCGGTCTGCGCGATGGCCGAATCGAACTGGAAATCTTTCGCCCCATACAGCACGTGCGCTCCGGCCACGGAGAGAATCGGAAGACCGCCCGCGATCAGGACCGCGAGCAGCACGCCGACGAGGCCGCCCCACTTCACATCGCGTTCGTCCCTGCTGTTCATTCCGAAATCGCAACCCGCCGCTCCCGCCGTCGCGAAGAAGCCCACCACAATCTGCACCAGCATCACGAATCCGATATAAGGGCTGGGGTGCGCGGGCTTGAACCCCGCCGCGCCGCCCACGTTTCGGGCAAACACAACCAGAATCATCAGCAGCGGAACCGCGTTCAGGTACAGAGCGAATCTCGCTACGTATTGAATGCCCTTCACGCCAACGTATCCCAGGCCCAGCGCCCAGGCCGCGGCGATGACTCCGAACGTCAAACTGCCCGGGCCGGCGGAAGAACCAAACGCCGTCAGAATAAACGTGGTGGCCACAAACGCGTTCACCGACATCCAGCCTACCTGCAACAAGCCCATCAGGATGCCCGGCATCAGATATCCGCCCGTTGTGCCGAACGTGGAACTGCCCACCACGTATAGGGGAAAGCCGGTCTTCATTCCCAACGTCGCCGGAACGTAATAGAAAAGGCCGTAACTGATGAGCCCGGCCACCAGCAGCGCCAGCAGCGATAGGCCTACGCCGGCGCGGTCCAGAGTGCCCGACGCAATCTCGCGGTAGAACACGATCCAGAGAAAAACTCCGGCGTAGGTGGGCGCGGTGTTCTTATACCAAGGCGCGCGATTCGAACTTGGATTCGGTACAGCTTTGGCGATGTAGCCTGGCAGCATGGAGGCTCCTTTGTGATTGGTTCGAGCGAAGGGCCATTATATACACGAGCCAGGCGAATTCCTCGTCAGATTTGTACCGGCTACTAATTCGTGCCGCGCGGAACAGCAATCTCGCGCGTCCAGAGCGAATTTCCATTGGTGTCAAACTTCTCGAGAAAGAAGCCGTTGCCTTTCGTTTGGCCGGGCAGCGTCCCGCCCGCCGTGCCCGATACGTAGGCCCCCGTTGTATCCGTAGCCACGCCCCAGCACTGGTCGTTCTGCGACGATCCAAATTGGACCGTCCAAAGCATCTTTTCGGAAGGGCTCCATTTGCTCAGATAGCAGTCGTCGTAGCCGGCGCTGACATTACCCGGTAGGGCACCTGCCGTGTACCCGGTGCCGTATATCCCGGTTGCGTCTGTGGCCGCGGCCGTGCCGCGGTCGAACACCGACGTGCCGAATTCATTCACCCACTCCATAGTCCCGGAGTAACTGAACTTTGCCATGTAGGAGTCGTCCCCTCCCAGATATGGCTGTCCAGCAAAGGCGCCTCCCGTTCGGCCGGTGACATAGACGCCAGTGCTATTGGCGGTGACGCCCCAACCACGGGTAGGTCCTTGCGTGCCAAACTGATTCACCCAAATCAGATCTCCATTGAAATTGAGTTCCACAACCATGCCGTCTTCGTATCCGGTGCTCGTTTGTCCGGTAAAAGCGCCCGTGGTGCGGCCAGTGATGAAAATTCCATTCGCGTTCACCGCGATCCCGTAACAGCGGTCGGTTTCAGTGGTGCCGAAGTCGGAGGTCCAAATGAGGTTTCCATTCTGATCCCACTTCTGCGCGAAGCAATCCTGTTCCCCCAGAAACGGTAATCCGTAAAGGGCTTCGGAGGTGTAGCCGGTGACGTAGAGATAAGTGCCGTCGGACGCCGCCGCCTGCAAACGTTCTACTCCAGGGCCACCAAATTCGTTCATCCACAGTGGCTCCCCGGTCAGGCTGAACTTGGCCACGTAGGCATCGGTAGAGCCGTAGAACGTCTGGCCGGTCATGGCTCCCATCGTGAAGCCCGCGGCGTACACCCCGGTAGCGTCGGCCGCCACGCCGAGCACCCGGTCCTGCGCTGTGGAGCCGAACTCCGCCGTCCACTGCAGCTTGCCATTCTGGTTGAACGCCTGGAGGAAGCTGTCGCCGTCGCCTCCAAGGTACGGGTAGTCCGGCGGGATAGGGCCAATGACCTGCCCCCCGATGTAGACCTGATTGTTGGCCGTCGCAACCGCGAAACCAATATTCGCCGAAGACATTTGCCCGTGCGCGGCAGAGGCAAGCGCCATCCCAACCGTTAAAGCGATCGTGCGCGCTGCGTAGACTTTTCCATTTACGTTCATAAACTGGCCTCCTAATAGCACAGGGATTTTGAATGATCGGAGACTACTTCTCCACCGCGCCCGACCCTCCGTCGGGCACCGAGATTTCCCGCGTCCACAGCGCGGTACCGTTCACAGCGAATTTTTCGAGAAAGAAGCCCTTCGCCGCAGTTTGTCCAGGCAGCGTCCCACCCGCTGAGCCCGCTAAGTATTCGCCGGTTGAATCAGTCGCCACGCCCCAGCACACATCGTCTTGGGAAGATCCGAACTGCACCGTCCAAAGGACGTCCCCGGAGGTATCCCACTTGCGGATGTAGCAGTCCTTGCCCCCATAGTTCACGTTCCCAGGCAGCGCGCCTGTGGTGTATCCGGTCCCATAAAGGCCAGTACTATTCGCGGCTGCCGCGGTCCCGCGATCGAATTGCGGGGTGCCGAATTCATTCACCCAAAGCATATTTCCGTAGTAATCAAACTTGGCCGTGTACGCGTCGTCCAGCCCCAGAAAGACGTTGCCCGGGAAGGCGCCTTCCGTTCGCCCCGTCACGTAGAGACCCGTTCCGTCAGCGCCAATTCCCCAGCCGCGCTCGTCGGCGGACGTGCCGAATTGGGTAAGCCACGCCGGCTGTCCTTCGAGAGTCAGTCTCGTCACAAAGGCGTCCAGCCCTCCCTGGCTGACTTGCCCGGGAAACACGTTGTCTGTCCGTCCGGCGATGAAAACGCCCTCTTTGTTCGCGGTAATGCCGTAGCAGCGGTCCGTTCCCGGAGTGCCGAATTCATAGGTCCAGATCAGATTCCCGCCCTGGTCCCATTTCTGCGCGAAGCAATCCTGTTCGCCCGCGAAGGGCAGGTCGTAAATCGACTCGCCCGTGTAGCCCGTCACATAAAGGTACGTGCCGTCGGACGCCGCGGCCTGAACACGGTCCACCCCAGGACCGCCAAACTCATGCAACCAGAGTTGCTGCCCGGTGAGGCTGTACTTCACTACATACGCGTCGGTTTCTCCAAAGTACGGCTGGCCGGTCATTCCGCCGTCGGTAAAGCCCCCACCGTAAACTCCAGTAGCATCCGCCGCAACACCCAGCACGCGATCCTGCGCACTGGAGCCAAACTCCACCGTCCACAAAAGCCTGCCAATCTGGTTGTAGGCCTGCAGGAAGCTGTCCCCACCTCCCCCCAGATAGGGCAGAGTTGGCAGAATCGGTCCCTCGGCCTGGCCCCCGAGATAGACCTGATTGTTCGCCGTCGCGATAGCGAACCCAATGTCGTTCGACGCGGTCTGCGCGTGGGCGGCGGCGGCAAGCGCCAAGGCGCCTGCGATGGAGAGCGCTCTCATTTTCATCATGGTTCCCCGCCCTCTCTACTTCGCCCCACTGGCGGCTGGAACCTCAATCTCGCGCGTCCAGAGCGAATTTCCGTTCACGTCGAACTTTTCCAGAAAGAAGCCATTGGGCTTCGCGTTAATCTGCCCTGGCAAAGTTCCACCGGATGTCCCCGATACGTACGCGCCGGTCGAATCGGTGGCCACACCCCAGCACACGTCGTCCTGGTTAGATCCGAATTGCACCGTCCACAGCGGACCGCCGGCCGTGTTCCACTTCGCGATGTAGCAGTCTTTGTAGCCGTAGTTGACGTTGCCGGGCAATGCGCCGCTGGTGTATCCGGCGCCATAAACCCCAGTGGAATCCGTTGCGGCCGCCGTGCCCCGGTCAAAGTCCGGGGTTCCGAATTCGTCCACCCAAAGCATCGCCCCGCTGTAGCTGAACTTAGCCGTATAGGCGTTGTCGTCGTTCAGGCCAAGGTATTGGGTTGTGCCGAAAACCCCTTCGGTGCGGCCCGTAACGTAAATGCCGGTGGAATCCGTCGCGATTCCCCAGCCCCTGTCCGCGTAAGGAGTTCCGAATTGCTCCAGCCAGATCTGGTTCCCGTTCAGATCCAGCATTGTCACCAGTGCGTCTTCTTCACCCTCACTCTTCTGCCCCGAGAACGTGCCATCCGTGCGCCCGGTGACGAACACGCCCATCGAGTTCACCGCGATTCCGTAACAGCGCTCCGTTCCGGGCGTGCCGAATTCCGTGGTCCACAACAGGTTCCCGTTCTGGTCCCACTTCTGCGCAATGCAATCCTCCTCGCCCGCGAAGGGTTGGCCGTAAAGAGACGCGCTGGCATATCCTGTCACGTAAACGTAAGTGCCGTCGGATACAGCCGCCTGCAAACGATCATCCCCGGCCGTACCAAACTCGTGCAACCAGAGTTGCGTGCCGGTCAAGCTGTACTTCGCGAGGTACGCGTCCGTACCGCCGTAGTAAGTCTGGCCGGCAAAACCCGGCTCACCGGTCAGTCCAGCCGCATAAACTCCGGTGGAATCCGAAGCCACACCATTCGCCCAATCCTGGCCGCTGGAGCCAAACTCGGCAGTCCATTGCAACTTACCGTTCTGGTTGAAGGCCTGCAGAAAGCTGTCGCCAGCGCCCCCCTGATAAGTTTGATTGGGAGGGATCGGCCCAACAGCTTGCCCGCCGATATACACTTGCTTGTTGCCGGTGCTCACCGCAAACGCGATGTCCGAAGATTGGTCTTGCGCCTGCGCCGCCGCGCCGAACGCCAGCCCCATAAGTAGCCCCACTGCCTGAAAACGGCAGCTACTTTGATGTTTTTTCATATTGCTGACTACTCTCTACCCGTCTTGGGTTATCTCGTTTTTGGGTTTTCCAGGGAGGGCCGGACGTGGGCTCGTTACACCTTGCGTGTAAGACAGAGACTAAGTATAACTTATTCAATCGGACTTCCGGCGTTCGATCCGGGTGGAACCGCCACCTCTTGAGTCCAGAGCGTATTTCCGTTCTGGTCGAACTTCTCAATGAAAAAGCCGCCGTTAGTATCGTTGGGAAACCCGGGAAGAGCTCCGCCAGCGGTTCCGGTGACGTAGACGCCCGTCGAATCGGTAGCCGCGCCCCAACACTGGTCGAATTGATTGGTTCCGAACTGTGTAGTCCAAAGAACCGTTCCGGTCTCCTCATACTTGCGGAGGTAGCAGTCGCGCGAGCCCAGATTCGAACCGCTCGACGCGATGGACCCGTCTGTGAGACCTAACCCATAAACACCTGTGGAATCGGTCGCGACCGCGTTACCGCGGTCAAGGTAAGGCGTGCCGAATTGGTTCAACCACAGAAGGCCTCCGCTGTAATTGAATTTCGCCATGTAGGCATCGTCGCCGCCCTTATTGGTGTAGCCCGCAAAGGCTCCTTCGGTTCTGCCGGTGACATAAATACCCGTGGGGTCTGCCGAGATCCCCCAGCCGCGGTCGTCCGCGCTTGTTCCAAACTGCGTCAGCCAGCTTTGGTGTCCCGCGCCGTTGAACATTGTCACGAATGCGTCCAACCCGCCCAGGTTCACATATCCGGGGAAAGCGTTGTCCGTGCGCCCCGCTATGAATACGCCCATCGTGTTCACCACGATTCCGTAGCACCGGTCGGTCCCCGGAGTCCCGAATTCAACCGTCCAGAGCACGTCCCCCTTCTGGTCATACTTCTCCAGGAAGCAGTCTTGTTCGCCCTCGAATGGCAGGCCGTCCAGCGACTCTGAGGTATAGCCGGTCACGTAGAGATACTTGCCGTCCGATGCGACCGCCTGGATTCGATCCACCGCCGGCCCTCCGAACTCATGCATCCAAAGTTGCTTGCCAGTGAAGCCGTACTTGACCACGTAGGCATCCGTAGATCCGCCGAACGTCTGGCCCGTGATCGGTCCCATGGTGAACCCCCCGGCGTACACTCCGGTATCGTCCGACGCGATTCCAAGCACGCGGTCTTGCGCGGTCGAGCCGTACTCCGCGGTCCACTGCAAATTCCCGCTTTGATCGTAAGCCTGGATGAAACTGTCCCCATTGCCGCCAAGATAGGGATTATTAGGCGGAATCGGACCAACCGCCTGGCCCCCGATATACACTTGATTGTTTCCCGTGTTGGCCGCAAATCCGACGTCGGCTGACTGGTGTTGAGCTCGCGCCAAAACCGCGGCCGAGAGTCCGAGCACCACGGCCAACGCGCGCGAATAGTAACGTTGCTGCTTTGCTTTCATTGTCTCCACTCCTGTTTCATTTGGACCGTACGGGTGCGCAAAGCCAAACGTGGGCTTGAGCGGAAAAAGTCCGGGCTATTCCTGATCCGGAGACCCCACGGCGCTCGAGCCTGAAGGCACCGCAACCTCGCGGCTCCACAGCAAAGCTCCGTTCGTGCTGTACTTTTCGAGCAGGAATCCGCCATTCGTGTCAGCGGGGTAAGCGGGCAACGCGGTTCCAGCTTCGCCTGTTATATAAACACCCGTGGAATCGGTAGCCGCACCCCAGCATTGGTCAAGCCCAGTGGTGCCAAACTCCACCATCCAGAGAGGTGCGCCGGCGGTAGTCCATTTGCCGATGTAACAATCATCCGAACCCATGTTCACATTCCCGGGAAGCGCACCCTCGGTAAGGCCGATGCCATAGACCCCGGTTGAGTCTGTGGCCGCGCCATTGCCCCGGTCGAAAGTGGGCGTGCCAAACTCGTTCGCCCAAATCAGGCTTCCGCTGGTATCAAACTTAGCCATATAGGAGTCGTCGTCACCCGCATAGGGCTGGCCATCAAACGATGCACCGAACCGGCCCGTGACGTAAACGCCGGTAGAGTCGCCCGCGATCCCCCAGCCGCGATCCGGCTCGGTGGTTCCAAACTGGTTGAGCCAAATCATGTTTCCGTTACTGTCGAACTGCGTAACAAAGGCATCCAATAGGCCAATGCTGGTCTTCCCGGCAAAAACGTTGTCGGTGCGCCCCGCGATGAACACTCCGCTCTTATTCACGATGATTCCGTAGCATCGGTCAGTCCCGGGCGTTCCGAATTCAGTCGTCCATAACAACGTTCCGTTTTGGCTCCACTTCTGTACGAAGCAGTCCTGCTCTCCCAGGAAGGGTTGGCCATAAAGGGATTCAGAGGTGTAGCCAGTCACATAGAGATAGGTTCCATTCGACGCGACCGCCTGCACCCGGTCCACTCCAGGACCACCGAACTCGTGCATCCAAAGCTGCTGGCCCGTCAGGCTGTACTTGGCAACATAGGCGTCGGTCGAACCGTAAAAGGTCTGTCCCGTCATCGCCCCCATGGTGAATCCACCTGCATACACTCCAGTGGAATCCGCCGCCACGCCCAGCACTCGATCCTGCGCGACCGAACCGAACTCCGCCGTCCATTTCACGTTTCCGCTCTGGTCGTATGCCTGCAGGAAGCTGTCTCCGTTGCCCCCCAGATAGGTGTTTTGGCCCGCGGGTGGAATCGGGCCAACAACCTGGCCACCCACATAGACCTCGTTGTTCCCGGTGGTCACCGCGAAACCGACATCGGGGGATTGGTGTTGGGCGTAGGCCGCCGACGCTCCTGAAAGTGCAATGGCGAAGGCAAGTGCGCGAGCCCAGCCGATTTTGTGTCTCACATCCATATTGATTGTCGTCCTGCAAGCGGCCATACAAAAAGCCTCTTCCAGTGCAGTGTAGTACAAATCTCGGCCAAAAACGAATGAAAAAGTTCTAGCACGCCACGGAAACAACCCGGTTTGGTAATACGGAAAGAGTATAGTGACTTTGTTCCGGTTTTCGATTCACTTCAAGCGTTCCGCCAATAAGTGGTCCGCTACCCGTATCGCATTGGCGATGATTGTCAGCGAAGGATTCACCGCGCTCGCCGAAACAAAGAACGAGGCATCCACGACATAAAGATTATCCAGGTCATGCGCCTTACAATTGGTGTCCAGCACGCTGCTCGACGAGTCTGTCCCCATCCGGCACGTACCGTTCTGATGACCCACACCTTCGAGCGGTATGCGCTTCTTGAAGTACGCATGCAGCGGAACCGACGTGGTGGCGTGCCCAGCCTGCTTCAGAACATCCACCCAGCGGTCTTTCAAACGCTCGAAGGACTCGACGTTATTGGGCGTATAGGAAAGCTTGATCCGCTGAGGCGCGGCATCGGTAACCGGCTCGGATTGATTGGTGGGCCCGGTATCTCCGGAGGGATGCGCCCCCGCCAGACCCGGCTGCGCATGCGCCACCGACAACGGCGTGGTGCTATGCAGCGTAACCCGGTTCTCCGGGTCCGGTAGATCTTCCGTTGTCAGCCACCATGGCACGGCGTGGTGCTTCATGGTTTCCAGCACAAATCCCGGCGTGAATGGCGGAGCGTCGCCTTTCATCATCTCGAAATGAAAGCTGCCCACCGGCTGTACCTGGCCAAGGGGAAACGGATAACTGGGATCGGAATCCTTCAGGTAAAAATCGTTAGTGCCCCACGTCTTGGTGTAACTGTCTTCATTGCGGTCCGCGCCGAGCGCCAGCAGCGCGTCCGCCTGGTGATACATGAAATTGCGGCCCACCTGATCGGAACTGTTCGCCAGGCCGTTCGGGTGCTTGTCATTCGCTGACGCGAGCAATAACACGGCGGAGTTCACCGCGCCGGCGCATACCGCGAAAATACCCGCGCTGTAAGTCGCCGTTTGCGCACCTGGAGCGGCCGCATGAACCACCTCCACTGCAGTAACCGCCGTTCCGGTGCTATTAGTCAGCAGCCGGGTCACGCGCGAATGAGTCATCAAGGTGACGTTCCGCAGTTGCATAATCTGGCGGATGCAATTAATATCCGAGTCCGATTTCGCATGCACCAGGCACGGATAACCATCGCACGTATCGCAACGAACGCACTTCGACGCCAGCGGGTCGGCTGCGTTCCTCTTCAGCCCCAGCGGGATAGGAAAGGTGTGGATCCCCAGCCGCCGGACAGCGTCCTCAATGGTTTGCATCCTCGGCTCATTCGTCAGCGCCGGGTAAGGATATTTCTTCGAATGGAACGGCTCGGTGGGATCGAAAGAAGAGCCGTATCCGCCCGTAACCGCCGGGGCCGCCCCCAAATCTCCGTGGACATGGAATAGTTCTTCCGCCCGCGTATAGTAAGGCTCCAGTTCGGCGTAAGAGATGGGCCACGCTGGTGAGACGCCGCCCTTATGCCGGATCTCGCCGAAGTCTTCGGCACGCATGCGGAACATCGCCGCGCCATATACTTTCGTCTGCCCGCCCACGTAATATGCCTGCTGGGGATGCAGCAGCTTGCCATCCTTATCCTGCCAGGCCTCTTTCGTGTGATACCGGTTATCGAGGAAGACGGCCGACGTGTCCCAGTTCAGTTTTTCCTGCGGCAGGAACGGGCCGCGCTCGAGAATCAGGATCTTTTTCCCGGCTTGTGCCAGGTGGAGCGCCAGCGTTCCGCCGCCTGCCCCGGTGCCGATCACAATCGCGTCGTATTCGGTAGCCATATGTCTTAAGATAGCGGCTCGCGTTCGTGATAAGATTCCCGCATCGGAGGAAAGCAAAAGTGACTCCTTGCTCCAGACGTAGATTTCTGAAAACCGGGCTCGCCGCGGGCGCGCTCGCCGGCTTTGGAGGCTTTCCGCTTCGCGCGGAGAAACAGTCCGCCACCGATTGGGTGACTCTCGGAAAATCCGGAGTCAAGGTGACCCGGTTGGCCTTTGGCACCGGAAGCATGAGCGGGCAAGTGCAGCGCGACCTCGGTCAGGATCAGTTCACCAGACTCGTTCGCTATGCCTATGACAACGGCGTTCGCTTCTTTGAAACCGCCGAGTCCTATGGCGACATGCATCGTATGCTGGGCGTGGCCTTGAAGGGCATTCCTCGCGATTCTTACCGGCTGATGTCAAAGATCACGACCCATGGCGATGTGAATCCTGAGACCAAGATCGACGAACTGCGTAAGTTGGCGAATACGGACTACTTCGACATCATGCTTCTCCACTGGCAACACACCTCCACCTGGCCCGCAGATAGCATCCGGTGGCAGGACGGAATCATGGAAATGCAATCGAAGAAGGCCATCGTCTCCCATGGCGCTTCCGTACACGGGCTTCCCGCGCTGCGTCAGGTTCCCCAAAGCGATTGGCTCCAGGTGGCCATGATCCGTATGAACCACAAAGGCGTACGGATGGACGCTGAGGATTTCAACACCAACGGACTCGGAAACGTGCCCGAAGTGGTAACGCACGTGAAGCAGGCGCGCAAAGATGGCATGGGGGTGATCAGCATGAAACTCGTGGGTGAGGGTCAGTTCACCGCCCGTGAAGACCGCCAGGCCGCCATGCGGTTTGCGTTTCGGAATGCCGGTGTCGATTCGGTCACCGTGGGCTATAAGAACACAGCGGAAATCGACGAAGCCATCGAGAATCTGAATCTCGCGCTCGCCTAAAGGCCGCCCAGGCCCTCTAGAAGCTACCTTCTTGCCGGATGCCGGTGGAACGGATATTGGCAGAGGAACGGGCATGGGTATTTCGGATCGGGATGAAGCTTTGCGCAGAGGATTCGGTCCGCGCCATAACTGCGCACGTAAAGTTCCGCGGCGCCAAGCATTCCCAGTAGAGGCGCGGCGAAGTATACCCAGACCGCCGTCCACACGCCGGCAAACACCGCCGATCCGACCGTACGCGCCGGGTTGATGCTGAATCCGGAGACCGGCGCGAAAAACAGAATATACAGCGAGATCAGGATTCCCACAAAGTAACTCGTGTAACGAGCGATGGAAGGCCGGTTCGAACTCCACAAAACCACGGCCATCAGCAGCGTGGCCATAAAAAGTTCGGCGCAGAAAGCCCCAACTGTACCGTATAACCCCGGCACCGTCACCGCATAATCGACGCTCGGCGCGGCGATGCTGGGGCCAAGAAGAACGGCCGAAACCCCCACTCCGAACACTCCGCCGAGGAACTGAAAAATTACGTAGAAGGCCGCATCCGATAAGCCTATTTTCCCCAGCCGCAAATAGGTCAAGGTAATGGCCGGGTTGAAGTGCGCGCCGGAGCGCTTACCGAACGGGGAGTGAATGATTAGAATAGCCGTTATGCCCATGGCGATTCCCATGAACATCCGCCTCACCGCGGCGCTCGGAAACCGGTGCGGCGCAGGATACGCGGGGTGGAAAAGCCACACGGTAAAAACGCAGGCCGAAATCATGAACAAGGCAAGTTCGAGCCCCTCGAAAACATACAGCGGCCAGTTGCGCTGGAACGCGCCCCGATCTGGACTAAATCGCACCTAACTCCTTGATTCTAAGGGCCTAAGCTTAGACCCGTCTAATGCACTGGGCAATAGCATATCCCCTACTAAGTACTGCACACTAAATCCGAGGTAGTCAATTGAATTACAAGCTAATTATTCCGATCCTACTCGTGTTGACGAGTAGCCTGATCGCAGGTCCGTCGAAAATTTCACCAGACCTCTCCGTCCTTGGAGCGGGGAACGTAAACGTCATTATTCGTTTTAGCGTAATACCCGGCGCCCACGAAAATAATAAAGTGAAAAGCGTGGGCGGTTCGCTCACGCGCGTCCTGCGGTCCGCCAGAGCCGGTCTCTACAGTGTTCCGCGTGCCGGCCTTCTACGGCTTGCCGCGGACTCGGAAGTGCAATACCTTTCTCCCGATCGCGGCATGCGCGCCAAGTTGGAGTACGCAGAACCCACTACCAACGCAAATCTCGCCTTCGCCCAGGGCATTATCGGCAACGGCATCACCGTCGCGGTAATTGATAGCGGCATCACCGCGCATGATGATTTGGGCGGCTCAGCCGCGTCCCGCATCCTGTTTGCGCAGAGCTTTGTATCAGGGGACACCACGACCGACGACGCTTATGGGCACGGCACGCATGTCGCCGGCATCATCGCCGGCAACGCAACCGACTCCTCGGGCAGCCAATATACCAACACATTTCGCGGAATTGCCCCCGGCGCCAACCTGGTCAACCTCCGCGTGCTGGATGAGAACGGACAGGGCTCGGACAGCGAGGTGATCGCCGCCATCGACGAAGCGGTTGCGTTGCAAAGCATCTACAACATTCGCGTAATCAATCTCTCGCTCGGACGGGCAGTCTATGAGAGCTACCTGCTCGACCCGCTTTGCATCGCAGTCGAAACCGCCTATCAGGCCGGAATCACGGTGGTGGTTGCCGCGGGTAACGAAGGCCGCGACAATTCTGTCGGCAACTACGGATATGGCACCATCGCCGCACCAGGAAATGACCCCTACGTGATCACCGTGGGCGCCATGAAGGACAACGGCACCATCGACCGCTCCGACGATACCATCGCCAGTTACAGTTCCAAGGGACCCACGCCCGTCGACCAAATCGTCAAGCCCGACCTCGTCGCCCCCGGAAACCTGATCATCTCGGCTCTCTCCAGCGACAACCCAACACTGGCGCAAACATCCTCCACCGCCGTTCCGCTCAGCTTCTACGAAAGCGCGGCGCCGGCCGGAAATTCGGCCAGCTATTACCAGCTCAGCGGCACCAGCATGGCCTCCCCGATGGTCAGCGGAACCGTCGCCTTGATGTTGCAGAATGACCCGACCCTCACGCCAGACATCATTAAGGCGCGGCTGATGCTTACCGCCAGTAAGACTTTCCCGGCATCCAGTTCCGTCACCGATCCCGCCAGCGGGATCACCTACGTCAGCTATTACGACGTGTTCACGGTGGGCGCGGGTTATCTCGACTCGTGGGCGGCGCTCAATTCCACCGCGACCGGCGGCGGCGTTGCCATATCTCCGTCCGTCGTGCCGGTGGCCCAGGGCCAGGCTCAGTTCGTGAGCCCTGTCATGCCTGCCGGCGAGACAGCCATTTGGGGTTCAACCTCCATCTGGGGCTCGACTTCCATCTGGGGATCGACCTCCATCTGGGGTTCCACCTCGATCTGGGGTTCCACGGCAATCTGGGGTTCCACTTCCATCTGGGGTTCCTGGTCTCCGTCAGCGCAGAGCGCCATCTGGGGCTCTTCAGCCATCTGGGGATCTAATACGGCCAGCGACGACGCGCAGAGCGTAGCCATCGCGCTGCACGGGGAATAGAAGACGTGGCGAGAGTCCGGACCGTGCACCCCGGACTTTTCGCCGCGTGCGTTATCGCCCCGAACGCGCTACTATCAAAACAGCCGTTCTTGTTATGGGAATATCTTCCGGCTGTTCCTCGCCGAACAGTCTACTCGCTGGAAAGCAATTTGCGCTCGTCAGTTACCTGCCAGACCCACTGGCGCAGTTTCTGGACGACCTTCGTTTAGAGCTGGTGCCGGATTGCAGTCCGCGCGCGCACGTCACCATCCTGCCGCCTCGCCGTATTCTCGGCACGTCCCGTCAAGCCCTCGATGAGGTCCGCGAAATGGCCCGCCATTTCGATCCTTTCTCGCTCCGTCTCGGCGACATCGAGCTGTTTCCCGTCTCCAACGTGGTCTACATTGAAATCGCCGGCGGCCGCGACCGTCTGCTCGAAATGTACAAAACCATGAATTCGGGAGTCTTAAACTATCGGGAAGCCTATCCGTATTGCCCCCACATCACACTCGCCCAGCGCATTGCGCCGGAGGCCGCTGAGGCCGCCCTCGAGACCGCCCAACGCCAGTGGAAGGCCTTCCGGTTCTCGCGCTCGTTCCCGGTTGAGACGCTGCATTTCGTCGAAAGCGAAGACGGAAAATGTTGGCGCGACCTCGGGGAAGCCGTCCTCGAATCGCAACGCACCCCCCACCACGGATTCGGTAGCCCTACCCGAACAGCCCCGGTTGCGCCGTATCGGGCTTAACCCGTTTCGAAGTTCTCTTCCGCAGCGGGCTACCCACCACCCCCAGCACTTGAATGGAATCCAGCGCTTCCCGCGGAACGAAAATCCGCTGATGATTCGCATAAGGTTCCGGCGGCGTCACCGTATACCCCCACGGATCCAGTTGCAGAAGGTTGTTCGGTAGCACCCCATCCAGCACTTCCCCATCCCGGAATTTCATCCGGATCCACAACCCTTCCATTTTGGGGCGCGTTTGGAAAACGCCGCCTTCCAGCGGCTCCCGGGCGCTCTCAAACTCCTTCACGAAACAAATGGATTTGATTTCGCCGTAGGGGACAGTTGTAATCTGACCATCCTGCTTCAGCAGCTCGACTCCTGTCGGCTGCTGGTATGTCAGCATACTCACAAATCCCGATAGTGGCTCGCGGTCAAACCGGCGCACCACAACTTTTTTGGTGGAGGATGTTGCCAAACTGCCTCTTTAGATTCGTTTTGTTTCAAACATTTGCGCCGACATTGTATCATTAAGTTCACAGATGCCGATTACGGCACCCCCAAGCACCGGCGCTGGGTCTGGATCTCTTCAGGCCGCTCAGAAGTCGTTTCTCCATTTCTGCCGGATCGAGAAAGGGCTTGCGGCAAATTCGCTTTCCGCTTACGCAATGGATCTTTCCCGTTTTGAACAGTTTAACGGGGAAAACCTCGAGCAAAGCAGCAACGTCGAAACCATCCATGCCTACATCCGTAGTCTATATGATGCAGGCTTGGGAAGCCGCTCCATCGCGAGGCAATTGACCACCTTGCGGGGATTCTTCCAGTTCCTCGTGAGTGAAGGACGCATCGCCAAAGACCCCATGGAAAACATAGAATCGCCGAAAATCTGGTCGGCGATTCCGAAATTTCTCGGGCGCGCCCAAGTCGACGCCCTCCTCGAAGCACCCGACGCTTCTACTCCTCAGGGCTCCCGGGATCGAGCCATGTTGCAGTTGCTGTACGCGACCGGAATGCGCGTTTCCGAGCTGTGCGCAGTGCGTCTGGTAGAATTGAACAGTCAAGCCGGTGTGATTACGGTGATTGGCAAGGGTAATAAGCAGCGCCTGATCCCGGTGGGATCGCACGCGTTGCGCTCCATCGACGATTATCTGGGCTCCGGCCGGCCGAAGCTCTTGAAACAGCGTCAATGCCCCTATCTTTTTGTAACCACAAGGGGTTCCCGCATGACGCGGCAGTCTTTCTGGAAACTGATTACCGGGTACGGCAGGCAAATCGGGGTTTTTCACAATCTGAGCCCGCATGTGATGCGGCATAGCTTTGCCACCCACTTGCTCGAAGGCGGCGCGGATCTGCGCAGTGTGCAGACCATGCTGGGTCATGCCGACATCGGCACTACACAAATCTACACGCACGTGATGCGGTCGAGGCTCCGAAGCCAGGTTGACCAGCATCACCCCAGGTCTTAGGAATTCATGAGCGACTACATGTACCTGCTCGAAAGTCTCGTCAACCAAGAGCAGAACCGTCTTTTGACAGAAGTGCAGTCCGCCGCGGTCGAGGCGGGAATTGCCATTTATCTCACCGGCGGCGCGATGCGGGATATGCTGGGTGGGTTTCCCATCAGCGATCTCGATTTCACGTTCGAGGACCACGCGCCCGCGAAACTCGCCAAGCTGGTTTCGAAACGCCTGCCGGATGCCGTCATTGAAGAACATCCGGTCTCGAAAACCGCGGAGATCCGGCTGCCGGGCGGCGCCACCGGCTCTCTCCGAATGGCGCATATCGAGACCCCGTCCAAGGGCGGCGCGTCCAAGGTGAAGGCCGCGCACCTGCTGGATGACCTGCGCCACCGCGATTTCACTGTGAATGCGATTGCCATCTCGCTCGCCAAAGCGTCGCGCGGCCTCATCCGCGACCCGATGAATGGGCAGTCGGACCTGCACAACCGTGAAATCCGCCTGTGCTACCCCGCCGCATTTCTGGACGAGCCGCTGCGGCTGCTGCGCGCCATCCGGCTGCGCCACCGTTTGAGCTTCCAGATTGAAGAGCGCACCGAGCGCTACTTCAACTCCGCAGTGGAGTCCGGAGCAGCCGGTTCTCTCACCACGGCGGATTGGAGGCGCGAGCTGGAGATGATTTCCGAAGAGAATCAACCGTCCGAAATTCTGCGCGAGCTCGACGCGCGCCACCTTCTTCCCGTACCCGCCGACACTTTGAACCTGGAAGGCCTCTCCAAGTTTGAAAAACTGCGCCGCACGTTGCCGGGACGCGGCTCCTACTGGCCCCTGTTTCTGCAAGTGCTGGTGGAAGACACAAAACCCAAAGACCGCGCCAAATTCGCCTCGGCGTTTGGATTGAAACCGGCTGAACTCGAAGAGGCCAAGAAGCTGAAACCGCAGGTAACCAAACTGGCCACGGCATTGAAAGCTCCCGGGGTCCGGCGCCCTTCTCACATCTACAACACCATCTTCCCCGCCCCGCCGGTGGTGATCCTCTACCTTCTCTACGATTCCGATCAGCGCCTCATTCAGGACCGGTTACGAAACTACCTGGAGAAGTATCTGCCGGAAGCAGGCGAAATTACCGATGCTCAGGTAGAAGCCACGGGAGCGAAACCCGGAACGGCACAATTCACCAGAGCGAAGGCGTCGCTGATCGCGGCCAAACTGAACGAGCCGCCACCGCCGCCGCCCTTACCCCCGACGGGCCCCATGGGCGCGCCGATGGGTCCCAGCATCCCGGCCCGCATTTCGCGGTAACGCCGCAATCAACGCAGCGACGCCAGCAATTGTCCGGTCTCCTTCAACACCGACAATCTGGCCCGCTCCGCCGAAGCCTGCGCGTCGTAGAAAGCCAGCCATTTTTCGTTCTCCACAATCCGCGCTTCCTCTACCTGACGCAGTGACGCGCGCCCTTCGCTCATCTGGGTCAACAGCACACTGAGGGATTCCCGCGCAAAATCCAGATCCGCCTGGGTCACTTCCTTGGACATCTCCGCCTTTTCCATATCCTGGTACGCCTGATGAATATTGAGCTGAATGCGGTTTCGCGTGGCCGTATATTGCGACTTTAATTTCAGCGAATCCGCCTCAGCCGACCTCACCTGCGCATTGATTCCCGGGCCCGGCAGCAGCGGGATGGAAAACGACATCCCCAGTTCCTCGTTGTTGGTCTGGAAGCGCTTGAAGTATTGGTCCAACTGGTTGAAGCGCGAGAACAGAGCATATTGAGCCACCAGATCGACCCGCGGCAGTCGCTGCGCCTTGTCGCCTTTGATCTCCAGTCCCTTCGCAACCATGGCCGATTGCAGCCTGCGGAGATCCTGATTCGCTTCCAGCGCCGCTCCCAGCGCCGCCTCTTCCGAATCCGGAGGCGGTAGCGGCTGCGGTTCCTGCCCGGCAATCTTCACATGGTCGCTCGCCGTATGCCCCAGGACCACAGCCAGCGAGCGCTCCGCGAAATCCTGATCCGCCAGAATGCCTTGGAGGCGCTGCTCGGAACGCTTTAACTCCACCAGCGCGCGCTTCCCCTCCACCGGGAGCTCATACCCTTCCTGGATGCGCTCCTTGGCCACATCCTCAACTTTGGCCAGGCTATCCACCTGCTTCTTGGCGATATCGCCCAACTGCGCCGCGCGCTCCAGATCCAGATACAACGACGCGGTTCGAAAAGCGATCTCGTCCTTCTTGGCAGCCGTGGCATAGCCTGCGCCTCTCGCGTTCTCGCGCGCTTGCGCCACAATGTACGTCTGCTGCTTGTTGAAGATGAACTCGGTGGCCTTGGCATTCAGAACCGAAGGGGCCGCGCCATCGACGCTCTGCGGATATCCGTCGGTGTACGCGAGCCCGCTGCCCACGTCCACGCGCGGCGTGAACGGGTCTCGCGCGATCTTCACCGCCTGCGCCGCTTTCTGTTCATCGAGGCGCGCCATCACCACGTCCGGGCTCTGCGCCAGTGCCTGCTCCACGGCCTGTTTCAGCGTCATCATATAGACTTCCGCCCGCGCCGCCATCGAAAATAGAACGATTAATCCAAAGCTTCTGAACATGCTAAAACTTTACCTCTAATGGCGTTTTCTAAAATAGAACGATGCCCGACGCCCCAGCCGCCGTCCCCTTTGAAGCCAGCCTCGACGAACTTGAAAAGATAGTCAAGGAACTCGAAGGCGGCGATCTGCCCCTTGAGAAGTCGCTCGAACTGTTTGAAAAGGGCATGAGCCTCAGCGATGCCTGCCGCAAACAACTCGAGCAAGCCGAGACGCGCGTCGAAATGCTGATTCGGAAGGATGGCAAATGGCAACCGCAACCCCTCCAACCCGAAAAAGCACAATAAGGGACAGAATGACGCTCGCCGAATATCTTGCCGCCGGCCAGGCGCGGGTGGAAGCGGAACTCGATCGCCTCTGCCCGCCCGAAACCGAGCAGCCCTCCACCATCTTCCGGGCCATGCGCTATAGCCTGTTCGCCGGCGGCAAGCGCATCCGGCCAATCCTATGCATGGAAGCCGCGCGGACCATTCATGACGATGTGCCGGGCATCGAAACCGTGGCCTCCACCCTGGAAATGATCCACACGTATTCGCTGATCCACGACGATCTGCCTTCGCTCGACAACGACGATTACCGTCGCGGCAAACTCACCAATCACCGCGTGTTCGGCGAAGCCATGGCCATTCTTGCCGGCGATGCGCTGCTCACGCTGGCCTTCCAAACTCTGGGAAGCCTTCCTGGCGCAAAACCCGACGCCCAGGTCCGCCTTCTGGCCGAACTCTCTTCCGCCGCCGGCGCGCACCAGGGCATGATCGGCGGCCAGGTCGCCGATATCGAAGGCGAAAAGCAGCCGCCCACGCGCGACCTGCTGGAGTACATTCATCGCGCGAAAACCGGGGCTCTGCTCCGCGCCAGCCTCCGCATGGGCGCCATCTGGGCCGCGGCGAGCGACGCCCAGCTTGCCGCCCTCACCGCCTACGGCGAGCACGTCGGCCTCGCCTTCCAGATTGTCGACGACATCCTCGATGTCGAAGAATCCTCGGCGGCGCTGGGAAAAACCGCCGGCAAGGACGCGCACCAGGGCAAGATCACCTTCCCCGCCGTTTACGGCCTCGACGTCTCGCGGCAGATGGCTCAGGCTGAATCGGAGAGCGCCCGCGCCGCTCTCTCGCCGTTCGGCGGCCGCGCCGAACGGCTGCGCGAAATCGCCGGGATGATCGTCTCCCGCAAATCATGAACGCCCGCGACCGTCTGGATCGCATGGTGGCGGCCCGCGGCCTGGCCGAATCCCGCGAGAAAGCCCAGGCCCTCATCATGGCCGGAGAAGTGCTCGTCAACGGGCAGAAAGCCGCCAAGCCCGGTCAAATGGTCGCGGCGGATTCCGCCATTGAAGTTCTCCACCGCCCGCGCTACGTGAGCCGCGGCGGCTTGAAACTCGAAGCCGCGCTGGAACATTTCGGGATCGATCCGACCGGCATGGTTTGCCTCGATATCGGTTCTTCCACCGGCGGTTTCACCGATTGCCTTCTGCAGCATGGCGCGGCGCGAGTGTACGCGGTGGATTGCGGCACCGCCCAGATTGACTGGAAGCTGCGCAGCGACCCCCGCGTGATGGTCCACGAGAACACCAACGCCCGCCACCTGGCGTTCGCCGATATCGGGGAACTTGCCGATTTGGCCGTGTTCGATGTAAGCTTCATTTCCGTGACCCTTATTCTTCCGGCGGTTGTCCCGATCTTGAAACCCGATGGCCAGATGGTGGTCCTTGTGAAACCCCAATTCGAAGTCGGCAAGGGGCAAGTGGGCGCGGGCGGGATCGTGCGCGATCCCGATCTCCACGCCCGGGCGCGGGAGAAGGTGAGCGGCGCGCTTCACAGCCTCGGCTTCACCGCGGCTATGATGGAGAGTCCTATCCTTGGCGCGGAAGGAAACCGCGAATTCTTACTCCACGCGCGACCGGCCATCACATCATGACATCCATCCAACAGATCGGCATCTTCTCCAAACCCAACGCGGATGCCGCCTACGAAATTGTTCCGCGCCTGCTGGAATGGCTGTCCGACCGCAAACTCCAGTGCCGCCTCGACGAAATGACCGCGCAGTATGCCGGCCAAACGGATGGCCTGCCGCGGGAACAGGTCCCGGAAGGCTGCCAGTTGATCATCGTGCTGGGTGGAGACGGCACGCTTCTGTCGGCGGCGCGCGCGACGGGCAGCCGCGAAATCCCGCTCTTCGCCGTCAACCTCGGTAGCCTCGGCTTCCTCACGGCCATCACCACGGAGAGCCTGTTCGCCGAACTCGCGTGCGTGCTGGCCGGCCAGAATAAGATCAGTAAGCGCCGCATGCTGCATGTGGAGCTGGTTCGCGGCGACACGGTCCGCGCCACTTATGAAGCCCTGAACGACATCGTGGTCACCAAGGCGTCCATCGCGCGCATGATCGAAGTGGATGCTTATGTGAACCGGCACTTCATGTGCGCGTATCGCGCGGACGGCCTGATTCTGGCTTCTCCTACCGGCTCGACCGCATACTCGCTGGCCGCCGGCGGTCCCATCGTTTTCCCCACCGTGGAAGCGGTCTGCATCACGCCGATCTGTCCCCACACCCTCACCAACCGCCCGGTGATTGTGCCTTCCGACGTTTTCATCAGCATTGTGAACCGGGCGGAAGACGCCTCCGCCTTTCTCACGGTGGATGGACAGGTGGGCGAACCGCTGCATGAGGGCGACCGCATCAATTCCTGCCGGTCCGACCATTTCATTCATCTGGTGCGACCTCCCCAAAACTCTTTCTTCGACGTGCTGCGGCAGAAGTTGAAATGGGGCGAGGGTTGAAACTTCGCCGCATTCCGCTGACGGCCTGGATCTTCATTGGCATGGTCGCGGGAGTGCTTTTGGGCGTGTTTGCCCCGTCTTTTGCGCGCGGTTTAGGCCCGGTCAGCATGGTATTCCTGCGCCTGATCAAGTGCATTCTGGCGCCCCTGATCTTCGGCACGCTGGTGTACGGCATCGCCGGCGCGGGCGATTTGAAGCAGATGGGGCGCATCGGTCTGAAGGCCATCGTCTACTTCGAAGTGATCACCACAGTCGCGCTGTTCATTGGCCTCGCAGCCGTAAACCTGCTGCGTCCGGGCGCGGGCCAGACCTTAAAGACCGGCGCGTCCGTTCAGGCTCTGCCCGCCCAAACGCTGGATGGCGTTCTCGAACATATCGTCCCCACCAGCGTGATCGACGCCATGGCGCGGGGCGATGTGCTGCAAATCGTGGTCTTCTCGTTCCTGTTCGGCGCGGCCTGTTTGACCGTGGGGGCTAAGGCCAAGCCGGTGGTGGCATTCTGCGGTTCGCTGGCCGAGGTGATGTTCCGTTTCACCAACTACGTGATGTGGCTTGCGCCTTTGGGGGCCGGGGCCGCGCTCGCGGTCACCATCGGGACCAATGGCCTGGGCGTCTTATTCGGGCTAGGCAAACTGCTGGCCACGCTGTATATCGCGCTGATCTTCTCGATCGTGATCATCTTTGGATCTGTGATCGTCCTGTTCCGCATTCCGTTCGCGCGCTTCATCGCCGCCGTTCGCGGACCCACGCTCATCGCATTCTCCACCGCTTCCAGCGAGGCCGCGCTGCCGCTGGCCATTGAGAATATGGAGGCTTTCGGAGTGCCACCCCACATCGTCGGTTTCGTCCTGCCGACAGGTTATAGCTTCAACTTATTCGGCACCACGCTCTACTTATCGGTGGCTTCGGTATTCGTCGCCCAAGCCGCGGGCGTTACACTTACGTGGGGACAGCAACTGCTGATGATGCTGACCCTGATGCTCTCCAGCAAAGGCGTGGCGGGAATTCCGCGATCGGCAATTGTGGTCTTGTCCGGGGCGTTAGTTACGTTCCACTTACCCATGGAAGGCATCGCCGTGCTGCTCGGCGTGGACGCGCTGATGGACATGGGACGCACAGCGGTGAACGTAATGGGCAACTGCCTCGCCTGCGCAGTGGTGGCGAGGAGCGAAGCAACCTCGAACTGACGTCGCACCTCTCGTCAAAGGTTAACAGGATTCACCGGCGCTGTGCCTTTACACGATCCTTCTTCCCTCTTTTGCAAGACGGCGCTCCACTTCCGCAAGCAACTCAGAAGCGTGGGGCGAGAGATCGGATTCGACGCGATCCGTCAGCAGGAACTGTTCTAGCACAGCGCTAGACGCGGTCTACGCGGGCGAGCAGTTGCCGCCGCGCAAAGATCTGAAGCCCGGAGAGCGCAAAGCGGTCGCTCAAAAAGGACTTACGGCTTGGTTCGAGGATATCTCGCGTCCCAAGCGGGTGGCGCGGGCCAAAGAGAAGAAGTAACTCGCAAAGCAAAGGCTACTGACTCGACGCGCGGGGAAGGACTGCTCAGCGGCAGCGCCTGCCATTCCCCCAACCTTTTTATTATCTCGCGGCGCTCCACCCCGTAAAGGCTTCCCTTCGGCTCGCTTCGCTCGGCCTTGACGGGGCCCCTCCGCGCCGCCTAAACCCTCTTCTTATAAGGGGGAATGGCAGGCTGGTTCTTCGGCTTCAACTTTTTTCCGCTACCCAGTTGACAAAATCATAAGTAGCTGAAGGTTTCGTCGGACAGCTTGAGCATCGTCGTTCCCGTGAACGCCTCCACCATGCGCTTTTCGGGTTCGAGATGGTGATCACCGTCCCGTTGACGGTCACGCTCGCTAGGTCATAAACAAAGTTTTTCGCTGGCGTGGACGAGTACGGGCCAGTGCCGCTGGAGTAAGTGATGCTGGTGACGCGGTGCAGCGCATCGTAGAAGTAGCAGGTTACGTTGTTCAGCGCGTCCGTTTTGCGGATCAGATCGCCCTGCGAAGTGGTTTTGCAGGTCGTCGCAGAACCCCGGGGGATCGACCCATGGACCCAGTGTCGGCGGCGAAATATAGCGGAGGCTCCGGACCGGCGCGCAATAGGCAGCCCTACGATTTGAGGAAGTATCGTGAAGCCCCTCCGACGACCGCAATGAGGGTCACCCACGCTGTCAATTTCCAGCCGCCCCTCGGGGGCACGAGTGCCTGCAGGAGCGCCCCAATGGCGCACCCCGCCGCATAGGCAGCAGCCGGGTGCTGGTGAAACAGGAATTCGGAGAGGTCACCTGCTAGAAAGATAATCAGAACCTTCGCGAAGACGGCCAGAGTCGACGGAACCCGCTGCCTAGAGGCAATCTGACCGTCCAGTGTATCGTTTTCTGTCATCCCATCGCTCCTCTAGGATGGCGCATACGGATTGTACGGAGCCGCCAAGCCTGAAGCAGCTAAACAAGAGTGGTATGACGTCAGATAAACGAAACCTTTCTGAACGGCGTGGCTTAGACTTCTGCGCGCCACCCCCGTCCCGACACCCGTGAGAGTCTTATACGCCAGAGGCAACATCGGGGCATCCTCAGGCAGGCCCCAGAGCGACGTAACCAACGCGATCACCCCGCCCATCGCTCCATCAAGTGCGTTTTGCGCCGTAGGCTGGAGCCAGTACACCACCTGTCCGGGCCGTTGCAATCCCATCAGGTATCCGCTCAGGACAATCCGATCAAAACAGTGGTATACAAAAATCAGCCACGCTCCAAACAGCTTGGTGAACAGTTCCATCG
>PLFE01000129.1 GCA_003136675.1 Bryobacterales bacterium
GCTGGGTTCGTTCCACACACCCCGGAAAATCGCCCCGCAAGCCCCGCGATCCCCTCCGACGAGCCCTCCGACCAGCCCTCGGAACCATCAAAAAAGCCCGTCGAGAGCGAGAAAAGGCCTGCCGCGTAGCCCAAAAGCACGTCCACGCCCGTCCAACCTTTGATCTAATAAAATCACCTTGCCAGAAGTGTCTCTCCGGTGCCCGCTCCTCCCGCTGCTCACCCTGTTCAGCCTTGCAGCCGCGGCGCAAACACCCTCCCCGGTCCGCTTCTAAACCCCAGCTTCGAAGGTCCCTATCTTCCGGTAAGTGACGGCGCCGCCCAAATCACCGGCGTCGTGGCCAGTGGCTGGCAGGACAACTCAGCCTGGGCCGGCGTCTCCGTTCAATACGCGCAGGAAACCACTAACCCCCACAGCGGCGCATCCTGCCGGAAGATCACGTTGACTTCGGTTCCCAGCGGGGAGCTCCAGCTCATCCAGGGCTTCGAGCTCCAGTCCGGCTCCCTCTACACGGCCTCGTTCTGGGTCCGCGGCAGCGCCCCCACGCAGGCCATCGTCAGAATCCAGCAGGATTCCGCGCCCGCCCCCGTACGCTCTATCCTGGTGGTCTACCTGACCGGAATCGGAACCCTCACCACTACGCTCGGCGATGGACAACCCGCACCCGCCTCGTCTCTGGCCGAAGCCGCGCTCCCCGCATCCGCCACAATCGGCGGCGTCAACGCGCCCATCGAGTTCCTTGGACTCACTCCCGGCTATGTAGGTCTTGGCCAAGCCAACATTCAGGTGCCAAAACTCGCCCCCGGCGACTATCCGCTCATCATCACCGTGAACGGCCAGGCCAGCGCCGCCGCTCTCGTGTCCGTCTCGGCGGAGTAGAATTGCTCATGAAGAAATTCATCCTCCTGCTCGCCGCCGCAACCTTCGCCTTCGCGCTTGACCCCCAGGCCGCCGAGCGGCTCATCACTCCAGCCGGCCTTCTCGCGCATATCAAGGTTCTTTCTTCTGATGAATTCGAAGGTCGCGCACCCTCCACTCGCGGCGAAGAGCTATCCGTCAAATACTTAGTCGATCAGTTCCGCGGCTTTGGACTCAAGCCGGGGAACCCGGACGGCACCTTTATTCAGGAGGTCCCACTCTTCGGCATCCGGTCCACCGCGGTCTCCTCCGTCACCGCCGGCGGCCAGACCATAAACCTGGAGCCCAAAACAGACTATGTCGCGTGGACCATCCGCCCTGTCCCTGAGGTCAAAGTCACGAACTCCGATGTTGTCTTCGTGGGCTACGGCGTCGTCGCCCCGGAGTATGGTTGGGATGACTACAAAGGCGTGGATGTCAAAGGCAAGACCATCGTTATGCTGGTGAACGACCCTGCCGTGCCCGATCCTGACCACCCCGGCGAACTTGACCCGAAGATGTTCAAAGGCAAGGCCATGACTTACTACGGCCGCTGGACTTATAAGTACGAAATCGCCTCTCAAAAGGGAGCGGCCGCCGCGGTCATCATTCACGAAACCGGCCCTGCCGGCTATCCGTTTGAAGTCGTCGTCGGCAGCAACACGCATGAGAACTTCGACATCCAGCGGCCCGACCGTAATGCCTCCCGCGTCGGTGTCCAATCGTGGATTCCCTATCCCACCGCGGAGAAGATCTTCACCGCCGCCGGGCAGAATCTTGCGGCCCTCAAACAGGCGGCCGTTCGCAAAGATTTCCACCCCGTCGCTCTCCATGCCAAATGGTCTTTCGATATCAAGAATGAGGTCCGCGAAGTCCGCTCAAAGAATGTTGTCGCCAAAGTGGAAGGAAGCGATCCGAAGTTGCGCGGCGAATATGTCATCTTCACCGCGCATTGGGACCACTTAGGCAAAGATCCCAACCTGAAAGGCGATCAGATTTACAACGGCGCGGTGGATAATGCCTCCGGATGCGCCGGCCTCCTGGAACTCGCCCACGCTTACGCGAAGCTCACGCCCGCTCCAAAACGCACCATGATTTTCCTCTCCGTCACCGCCGAGGAGAAAGGGCTCCTTGGTTCCAAATACTATGCCGAGAACCCGCTGTATCCGCTCCGGAAAACCCTCGCGGACATCAATATGGATTCCATGAATGTGTGGGGGAAAACGCGTGATCTGGTCATCGTCGGGCTCGGCGCGTCCACGCTCGATGACGTCGCTCGCACCGCCGCCGATAATCAGGGTGGCCGCACCCTGAATCCCGACCCGGCTCCGGAGCGCGGCGGTTACTATCGTTCAGACCACTTCGAGTTTGCGAAGCAGGGCGTCCCCGCGCTCGACATCCATCCGGGAACCGATTACGTCGGCAAAGACCCCGGTTTCGGCCGTCAAAAGCTCGACGAATACACCATGAACAACTATCACAAGGTGACCGACGAAATAAAGCCCGGCTGGGACTTATCCGGCGAAGCCCAGGATATGCAGCTCCTGTTCGACACCGGCCTCCGTATCGCCAATGGCGCAACCTATCCCGAGTGGAAACCAGGCAACGAGTTCAAAGCCAGGCGCGACGCCATGATGGCCCACTAACCGGCGTCCCGGAACAGTTTCAGGCGCAGGATCTCGTCCGGGTTTAGATCATGATTGTAGGCGATCTCTTCGACCGTCTCCCCGGCGTCGAGGCTTTCTATCACTTGGTCTGCAAGGGACACGGGTGCCCTTTAGCAGCGGCACACCGCTCACCTTTCCCGGGACCACCTCGACTCCATCGTATCCCCTCCAGTCCATAGCAACCTTCTCCCGCAATTACCTGCCCGATGATCCAAATCCGCCTTCGCCGCGCGCACTCTCATTCAAATCCGCTTCCACCCACTCCACCGGCTCATACTTCGCCACCACCATCTGCGCGATCCGGTCCCCTTGCCGCACCGGATACGCCACCTTCCCCAGGTTCAACAGAATCACGCGAATCTCGCCGCGATAACCTGGGTCGATCGTCGCCGGACTATTCGGCAGAATGATCGCGTGCTTCAGCGCCAGCCCGCTGCGCGGACGTATCTGCGCCTCGTAACCCGGCGGCAACTCGATCGCCAGACCGGTCGGAACTAGCGTCGGTTCTCCGGGTTTTAACTCGACAGGCTCTACGGCGTGCAGGTCCATGCCCGCGTCTTCGTCAGGTCCGTGCGCATAGCTCGGAATTTGTGCCGCCGGATGTAAGCGCCGTATGTGAAAGATCATCGTTCAAGTTCGCTATCATAACCAATGCCAAATCCCCACTCGCGTGTCGTCTCCGTTTCCCCGATGCCCCCGGAGAAATGCGCCTACGCGCTGGCGCGCTACAGCCGCTCGCCGGATTCCATTCGTGACTCCATCGAGTGGGTGCGCACCCACAACTCGCAGTCCTTCCTCGAAAGCTTCTACTTCCAGTACGGCCACCAGTCCATTGCCGATCTGGGTCACACTATCCTCTGCTTCGAAGGCGTCTCGGAACTCGCCGCCACCGAAATTGAAGACGAAACGCTATGGGACGGCCAGGCCAAATCGTCCCGCTATCAGGATTTCTCGACGTCGGGCTTCATCACTCCGCCGGAATTCCGCGAGCCGGAAGCCGCTGCCTACGCGCGTGCCGCCGGCGATCTTTTGAACGCCTACGTCGAAGTGCACCGCCTGGCGCTCGAGCATTTGCGCGGGGCATTGCCGATGCCTGAATCGATGAAGCCGGCGGCGTATGAACGCAATTTGCGCGCCCGCGCCTTCGATGTCGCGCGCTATCTGTTGTTTTGGGGCGTACCCACGCAGGTCGGCCAGGTCACCAGCATCCGCACGCTCGAAAAGCAGATCCGGCGTTTGCGCGCATCGCCCTACGCGGAACTGCGGGAAGTAGCCGAGGAGATCTCCGTTGCCTGCGCATCCGAACCCGGCTGCGTCTGGGAAGCGTGTGCGCGCGAGCCGCTGGCGCCCACTCTGGCGCGGCACGCCGAGCAGGACCGCTATGCGCTCGAATCCCGCGCCGATCTTCTTGCCTGGGCCGCGCAGAATTTGCCGAAGTTCACCGCGGAAGAGCCACGCCGGGTCGATCTGGTTCGCCCCACCGACCCCGTCACCGAAATTGTGGCCACGCTGCTTTATCCGGCCACCCAGCACCCCTTCCGGTCTCTCTATGAAATGGCCGCGGGTTGGAGTTCCCAACAGCGCAGCGAAGTGATCGGCCTCGCCTGCCGCAAGCGCGGGAAGCGCGACGAAATGCTGGCGGCATTCCGCGGCGGTCTGTTCGCTTTCGACATGCTGATCGACCTGGGCGCTTACCGCGACATGCATCGCCATCGCCGCTGCCACCAATTCCGCCAGGCATATACCGGTTTACACGGTTTTGAAACGCCCGCTCTGCTGAAAGCCGCCGGCGCGGAGAGCGTTTACACCAAAGCCATGGCAAGCGCTCTCGAAACCATGGCCGGTCTTCCCGCTCCCGGAAACCAATACCTCATGCCCTTCGGCGCTCGTTCCCGGTTCCTGTTCAAAATGGATTTCGCCGAGGCGGAGTATATCTCGCGCGTCCGCAGCGGGGTCAAAGGGCACTTCAGCTACCGTGAGATCGCCTGGGAGATGAAGCAGCGCATCACGGAAGTAGAGCCGTCGCTGGGCAACCTCATCGACGCAACGCCGCCCTGGGTTGACGACCCGCTGGTTCGCTAGGAAGCAACCGGCGGAAAAGCTCGTTGATTACCGGCGTCCAGCGCCCAACTCCGCGCACTGGCGGTATCCGTGCGCATCCTCGCTCAGCAGACTATCCAGTTCGTCATCCGACACGTAGCGGATTGGCGCGGATTCCTCGATCCGCTGCACCACATGAAACAGTCCGTCCAGAATGGCCTGCTGGGTCTTTGTCATCTCCCGGCTTACGATGACGCCGCGCCCTTCGATGATCGAGAAGCACGGATTGTCGCTGTCGCTCTCGCAACGCTCGATCATCTTCGGAATCGGTAGGGACGCAGGCACAAACGGAACCTTGGTTCCCAGGAACACCGCCTGGCACGGATACAGAATGCCGCCCCGCAAAATCTTGCGGCTCACGGCGTCAATTCCCAGTGCGTGTAACTGCCCGGTTTCCGGTAATCGCCAGCGGGGTAGGGTATCCACCTCGGCCGGCAAGGGGCAATCGCACGAATCGCCCTTTCGCGCCGTAACCGCCAGGCGGCTCTCCACATCGCGCAGCAGCTCCTCCGCGCCCCCGCAATCGTCTCCGCAAACCACCAGGCCATGGTTCGCCAGGATGAACACTCCGGTATCCGGCGATTCCGCCAAGGCGCGCTGAATGGAACGGGCCAGAGGCACGCCCGAGGGTACAAATGGAATCCATTGCCAGCGAATCCCGTCCAGCCGTTCTGCCAGGCGCTCCTCGCCATCCTGGCGAACCGCCCATGAGATGGCATTTACCGAGTGCGCATGAATCACCACGCGATGCGGCAACACGGCGTGCATGGCGGTCTCTATCGAGGGCCGCAGCGATTCGCCGCCGCCGTTCACCGAACTCTCCGAGAACTCCAGATCGCGCTGCAGACTCAATCGCAGTTCCGCCAGGCGCAGGGGCACAAGGATCTCCTCGTCCGCCGCGTGCGCCAGCCATTTGCCCGAAGCCTTGATCCAAAGCGTTCCGCCCAGCTTGATGGACGTGTTCCCGTTGCTGGCTTGCGCCAGCAGCGGGTCACGGCCTATACGAGCCGAGAGGTCCAGCAGTTCGGTAATCTCAGACCGGCAGTTCATCGATGCCCATCGTTCACTCAGAATAGCGCTCTTTATGTAACAAGTTGTACAAAAGCGCCACCGCGCCCCGGTGTCATCATAACGAATCGCGGGCACGCTTGCCCGATTTTAGCCAAGATAGTCCTAGAACTTTCCAAAACCCTTCGTGCTCCGTTCGTAAACTCGGATGCGAAGGCGCCGTAACACATTCAGAAAAACCCTGAGTGCGACTTAGAACCAACCAAAAGAAAGAGGGCCGCGTAGCCTGTTTCGCGGTCCGAAACAAGCCATGCGGCCCTCCACGATGGCCCCACCAAGGCAAAAGAGATTTGGAGTAAAAAAAAGGAACTGATCGGGAAAATTTAGTTGAGAACCACGCCTTGCGTCCGGAACTCATGCTTTTGAAGCGCCACTGCGGCGTGCGATTCACTTGATCGAATCACGCGAGCCACGGCGACCATCTTCAAACGGCATTTTTCATTGAGCGTGGCCGGCCACGAGATCGAGAGTTCCACGCGCTTGCCAACCGGGAGTTGCGCGGTGGTCTCAAAGAGCACGCCCTTGCTGCTCATGTTGATCGTCTTCCCCGATTGCTGGGGAATGTGTCGGCGCGAGTCGAGCAGGCGATACCGCAGTTCGCACTCCAGGTCGAATCGCCGTCGTCGGCGCCGGTCGGATAGTTGGGACACGTTCAATGTCATACTAACCCTTACTATCAGGGATTGGAAACGCGGAAACAATGGAGATTGAGGTTCGTTTTTCCTTAGCCGAGGAGTACTACGCTAAGAGATATGCCGCTCTCCGATAAAAACTGCGTACCATGCCACGGCGGCGTTCCCGCCCTTACCCCTGGACAAGTGCAGGCGATCAAGACCGAAGTTCCCTTCTGGTCCGTCGTCGAGAACCACCATCTCGAACGAACCTTCCGCTTTCCGGATTTCGTAACGGCGTTGGCCTTTGTGAACCGCATCGGCGAACTGGCCGAACAGCAGGGGCATCACCCGGACATCCTTCTGGCGTGGGGCAAAGTTGCCGTTACCATCTGGACTCACGCGGTGAATGGTCTCACCGAGAGCGACTTCGTGCTGGCTTCGAAGATCGACCGATTGCATGAGGCGCCAGTTCCCGCTGTGGCCTGAGAGCTCATGATGTTCACGATATAACCGGGCAGTCGACTCATGTGCTGGCGCCAGGAGTCGCACGCAATATGAGGCGATTGCGGCGGTTTGTGCTGGCCGTAGCTCGGGAGATTGGGGATGAGAGTGCGTACTCGAAATTTGCGTGAGCGCGAGGTCTGGCGCGGAGCAGCGGCGTTCGGGTGGGCGGATGCGGAGTAAGCATTCTCGGGCGAAGTGCCGCTAAAGCGGCTGATTAAGATACCGATATGAAAATGTTGGTTGCGCTCCTATCTGTTTCTGCAG
>PLFE01000192.1 GCA_003136675.1 Bryobacterales bacterium
CGCGCCGATCAGGCGCGACACCGCGAACTTCTCCATGTACTCGGACATGTCGACGCGGATCATGCTCTTCTCGTCGTCGAATAAGAACGCTGCCAGGGCACGAGCCAGCTCCGTCTTCCCCACACCCGTGGGGCCGAGGAAGATGAAGCTGCCGATGGGACGGTTCGGATCGCCCAGGCCCGCTCGATTGCGTCGAATCGCATTCGAGACGAAACGCACGGCGTCGTCCTGGCCCACCACGCGATCATGCAGCCGCTCTTCCATCTGCACCAGCTTCTGCACCTCGCCTTCGAGCATCTTCGAAACCGGGATGCCGGTCCACTTGGCCACGATCTTGGCGATATCTTCCTCGTCGATCTCTTCTTTCAGGAGCGCGCCGATTTTGATGGTTTCCAGCTCTCGATCGGCTTCTTCCAGTTGCTTCTCAAGCACGGCCATGCGGGAGTAGCGCAATTCGGCGGCTTTGTTCCAATCGTTCACCCGGTTGGCCGCCTCATAATCGTTGCGCACCTGCTCCAGTTCTTCCTTCAACTGGCGCACGCGGCCAATCGCGTTCTTCTCGCGGTTCCAGCGCTCCTGCAAAACAGCCGATTCGCCGCGCAGGCGTTCCAGCTCATTCTCCACGTGACGGGTTCGTTCGCGCGACGCCGTGTCTTTTTCGCGGCTCAGCGCCTGGCGCTCGATCTCGAAGTGGGCGATGCGCCGCTCAAGGTTATCGATCTCGATGGGCATCGAACCAATCTGGATGCGTAAAGCGGAACCGGCTTCGTCGATCAGGTCGATCGCTTTGTCCGGGAGAAAGCGGTCCGTGATATAGCGGTCCGAAAGCGTCGCCGCCGCGATAATGGCGGCGTCTTTAATGCGCACGCCGTGATGGATCTCGTATTTCTCTTTCAAACCGCGCAGAATGGCGATGGCGTCGTCCACCGAGGATTCGCCCACCAGAACCATTTGGAAGCGCCTCGCCAGAGCGGCGTCTTTCTCCACGTACTTACGGTATTCGTTCAACGTGGTGGCGCCAATGCAGCGCAGATCGCCACGCGCCAGCGCCGGCTTCAGCATATTGGCGGCGTCGATTGCGCCCTCCGCCCCGCCCGCGCCCACCAGCGTGTGCAGTTCATCGATGAAGCAGATGATCTCGCCGTTTGAATCGGTGATTTCCTTGAGAACGGCCTTCAGACGGTCCTCGAATTCCCCGCGGAATTTAGTTCCCGCGATCATCGAGCCGAGGTCGATCGCCACCAGTTTCTTATTCATCAACTGCTCCGGCACGTCGCCTTTCACGATACGCTGGGCGAGGCCCTCGACAATGGCGGTCTTGCCCACTCCGGGCTCGCCGATCAGCACTGGATTATTCTTCGTGCGGCGGCTCAGCACCTGCATCAGGCGGCGAATCTCTTCGTCCCGGCCGATGACCGGGTCCAGCTTGCCGTTGCGCGCCTGAACAGTCAGGTCCAGCGCATACCGCTCCAGCGCTTGGTATTTTGATTCCGGATTCTGATCGGTCACGCGCTGGGTCCCTCGAATCGCCACCAGGGCTTTCAAAATCGTATCGTGGTCCGCGCCGGCACGCGCCAGCAGATTCCCCGCCGGGTCATACTTCGCGTCGGCGATCGCCAGCAGCAGATGCTCGGTCGAAACAAATTCGTCCTTGAACCGCTCCGCTTCTTTAAACGCCGTCTCCAGTACCTGATTCAGGCCGGGCGAAATCATCATGCCGCCTGTAGGGTTGGAAGCCTGCACCCGCGGAAGACTTTGCAACTGCCGGTCGCCTTCGGCGAGCACCGCCGAGGGCTGCACGTTGCATTTCTCCAGCACAGGACGCACAATCCCCTCCTGCTCGCTCGCCAGAGCCACCAGCAGGTGCATGGGATGGACAATCTGCTGCTGTGACTTTTCTGCGACGGTCTGGGCCTGCTGGAGAGCTTCCTGGGCCTTTTGGGTCAATTTATCGAATCGGAACATGGTTTCCCCCTGGACATCAACATGACGCCAACATATAGATATCGACAACTACGGGGCGGACGAAAGCGCCCGCCCCGGCAAAAACGAACGAATTACGCGTTCGCGTGGGCCACGTCGACCGGGTTCGCTCCGCCGTTTACGGCGACTTTCACCTGGCGCGGCTTGGCTGTCTCTTTCTTGTGCAGAGTGATCGTCAGCACGCCATTGTTGTAACCCGCGACGACGTTCTGCGTATCCACGGTAGACGGCACCGCGAACGTCCGGACAAAGCTTCCGTAACTCCGCTCGATCCGGTGGTACCCGCCTTTTCCGCTCTGCTGCTCGAATTTGCGATTTCCTTTCACTGTCAATGTCTGGTTTTCAACCTGCACGTCGATCTCCTCCGGGTTGATGTCCGGAAGATCCGCCTTGAGAACCAGCTCATTTTCCGTCTCAAAGATGTCCACGGCGGGCGACCAAGGTCGGGCGGTGCGCGGCTCGTTCATCATTCGTGTGACGGCGTCCTCGAAAAGGCGAAGGTGTTGGAAAGGATCATGGGTAAGGCTCATAGCTAATAGACTCCTCAATTTGAAAATAGATTCAACCGCCTAATGCGATCTCATCTGTATTCAAGCATAAAATATGAGCGCACACTTGTCAAGTGATATGAATCGCCTATTGGGTCAATTTCAGACTGTTCCCTTTTGCTTTCGTTGTAACCTAATGAGTGGCCGCCGCGCCTTTCTGGATGCCGGCGTTCAAAGTGTTTAATGGATGCTGGTCGAATTCGAGCTAATTGAGCGTGCCCGGAAAGGCGATGCGGGGGCTTTTAACCAAATCGTCCACGCCTACCGCCGCCGTATCCTTGGTACCATCTCCAGGCTCATATTCCGGCCAGAGGATGTCGAGGACGTCGGGCAGGAGGTTTTCACGCGTTTGTACTTCTCCCTGGAGCAGTTGCGCAGCCCCGACGGGTTCGACGCCTGGCTTTACAGGATGACGGTGAACGCTTGCTACGACCATTTGCGCCGCGCGCGCCGGCGTCCGGAATCCCGGATGGCGGACTTGAGCGAACATCAGATTCTTTCAGCCGATTCGGCGGCTGGCCTGAACGCCAGCCAGATCGAATCCGAACGGAGCGCGGTGCGCGATCAGGTGTCGGTGCTGCTCGGAGCGGTTTCCGAGCAGGATCGGATGCTCCTGATCATGAAAGAAGTCGAAGGTCTTTCGCTAAAGGAGCTTGCGGCGATCTACAAAGTGAACGAAAATGCTTTGAAGGTGCGCTTGTTTCGGGCCCGGCAGCGGGTATTGAAGGCAATGGGAAATAAATCAGTATGAGTGAATCTGCACAGGACCAAACACTGGACCGGCTGCTCCACGCCTACCGGCAGGCGGCGGAGTATGGTGAGCCGTCCGCGAACTTCATGCCGGAATTGTGGGCCCGCATTGAATCGCGGCGCTCGACGAGCGTCGTATTTGAGCGGCTCGCGCGGATCTTTGCGACGGGCGCGCTGGCCGTGACCTTATTGACCGGAGTCTACATGACGCTCTCCCCGGCCCCGCCGCCGGTGGAAGAGACCTGGGTCGAGAATGTGGTCAACCATCAGCTTGCGCAGCGTAGCGCCTACTTCGGTCCGGTGCAGGTGCAAACCGCCGCCTATCAGATCTCACCAGGAAAATGAAGCGCTACGGTCTTCCTACTCTTTATTTGCTCATCGTTTTCGGCTGCGGACTCGCCACCGGCGTGTTTGGCTACCGGATGTACTATCAGCAGACGGTGATCGCGCACACACGGCCATCGCTCGAAGAGTGGAAAGCTCGCCATATCGCGGAACTGCAAAAGAGACTCAATCTGACGCCCGATCAATCCACGCGCATCTTGGCTGTCCTCGATGAAACCCATTCCGAGATGCTGGCCCTGATGGCCAAAAGCCAGCCGGATATGGAGCGCATCCAGCGGGAGCAATACGACAAAGTGAAAGCGGTTTTGACCCCCGATCAGGCTGCGGAATATGCGAAGTTCCACGCGGAGCGAGAAAAGCGCCGGATGCAGGGCCGCCCCCCGCAGTAGCGCCGATCGACTTCGAAACCACTAGAGAAGCATCCACCGCGCCATCGCATAAGCCACCGGCAGGGTAAACAGCGCGCTATCCACACGGTCCAGCATGCCCCCGTGGCCCGGCAGCAGCGTTCCGCTGTCCTTCACGCCCGCGCCGCGCTTCATGGCGGACTCCGCTAAATCGCCAATCTGCCCCGCTATGTTTCCCAGGATTCCGAACACCGCCGCTTTCAGCAAGGGCGTGTTCAGGAACAGATGCATCCCAATCGTAGTGAACAACGCCGCAAACAGAATGGACGCCGCCGCGCCTTCCCAGGACTTGCCAGGACTAATGCGCGGAGCCATCTTATGCTTCCCAAAACGCCGCCCCACATAATAAGCGCCGGTATCGCCGACCCAGTTAATGGCCAGCGCGAACAGCAGCAGCCACGCCTGCAAAATTCCCAACTGATAGGCCGTCTTCATGGCCCCGAAGATGTAAACCACGCCCAGGAACATCACGGCGGCGCGGGACATGCCTGCCTGCAGATCTTCTTCGCGGAAAGGTAGCGTTAGAGTCGCCAGACTAAAGATCACCAGAGGAAGGATTACGTGCTCGATGGGAATGGCCAGCAGCGCCAGGCCGCCCGCCGCGCCCACCATCAGCGTCAGCCAGTCCAGCGACTCGATATTGGCGTATTCATACCAGCTCACGACGGCAATGAGGCCGATAAAAGCCAGCAGAATCCACCAGACGTGAGAAAAGATTGCAAAAACGACCAGCGGAATCAGGACCGCCGCGGTGAGGATGCGCTTCATTTCGAGGAGACGGCGGTCTCCTCAATCCATTCGTCTTCGGCGATCGCGGCGGGTACTGGATCTTTCATCACCAGGCCTCCGAAGCGCCGCTCACGCTTCTGGAAGTCCAGAAAGGCGCGCATCAGTTCCGTGCGGCTAAAGTCCGGCCACAAGGTATCGGTAACATAAAGCTCGGCGTAGGCGATTTGCCAGAGGAGGAAATTGCTGACGCGCATCTCGCCCGACGTGCGGATCAGTAAGTCCGGGTCCGGCAGGTCCGACGTGTACAGGTTGGACGAGATGGATTCTTCGTCAAGCCGCAATGTATCGAGCGTGCCGGCGAGCCGCGCCTGGGCGATCACGGCATTTACCGCATCCAGAATCTCCGCCCGCCCGCTGTAATTAATGGCCAGATTCAATCGCATCCCGCGATTGCGCTGCGTACGCTCCTCGGCGTAGTCGATTTCCTCACGCACCTTGGCCGGCAGCGCGTCCAGGCGTCCCAACACCCGCAGCACCACGTTGTTCTTATTCAACTCCGGGAGCTCGCGGCGCAGGTAAAAACGGAGCAGCCGCCAAAGGGTATCGATCTCCGTTCGCGGACGCTTCCAGTTCTCCACCGAGAACGCATACAGGGTCAACGCCTCGACACCCATCTGCGCGCACGTTTCCACGCAGTCGCGCACTGGGTTGACACCGGCGCGATGTCCGGCGATACGAGGCAACCCGCGCCGGTTGGCCCAGCGGCCATTGCCGTCCATAATGATGGCAACGTGCCGGGGGATGCGCTCCGGATCGAGAAGTAAGGCCAGTTCCTGGCTTTCGAGATTGTCCATACACCAATCCGAGGGAACTTTCATGCGCGAACCACTTTATGGTACAACGTGGCTGGAAAAGTCACTGAGCCGCTTGCATCCGGCTTTTCATCTCTTCGGGCGAAACGTCTTCCACATGCGTGGCCAGATACCAACGGTGACCGAAAGGGTCGAGAATGCCTCCGGTGCGGTCGCCATAGAACTGCGTGGCGACGGCGCGTTCCGCGGCAGCGCCTAATTCCACCGCGCGGGCAAAGGTGAAATCCACGTCGGGCACATAGAGCAACAAGGTTACCGGCGTTCCTCCAACGGTCTGCGGGCTCAGTGCCCTTATTGCCGGAGATTCGTCGGCCAGCATAACGACGGAATCGCCGATTTTGATTTCGGCATGCATGATGCGGCCATCCGGGCCATTCATCGCCACGGTTCCCACCGCGCCGAAGGCCTGTTTATAGAACTCGATCGCCGCTGCGGCGTTCTTGCAGATCAGATAAGGTGTGACGGCACTATATCCGTCGGGCTGAAATTTGACGGGCATGAACTTTATTCTACGGCTTTAGAGCGCCCAGGATGAAGCTGAAGATAAACGCCATTTCGCGGATCTGTTCATAGCGGCCGGAAGCACCCCCGTGCCCGGCGCCCAGGTTCGTTTTCAGTAACACGATATTCGCATCGGTCTTACGGGCGCGCAGCTTCGCAGTCCACTTGGCCGGTTCCCAGAAGGCCACTCGCGGATCGTTCAGTCCTGTCGTGATCAGAATATTCGGATACGCTTTCGGTTCCACGTTGTCATAAGGCGAGTAGGAGAGCATGTAATCGTAGTAGAGCTTTTCCTCCGGGTTCCCCCATTGGTCGTACTCGCCGGTGGTCAGCGGAATCGTGGGGTCGAGCATCGTCGTCACTACATCCACGAAGGGCACGCGCGCCACGATGGCATGAAAAAGATCGGGCCGCATGTTCGCTGCGGCGCCCATCAGCAACCCTCCGGCGCTCCCGCCCATGGCCGCCATCTTCGCGGGCGATGTATAGCGTTCCTTCACCACATGCTCAGCGCAAGCCACGAAATCCGTGAATGAGTTCCGCTTGTTCAACATGCGCCCTTGTTCAAACCACGTGCGTCCCCGCTCCGAGCCGCCGCGTATATGCGCGATCGCGTAAACGAAACCGCGTTCCAGCAAGCTCAAATTGGCGTGTGAAAAGTGCGGATCGCTATTCAGTCCGTACGATCCATAAGCGTAGAGAAGCAGCGGGTTGCGTCCATCCCAAACAAGACCCTTCTTATGGACCAGCGAAATCGGTACCAACTCTCCATCCGCCGTTGGCGCGTGAATACGCTCGCTTTCATATTCCGAGGCGTCGTATCCACCCAATACATCGACTTGCTTCTTCAGCTCCCGTTCGCGCGTGGTGACGTTGTAGTCGAATACGGAAGGCGGTGTGATCAGCGAAGTATAAACAAAACGCACCAGATCGGTAGAGTATTCCCGATTTTCCTCAAGATGGAAGTCGTAAGTGGGCTCCGGGAATTGAATCCGGTGTTTCCCTCCGGTGCGCTGATCATAAATTTCGAGCCGCGGCAGGCCATCCTCGCGCGTCTGCAGGGTGAAGAAATGTTCGAAGGCGTCCACCCAATCGAGTGTTGCTTCCGGTCGCTCGGGAATCAGAATAGTCCAATTCTCTTTCGCCGGGTTTGCGGTGGGCGCCTGGGCAAGTTTAAAGTTGGTAGCCCCGCCGTCATTCGTTCGAATCAGAAACCGGCCGCCCTGATGCTCCGCGGTGTATTCGACGCCTTCTTCACGCGGCTCGATGACCTGGAACGCGTGATCCGACCGATAAGCGTCGAGGAACCATACTTCGCTTGTCTTACTCGCGTTCATGCTGACAATCAGCACATACTTGCGGCTCCGCGTCCGGTACGCTTCAAAGGTGAACTGCGGATCGGATTCCGTAAAGACGATCGGGTCGCTGTCCCTCTCGCTGCCCAGCCGGTGCCGGCGCAGGTGTTCCGGACGGTGCGTCGAGTCGAAGGTGGAATAGAAAATCGTTTGGTTGTCGCCCGCCCAGGTGAGCCCCGCGCTCGTCTCCGGAATCGTCTCACCAAATAATTCCCCCGTGGTGAGGTTCTTGAAATGGACTGTATACGTTTCAGACCCATCGAAATCCACGGAATAAGCCAGCGTGTCATGGTCGTCGGAAACCGTGAATCCGCCGAGCGAAAAATAATCGTGGCCCTCCGCCATGGCATTGCAGTCGAGCAGGATTTCCTCCGGCGC
>PLFE01000112.1 GCA_003136675.1 Bryobacterales bacterium
TCCTGCCAGCTCGCCATGCTGCCCCAGATTCCGGCGGATTGAAAATCCGCCTCTTCGTTGCACAACAACGGCGTGCGGTCGAGCGGCGTCCGGTGATCGGCGCCGCCTGCATCTCTCGTGTCGAGCAAATAAACGCGACATTCTTTACTGCCCGTCACCATCAGTTCGCGCCCGTGAAAGTTGAAGATGGCCGGGGTCACCTGCATGTCGAGATCGCGCTTCTCCAGCCAGACCGAATTGGAGGGAATGTACCAATCGTTCAGCTTCAGTTCGCCATTCTCCACGCGAGCTCCAATCAGGCCGTTGCCATAGACGTGGTTGGCCGGATCATAGCGTCCATCGCCCGTGGGCGCCCAGGCCATTCCCGTCGAATCCACCGCCGCGCCGGTGCGGCCCCAAAGGCCGCCGCTCTTCGGATTCGCGGTCATCACTTTCTTCTGCGGATCGGTTAGATCGACGGCCCACATCTGGTTGGGATTGCCGGCGCACCCTTGCGAAGTGGTGGTGAAAATGATGTTGTGCCACAGGTTCAATGCATACGATTTCCCGTTGGGATAACCGAATTGAAAAGGCGGGGCGACATCCTCGCCATCGGCCACATTCAGTGAGTGGATCTTTCCGTCACCCGCCAGCGCATAGACCGTTCGCGCGTCGGCTCCATTCATCGGGCTCACTACCGGAGTCGCGGTCTGCCCGGTGGGACAGAGGGGATCTCCGGGCTGGCCTGCGCGCTCCGGAGTCGGGTATTGGAAATGCTTGCTCCAGAGGATCTGACCGTTCTCCACATCTATCGCATAAAGCCGGTCGTCGATGCCCGCTTCCACGGCCACTTGCTTCAATCCGTTTGCTGTCTTGACGTTCTCGACAATCAGCGGCGGGAACAGCGCGTGCATCTCGTGAGGGACGTTGTCCAGCTTCAGCTTCCAAAGAATTTTCAGATTCTTGACGTTGTCTTTCGTCAGAATCTTCTCGTCTGGTTGAAAATTGGTTCGCTGGGAGTTACCGCCGTCGGTGGGCCATTCTGCGCCGCTCAGCAAGGCGCACGCGGCTACGCCCGCCAGAAGGATCTTCATCATTGAACAACAGCATATCGCGCCTTTAAAAAGCCAGCCGGTTCTTGCTGGCTTCAATCTTGGCGGCTTCTATCCCGGGGACCTTTTCCAGTTCTTCGATGGACTTGAAATCCCCTTTCTCTTCGCGCCAATGCACCACCGCGGCCGCCTGCGCTTCAGAGAGCCGCAGCGCCTTCTCCAGATCGCCGGCGGTGGCTTTGTTTACGTTGATTTTGATAACCGGCGAAGTCTTTGAAAAGTTCTTGGCGAGATAGTCCACCACGTCGTAGAGTTCATCGTCGGTCCCCACGGCGCCGCGCTGCACCATTTCGGTTACGATTGTGGCCCATCCTTCGCGTGTTTCCTGGCGCCCGATCACGAGTTCCGCCCCATGGCACGCGCCGCATACCTTTTGAGTGGTCGCCTTGCCGGGTCCGTCAGGCAACGTGAGCGTCTGGCCGTTCAAGAGCAGGGGAACGGTAAAAAGCCACGTGATGTTGCGCATACCAAAATTATACTGGCGAGTAGCCGAGATCGAATTGCTTGATAGAATTCTCATCAAGCATGTCCATTCGTAAGATCGCCTTCCTGCTCGCCATTCCACTTGCCGCCGTCATCCTCCTGAAAGCCGACTGGCCCACCTTCGGAGCCGACCCGCAGCGAAACGGCTGGAACAAAGCCGAAGACACTTTCACCAAAGACAATGTCAAGAACCTCACCCTCGAGTGGAAGATCAAAATCGACAACCAGGCGCGCGAATTGAATGCGCTTACCGCGCCCGTTGTCGTCGAAGGGGTGATCACGCCCAAAGGCTTTAAGGAATACGTGCTTGTCGGCGGCTCTTCCGATTCTCTGTCCGCCGTGGATGCCGAAAACGGCAAACTGATGTGGAGCAGAAAGTTTGAAGTCGACAACACGAAGCGTCCGGCCGGCGCCTTCTGGCTATGCCCCGGCGCGCAGAACGCAACACCGCTGGTACACCATTGGGGTGGCGATCTTCCGAACAACACCGTCTTTGCGATCGCCAGTGACGGGAAACTGCACTCGCTCAACGTGAATAACGGAGAAGATCGCGTGACGCCCACGCAGTTCACCCCGCCGTTCTCGAAGAACTGGAGCCTGAACTCCCACGGCAGCGTCCTCTACACCGCGACTGGGCAGGGCTGTGGGGGCTCGAAATCCGGCGTCTGGGCGATGGACTTTAGTGCGCCCGATCATAAGGTCACCTTCATCCCTTCCAGCACCGGCGGCGGCGCGGGTGTTTGGGGGCGCGGCGGCGTGGCCATCGGGAAAGAGCGTATTTTCGCGGCCTCAGGCGATGGCGACTATGACGTGGCCGCCGGGAAGTTTGCCGACACTGTTTTCGGCATGTCCCTCTCGGATAACAAAATGGTGGATTACTACACGCCCGCGAATCGCGGCTATCTGACGCGCAAAGATCTCGACATGGGCAACACGACTCCCGCCGTATTCACATACAAGGACAAGGAGTTAGTGGTTGCCGGGGGTAAGGAAGGCGTGATCTATCTTCTGGACGCCGCATCACTCGGCGGCGCAGACCATCGCACGCCTCTTTACCGCAGTCCCTTGCTGGCCAACGAAGATGTCGATTTCGCCGGACGCGGCTTCTGGGGCGCGTTTGCGACATGGGAAGATCCCAAGGGCGATCGCTGGCTGTTCGCTCCGGCGCTTGGCCCCGCCACCACCGAAGCACTGCCCACTTTCAAGATGCACAACGGAGACGCGCCGAGCGGTAGCATCATGGCCTTCAAAGTAGAGGACAAGGACAGCAACCCCGTGCTCACCCCGATGTGGATGTCGCGGGATATGTCGATTCCCGATCCACCCGCGGTGACGAATGGCGTCGTCTTTGCAGTGTCCACAGGTGAGTTTACCCGGCAGGCGAAGGAATCGGGCGGTCTGTTCAGTTCAGCCGAGCGAGCGCAAATGCACACCGGCAACGCCATACTGTACGCCTTCGACGCCGCAACCGGCAAGGAACTCTTTTCAAGCGGCGATACGATGCCCAGCTTCACGCACTTCAGCGGCATCGCCGTGGCCGCCGGCCATGTCCTGGTGACTACTTACGACAACACTCTCTATTCGTTCGGGTTGAAGCAATAATGAAACGCAGAGACTTTCTGGTTCACGGCGCGGCAGGCGCCGTCGCTCTACAAAACTTTCCGCATCATCTCTATGCCGGAACCGTGGCGAAGGAGGCTTCCGATCGCATTCTGCTGGGCCCTCGCAAAGTGAGTGTCAGCCGCCTGGCGATGGGCACGGGCACCAACGGGGTGAACAAGGCGTCGAACCAGACTCGCAAGCTCGGCGTCAAGGGTCTGGCCGCTATGTTTAAGTTCGGATACGACAACGGCGTCACTTTTTGGGATTCGGCCGACCAGTACGGGAGCCACCCGCATCTCCGCGAGGCGCTGAATTCCGTGAGGCGGGAAAACGTCACCATCCTGACCAAGACGCACGCCACAACCGCCGCCGAAATGAAGGCCGATATCGATCGCTTTCGCCGCGAACTCAATACGGATTACATCGACATCCTGCTGCTCCACTGCATGATGGATGACGACTGGCCTCAGAAGAAGAAGGCCGCGATGGATGTGATTTCAGAGGCGCAGGCTCGCGGAATTGTGCGCACCAAAGGAACCTCCTGCCACACGCTGGGCGCATTGAAGGCCGCAGCCGCCGAGCCCTGGGTCGAAGTGGATCTGGCGCGCATCAATCCGGCGCAAGAACAGATGGACGCGCCGCCCGCAGTGGTGCTCGGAGTCCTCAAGCAGATGAAGGCGGCGGGAAAGGGTGTGATCGGCATGAAGATTCTTGGCGCAGGCGCGTTGCGAGACCGAGTGGATGAGAGCCTGCAATACGCCCTGGCCCACAGCGGCGTGGTGGACTGCTTCACCATCGGCGCGGAGAACCAGGACGAACTGGCCGGCTTGATCCGCAAGATCCCCGCGGCGAGTGTCCGTGGTTAGGCGATCGTGTTGGCTGGCGCTGCTGGTGCTGCTGGTGGCCGCCGGCTGCAATCGCGGTGGCGCACGCCGCGTGGGTATGGTTCCGAAAGGCCGCGCCCACATCTTCTGGCAATCGGTGCATGCCGGAGCGGTGAAAGCCGCTCGCGAAAAGAAGATCGATCTCATCTGGAACGGACCCACCGCCGAGACCGATTTCACGGGCGAAGTGCAAATTGTCGATTCGATGATCAACCAGCACATGGATGCCATCGCGCTGGCCCCGGTGGATCGCAAAGCGCTGGTCAGCGTGGTGGAGCGCGCCGCCACTATGCATATCCCGCTCGTGATTTTCGATTCCCCCATCGACACCGGCGACATCACCGCGCAGGTAGCCACCGACAACTACCACGCCGGGGCGCTGGCGGCGGAGCGCATGATCAAGGTCCTGAACGGAAAAGGAAAGGTCGCCATCGTCGCCGTGCAGGCGGGCGCAGCTTCTACGATGGCGCGAGAGAAGGGTTTTGAAGACGCCATCCTTGCGAACGCGCCCAGCATTCAAATCGTCGATAAACGCTACGGGAACTCCGATTTCGCCCAGGCCCTCGCCGTGTCGGAAAACATGCTGACCGCGTATCCGGAACTAGACGCGTTCTTCGCATCGAACGAATCGAGCGCGGTGGGCGCCGCGCAGGCCCTGGAGAGCCGGCACAGCAAAGTGAAGCTGGTGGGCTTCGATTCGAGCCCCGCGTTACTCGAAGGTTTGAAGAGCGGCGCCATCGATTCACTGGTTGTGCAAGACCCGTTTCGCATGGGTTATGACACCGTCATCGCCGTCGCGGAGAAGCTGGATGGCGGCACGCCGAGGAAAATCCAGAATATCGAGCCAATCGTCGTCACGCGGGAAAATCTCGATGATTCCGCGGTGCACGAGCGTCTGTTTCCCGATCTGGACAAATACCTGCATTGACATTCCCCAAAGTACAGGCAAGACTCATGGTTGTACAGACTAGTTGTGCAAGGAGGTCTCCAATGAGCACAAGTACTTTAGTTGAGTTGCCTGCCGATCTGGCTCAGGGAATCGACAAGCTGGTCGGCGTCCGGAATCGTTCCGCCTTTACGGCGGAAGTGGTAGGCCGCGAACTCAAGCGGCGGAATCAACTGGCGTCTTCCCAGAACGCGTGAAGTGGCAACAATTATTCTCGACACCTGCGTCATCATCGACGCTCTCAACGGAGGCCGCAAGCAACGGGAATATCTCGCCAAGCTGCTGGATCGAGGCCATCTGCTTGCCTGCTGCGCCGTCAACGTCACGGAAATCTTCGCGGTCATGCGCGAACGTGAAAAGCTCAGAACGGAACAGTTCCTCGATAGCCTGGAGTTTTTTCCGATCGGACCGGAAGTTGCCAAACTGGCTGGCACGTTAAGCCGGGAATGGCGGCAATCAGGCCACACGCTCTCGTACACGGATCTCAACATCGCCGCCGTCGCCATCCACCACGGCATGGCTTTGCTCACCGCCAATCAGAAGCACTTCCCCATGCCGGAAATCAGTCTCTATCCACTGGCGGCGTAAGGCCTGACTAACTCCCGATCCTCAACCGGGCCGCGAGCATCAACGGCAGACCTGCCTCGACAATCTTCTCCTGCGCGGTTTCGATGTCGTATTGCACCCTCCGGAACTCAACCGTACGACCGGCGCTGTCATAGACCGCGTAAGCCGCTCGGGGATCGTTATCTCTTGGCTGCCCCACCGACCCTGGGTTGACCAGATAGGCGGCATACTCATCAATGGTCACGGGCACCCCGAGAGCCGCCGGCACAAACCGCAGCACTTTCATCCGCCGCTGCTCGAATCCCCCCTGTATGTGCGTGTGTCCAAAAAACGTTAATGGCGTTTCCTGGAGAGCAAACGCCCCTACCGCGGCGCTTGGCGACACCAGATACTCGTCTTCATCGACCGGCGAGCCATGCACCATCGCGAAGCCGTCGATCTCCGCTGGACCTGCCGGGAGTCCGTCCAGCCACGCGCGGTTATTGGCCGTCAATTCGCGATGGGTCCACGTCGTCGCCGCTTGCGCCAGCGGATTGAACCACTCGATGCCGGCCAGGGAGGAACACGCCCGGTCATGGTTGCCCCGAATCGTGATGGTCGTATTGGCGCGCACCCAATCCGTCATCCTGTTCGGATCGGCGCCGTATCCCACCACATCCCCGCAACAGAGGATGGTGTCGTATCTTTGTTTCGCGTCAGCCAGAACCGCGGTCAGCGCTTCCCAGTTGGCGTGGAGATCACTCAGAATCAGGTAGCGCAATTAGGTTCGTGTCAAACGCTTCGTGTCAAAACAATCAAGGAAATCTCAGGCGGCGCTCCCAGGCGCGAAGGAACTCCGATCGAGCCAACCCCTCGCGTGACGTAGCAAACACGCCCGTTTTCATAATAGACCCCGCTGACGTAGGGCGTGTAGAAGCGCGCAAAGTCCAGATCCGCATGCAGGATCTCAACGCGCACCTGGCCGCCGTGCGTGTGTCCCGCCAGCATGACGTCGAATCCCTTTCGCGCCGCCGTGGGGAATACGTCGGGGTTGTGCGAAAGCAGCAGATTCACCGCGCCGGGAACCACCAGTTTCTCCGCTCCCGGAATATAATTCCTTCTGTTCGCGAAGGTCTGATAATCTACCCCGGCGATGTTCAAACGCGAGCCCCCGCGCTTCACCACACAATTTTGGGAGCGCAGGATCGTGATGCCGCGACGCGCCGCATACGTGGTCGCGTAGTCTTGCACCTCAGCGTAAATCTCATGATTCCCGAGGCAGCCGAATGCGCCGTAACCCGCCCGGAGGCCTGCAAGTCGGTCGATACAATCTTCCAAAGGATCGCGCTGCGTGCTGATGAAATCGCCGGTATGTAGAATCAAATCCGGTTGGAGTCCGCGCGCCGCATCCACTACCCGCAACAAGTCCCGGTGGCTCAGGAACGCACTGCGGTGCACATCGCTGATCTGTAAAATCCGGAAGCCTTCGAAATCCGCCGGCAGATTGGGAACGCGGAGGCTCACCTCACTGACGCCGAACTTCTCCCGTTCGATGAAAGAGCCATAGAGCAGCGCGCCAACTGGAACCGCGGCGGCTGCGTAGGCGGCGCCCAGGATCAGATCTCGCCGGCGCCGGTCCGGCGCGGTTGGAAGAGGGGCAAAACGCCCGGCGAAGAGTTCGCCGATCTTGACAACCACATACGCCGCGGTAGAGCAATAGAGCCACAGTTCGAGCGCGACGACGAACGCATCGGGCATTCGGATGCGGCCGCCGAATTGAGGCATCCCGAAGATTTCCATCAGGAAAGGGATGGCGACCAGAAACTGGAACAGCCGTCGAAACTTCGGCCATCGCTGAATCGCCCTCCGCGCCAGCAGCACCTGCACCAGCAGCAAGGGCCCGGAGTAGATCAGCTCACCCCGCAAGTGGAGAAGCGTTTTCACTTGTTTCTATTTTATCGGTCGCGAGTACGATCCGTGCATGACAACTGCCACGGCAGCGATGGCCGCGGTCTCGGCGCGCAGCACTGTTGGCCCGAGCGAGCATGCGATCCACCCCTTCTTGATGAGCATGGCCCGTTCGTCTCCCGTCCAGCCGCCCGCGGGGCCCACAAGCAGCGCAAGCGGACGTTCGTGAGTCCAATCATCCGGGACGGCCAGAGCCGGGATCTCCGGCAGTTCATCCAGCAGGATGCGCGGGGTAGCCGCATCAACCGCCCGCAGCGGAATCGGATCCGCGATCTCAGGCATCCGCGTCCGGCGCGATTGCTGGCTGGCTTCCCGGGCGATCTTTCGCCATCGCTCCACGCGCTTATGCGCCGCGAGGAACAGACCTTCCTCGCTGCGGGCGGACTCCACTGGGATGATGCGCGCAACGCCGAGTTCCGTGACTTTCTCCACCACCCATTCAAAGCGGTCGAACTTGAACAACGCCGCGTAGAGATGTACCGGGGCAGGTTGCGGTGAGGCTTCCAGCGGCTCGAGCACCGTAAATTCAACCCGCGTCTTGCGCGCTTCCGTCACCTCCGCCAGCCAGACTTGCGAGTTGTCGGAAATTTCGAACTGTTGCCCCTTCTCCACCCTCAATACGCGTGTCAGATGAGTGGCCTCATCCCCCTCCAGCAAAGCCACTCCCCGGCGAACCTGTTCCACGAAAAAGCGCCTGCGTGCCATCATCAGATGTTGCCATGATCGCGTTACTGCGTGGTGTGCTCATCGAGAAGTCGCCGAACCAGGCCGTGGTGGACGTGGGCGGCGTTGGGTATGACGTCACCATCCCCGTCTCCACCTTCTCTGCCCTGGCGGCGGCCGGAACGGAAGTGCGGCTGCGCATTCATACACATGTTCGCGAGGATGCCATCGCTCTGTTCGGATTCGCGAGCCCTGAGGAGAAGCAGGTCTTCGAGAAGCTGATTGGCGTCAGTGGAATCGGGCCGAAACTTGCGATCACCATCCTATCGGGCTTAGCCGCACCGGACCTGATTCGCGCTATCCGCAACAGCGAGGTCGAGCGACTCGTGCGCATCCCGGGAATCGGGAAGAAGACGGCCGAGCGCATGGTGCTGGAGTTGAAGGACAAGTTGGTGGCGCCGGCTGGCGCCGATGGAACCCAGCCCGAGCAGCCCACCCTCAACGAAGTGGACCGCGATGCGCTCTCGGCTCTTTTGAACCTCGGCTGCGCACGCCCTGCCGCCGAAGCTGCCGTTCGCAAAGCCCGCGCCGCCGCGGGGCCCGCGGAAGGCTTCGACGCGCTGTTCCGCCGCGCGCTCGAATTCGTTCGATAATAAGTACTCGCCATGGTCGAAAGCCGAATCATCTCCGCCGCGCCCATCCCCGAGGACGAACAGTTCGACGTCAGCCTCCGCCCGCGCCGTTTGAAAGACTTCACCGGGCAGACGAAGCTGAAGGAGAATCTCTCGATAGCCATCGAAGCCGCGCGCCACCGGGGCGAAGCGATGGACCACGTCCTCCTCTACGGGCCGCCAGGCTTGGGCAAAACCACTCTGGGCGCAATCATCGCCGAGGAGTTGGAAGTCCCTTTCCAGCAGACCTCCGGCCCGGTGCTGCAGAAGAAGCTCGACCTCTCCGGCATCCTGAGCACGCTGCAATTGAAACAGGTGTTTTTCATCGATGAGATTCACCGGCTCATGCCCGACGTAGAAGAGATGCTGTATTCGGCGCTTGAAGACTTCCACCTCGATATCCTCATCGGCACCGGGCCAGGTGCGCGCACACACTCCATTCCGCTGCCGCGTTTCACGGCCATAGGCGCTACCACGCGGCAGGGTTTGGTGAGCGCGCCCATGCGTGGGCGCTTCGGCCTCGTGTTGCGCCTGAATCCCTACGATGTGGCGGAGTTGACCACTATCGTGGAGCGTTCGGCGCGTCTGCTGGGCGTTGAGATCGACGATGCCGGATCCCAGGAAGTGGCCCGCCGCAGCCGGGGAACGCCGCGCATCGCAAACCGCCTGTTGCGGCGCGTCAGGGACTACGCCCAGGTACGCGCATCCGGCCGCATTACGAAACCGGTGGCCGAGACCGCGCTCGATCTGCTTGAAGTGGATCGCTTCGGCCTTGATGAAATCGATCAGAAGATCATGCGGACCATTCTTGAAAAATACCGCGGGGGCCCCGTGGGCCTCAACACGATTTCAGCCTCCATCGGCGAAGAAGCGGAGACCATCGAGGAAGTCTATGAGCCATACCTGATTCAGCTTGGCTTCATAAATCGCACCCCGCGCGGGCGAATGGGCACCGACCGCGCCTTCGATTACTTCGGCGTCGATCAGCACCGGCATCGCAATCCGCAGCCGGGCCTGTTTTGAAAACCGTCTATCTGGCGCTTGGCTCCAATCTGGGCGATCGCGAAGCGCATCTCCGCCGGGCCATGGAACAGCTCAAAAGCCCCGAGCTCCGAATCACGAAAGTCTCAGGCATTTATGAAACCGCGCCCCAGGGTTTTCTCGATCAAGGGTGGTTCCTGAACCTGGTGCTTGAGGCCACCACCGCGCTGTTCCCCTTGCAGTTGCTTCTCGGTTGCAAGCGCGTGGAACGCCTGTTGAAGCGGCAGCGAAGAGTCGCCAACGGCCCGCGCACCATCGACATCGACGTTCTCTTTTATGGGGACATCGTGATCCACTCGCGGGGTTTTGAGGTGCCGCACCCGCGCTATCACGAGCGCCGGTTCGTGCTGGAACCTCTCGCGGATCTTGCGCCCGCCTTGAGAGATCCCGTGACCAAACGCAGTGTCCGGGAAATGCTGGCCGGAGTGATGGATCAGAAAGTAACGCGCACGGCGATCGTCATTTCGCCTTGATGGCTTCCATCTTTCCGATGCGGATTGTATTGATGCTGTCTTCCCCGGTGTAGGCGGCTGTCACGTTGACGATGGAAAATGCCTTCAGCTTATCGAGGTCCAGCTTATGGTCCGGATCTTTCGGGCCATCCTCAGCAAGCTCAAACGCGGAAAACGCCAATTCCCGGTGGACGGCCTTGTTGCCGCCGGGCACCTCCAGATCGATGTGGTAGCGCGGGCCCTCGCCCTCATCCGACTTTTCCTGCAACGCGAGAATCAGATGGGCGACCTTGTCGGAGACGATGTCGAATGCAAGATGCGTGGCCCCTCTAAGATCCATCGCGGGCAGCATATGAGTCACAATCACGAAACGGTCGCTCATCTGGTTGCAATCGATGCGAATCGTATTGCCCTTCATGACGGAACCACTCGAATCCAGCTTCAGGCTCGCCCCGCCCATAGAAAACCAATTGATCTGCGGCGCACGATAGTCGTCGATGAGAAACGCTGACTTGACCGCGTCCCATGAGGGCGCGTTGGGACTCACCTCGAAGTCGTCCATCCACAGCGTATGCGGACCGGAATGATCCGCCACCGCGATCGGCGCATGGGTGTCGAATCCCGTCGCCACAAACATCTGCGAGACATCCACGATAGCTATGGCTTTAATCTGATCGAGATCCAGTCTGCCGTCCGGGTCCTTCGGATCATTCGCGCCGGTCATCAGAACGAAGTCTTCCGGCGTCAGTTCCACGCGCTGCCACGTGTTCGCTTCCAGCCAGAAGTTAGCCGCATAGCGCCCGCCATTTTCCTCAATCAGCGCGACGGCGGCGACGGTTTCCGCATCCGACATCAGCCAGAGGTTCAAAGACTTCATTCCGGTAAGAGACCGGCGCGCAGGCAGCACGGCAATGGACGGCTTTGCGCCCGAAGCCTCGTAGCGAAACTCCAACGAGCCCTTCCCGTTCTTCACCAGCGAGGGGTCGTGCGTAATTTGAATCTTGCTCTCGCCGCCGATGGCGAGCCAGCCCATCTCATCCTGCTCAAAATCCTGTTTCAGAATGGGCGAAGCAGCGAAAGAAGCCATCGTCAGCAGCAGAAAAAGCGCGCAAGTTCGCATAGCAATGAGGCTAACGTAGTTGATCGGAGTAAAGTTCCGGAAAATGGAAGCTAAACCAGAACAGAAACACCCAAAACGCCACGGCGAAGCCGATCAGATACCAGTAGAGCCTCTTCCAGAGAACGCTCTTGACGATCGGGTCGACGAAACCTCTGCCTTCGCCAAAGTGAAATAACGAGGATATGCGGATAATCTTAATGGTCCCATGAAAGGCTCTCGCACACGGCGCGCCTGGCGCGACATTCTGGTTACAGCGGCGCTCTTCTCAACCGGCGGCGTGGCCATCAAGTCGATCCACATGGCAGGAATGCAGATTGCCTGCCTGCGCTCCGGCTTCGCGGCGCTGGCGCTGCTCTTGTTTCTGCCCAGCGCGCGGCGCGGATGGACGAAGTCCGTCTGGCTGCTCGCACTGGCCTATGCGGGGACGCTCGCCTGCTTCGTGATGGCCAACAAATTGACCACCAGCGCAAATGCGATTTTCCTCCAGAACACCACCCCGATTTACATCCTCGTGCTGGGCGCCGTCTTTCTGAGGGAATATCCAAGGCGCACGGATTTCCTGTTTCTCATGCCTGTGTCCGCGGGCCTGTTGATGTGCTTCTTTGCGGAACAGCGCGCAGTAGCGACCGCGCCGAATCCTCCGCTGGGCAATCTATTCGCTCTGGTATCCGGGCTGCTCTACGCGATCGTGATCACCGGATTCCGCTGGCAGGCGAGATCGGGTGGCCAGTCCGCCGGCGCGAAGACCGCGACCCTCGGAAATATTCTGGCTTGTCTACTGGCGCTGCCTTTCGCGCTCCCGCTGGCACCAGGCCGTCCGCTCGATTGGGCCATCCTCGCCTATCTCGGCATCTTTCAAATCGGCTTCGCGTACGTTCTGTTGACTCGCGCCATCGGAAACGTCTCCGCTTTTGAGGCATCGTTGCTGCTGTTGCTGGAGCCCACACTGAACCCCATCTGGACCTGGCTGGTCTATCGGGAGCGGCCCGGGAATCTGGCCATTGCGGGCGGCATTTTGATTCTGGTTTCAACCACCGTTTGGACCTGGTGGAACACCAGACGGCCTCTTTTGCCTGTAGAATAGTGCCATGAGCATAGACGAGCGGCTGGAAGCGCTCACGATGACTGCCGAACTGCGTCTGCATGAAACTCAGGAGCACACAAGGCAATTGATCGAGCACACGAAACAGCTCGAAAAAGATGGCGAGCATATCCGTGCGCTGGCTCGGATTGCGGAACTCCACCACGAGCGCCTGATGAGGCTGGAGCCATAGCCTCCCGCTTCATTTCGCAAGCACCGTCCAACCGGGAAGTTCGGGGTCGATAACCGTGTGGTATCCGGCAGTCAAATCCAACAGGGCCTTTGACGCCAGCCGCTCTCCCGGTGGAACCGCCACAAGGTCAAAATGCTGGGGCAAGCCGGATTGAAGCTGCTCTCTGGTGAGCCCATAGCCCACCGCTTCCCGGTCGTATACAGCCGGGTCCAGATGATAAAGCCGGTGATCGTCCAGCAGGCCCGCCACGGGATTCCACGGGAAGCACGCTCGGCCCGGATGCTTACGGTCATAGGCCATTGCCTGCTGCAGCGGACTATTGCGCAGGCTCCGAACGCCGGGCCCTAACGTCAGAACTAGGCCGGGCGCCAGACCGACCAGAATCCCCATCGCCAGGAAGATCCTCGCATTCAAGCGCAATGCCGCGTTTTCATCCTCCAGGTGAGACTGTATACCCAGCGCCGCGGAAGCGAAGAAAAAGTACAGCACCACTCCGAAGTGATTGATACCGGAGCCGATGGTTACCATCGCTTTGATCGAAACCGGGAGCATCAGAACTCCGCACAAAGCGAACAACAGCCAGCGATTCGCGAGAGCGAATTGTCTGAAACCCGCGCGCCATGTGTAAACGGAAATGAAGAGCAGCGGCAGCACGGCGGGAAGCGCATCAAGCCTGGTAGATCGATAGGATTCGAGCAGCACGGGCAGCGCCCCGTCCTTCAGGGGCCGTGCGGAAGCCAGCGTCCAAATATTGAACAGGACGTCATGTGCCGGCCAAATCGTCAACATCGCCCCCAGCAGTACGGCTCCGCCCACTGCCGCCGCGACCAGGAAATGCGCCATCGCTCGCCATCCGACCCCGACGAGCAGGTATGCGGCTACCGCGACCACGACCGGCGCCATTGTCTGCTTGCACGCCAGAGACATCGCGCAGGCGAAACCCGCCATCCAGAAATGCGACCTCTTCAAGTCGTCCGGCCGCAGGAGAACTCCGCACGCGATCGTCGCCAGACCCACGGCGGGGGCATCCGCGTGAATGAAGAACAGCACGTGATAGGTGGCGGGACTCTGAATGATCAGGAATGCGGCGAACAGCCAGCAGAGCATTGGATACCGGGGCGGACCGGCACGAAACAGAACCCACGCCAAGGGAACCAATACGGCCACGACCGCGAGGAGCGAACCGGCGAGAATCGCTTTAGTCGGATCGCCGATCATCGCCGCGGGGATATAAAAGACGTGACTCAGCGGCGTATGCAAGGTGCCGATGACGGGGCCTAACGCGTCCCGGCCAGGATAGATCGGCAGCCCGCGCAGCAACGCCATCGAGCGGCAGAGACGGATTTCGTTCCAGCTCAGGAAAGGCGCACGAAGCACGCCGCCGGCTATTTCGACAACCAGGAGGATCGCAAGGAACGGCAGCACCGCGAAACGAAGGATCATCGGTGGCGTGGGGCTTCCAGGCGGATGCGTCCCAATTGCACCAGGTAATCGAACGTGTGCCGCCACCTCACGTTACTCTGTCCGCTGCGCCGGCTCTGCATCTCATACCCGCATTCCGCAACGCGCTCCACTGATCCACGTCCCAGAATTTCAATCAGTGTCTTGAACCCCGCGGGCCGCAGTTCGATTCCCTCAATGGATTGCCTGCGGAACAGATAGAAGCCGCTCAGCGGATCGGTCACCCGGCCGAATACTTCCGGGATCATGAGCGCCCCCAGACGCCGAGCGCACACCGAAAGCACCCGGCGGTGTGGCGGGAACGTGCCAACGGATCCACCTTCGGCATACCGCGTCGCCACCACCAGGTCGGCCGATTCCATCCTTCGCATCATCTCCGGGAAAGCGGACGGCGGATGCTGGAAATCGGCGTTGATGGTTCCCAGAACTTCACCGCGCCCCACCTGCCACCCGCGGATCACCGCGGTCGACAAACCCTTTTCCGCCCTCCGCCGCAGCACGCGTAGCTGCGGGTAATCCTTCGCTACCTGTGCGGCAACTTCCCACGTACCGTCGGGGCTGTCGTCGTCCACTACAATCACCTCGTACCGGCAGCCGAGCAGCGGGTCCAGCGTCTCACGCAGAGTCGCGAGGAACGGCCGGATATTCGCCGACTCGTTGAATGTGGGAACGACGAGCGAGAGCAACACCGCATCCGAGCCTCTCCGCACCGGGAGCAGGAGCGGGCCAGTGGGTGCGGCTGGGAACTGCGCGTCACTCATGATAGTTAGCGTACAGCTTACCCCAAAGGCTGGACCAGGGGACGAACAAGGCATACCCGACAAGATGCGGAAGGAAGTAAATTCCCATCAGAACGGAAATACCGGCTTGCAGCATAAGCAAAGCGATCACCACCGGAACTCGCACAACTCGAAAGAAAATGGCTGGTAATGCGGAGAGTTCGACGACGATGGTCACGGCGGCCGCGATGGAACAAAGCGCATCCGAAGAGGCAATCCAACTGGCCCAGCGGGTGGGAGGCGCTTGGATGAACAAGTTGGCGAGTAACAGGTCGCGCATGTTCCCCGGATCCATCCACGCCAGGCCGGATTGCCGTATTTTCGATAAACCCGCGGCGAAAAAGACGAGCAGGAAAAGCGTTTGGGCGATCTTGATCGGCCAGCGAAAGCCTCCCGAAGGCGCCGGCGCGGCAGGGCGGGGCTTCCAGAACAGCCGGTCGATTGCGAGGGCTTCGTCGCAACGGGAAACGGCCAGGATCACGAGAACCAAAACCACGAACCCGTCGAGGTGATGAATTTTCCCGAAGCAGTTGGGGAGACCGAGAACAAAGAAGCCCAGCATCGCGGCGGTGAGCAGACTGGCGCGAGTGGCCAACCCAACCGCCGCCGTGAGGAGAGAAACTTTCCACAGGATCTGCAGCAGGCCAAGAAACGCGGCTTTCTGAGGCGGCCCGGCAAGCAGACGAAACAGGGAGATCGGCATCCAGAACACGTGCGAAACACTGGCCCACGGGCGGATGTCGAGATCGAAGTAGATCAGAAAACACAGTGCACAGCAGACGATGCGCGCCGACGCCAGGTTTTCCGGGCGACTGGGTGCGAACCAGTAACGCTTCCAGGCTCCGGCGACTCGCTTAGTGTTCAAAGCTCGACACCTCGAGAACCAACACCTTTTGCTCCGGCGGCTCGTCCCCCTTGACGTCGGGCCGGAGCGTCCAACTGGCGGAGTACAGTCGCAGGGTGCGAATCTTAGCCGGTGTAGTCCGATTGTGCAGATGGAGCAAATTCAGCAAGGCGGCGGGCAGTTCCGAGCTCGGGATGCGCGCCAGTGCATCAGTGACACGCGCGCCGTCGAAAGGCGGAAAGCTTGCATCCCCTCTCATGGGAAATTCGCCCCCATCGTTGACTCCATAAAGCCGCAACAATGTGAAATGCTTCGGGTAAAGAAGCGAATACATCGGATAGCAGCCGAAGGGCCAGTGCTCAAGGCCGGAGGCGATATCGAAGCAGGAGACGGCCAGCAGCAGTGCGATAAGGATCGACGGAAAGCGGAACAAGATTAAAACTCTACCGCACTCACTGATTCAGGCTTGTTGAGCCCGTTTCTGCCATCAATGCTATCCTGAAGGCTGCGCGGAAAGCTCGCCTGGAGCGTCATCTCGTTGGGTCAAACACCTTGAAAGTCGGCTTTGTAAGTTTGGGCTGTCCGAAAAACCTCGTGGACAGCGAGGTCATGATGGGTCAGCTCGCCGCGCGCGGGCATGAACTCACGCCACACGCCGCGGACGCCGATGTCCTCGTTGTCAACACGTGCAGTTTCATCGATCCCGCTAAAGAGGAATCCATCAACACCATCCTCGAAATGGCGCAATACAAGACACTCGGGCGCGCCAAACGATTGGTGGTGGCGGGCTGCTTAGTGGAACGCTACCGTGGCGACATCCGTAAAGACATGCCCGAGGTGGATGCCTTGATCGGCACCAACGAAATCGACAAAATAGTAGCCGTTTGCGAAGGCGCTCAGCACGAAGTGGGAACCGTCGAACCCTACCTCTACCATGACCTCACGCCGCGCATCTTCTCGACGCCGCGCCATTTCGCCTACATCAAAATCGCCGAGGGCTGCGATCACCCCTGTAGCTTCTGCGTCATTCCTCAGTATCGCGGCAAATTCCGCAGCCGGCGCTTTGAATCCGTCGTCGCGGAGGCCACGCGATTGTTCGGCCAGGGCGTCCGCGAGATCAATCTGATCGGGCAGGACACTACCTTCTACGGCGAAGACTTCGGCCTCAAAGACGGACTGGCGAACCTGCTGGGCCGCCTCGCGCAAATCGAGACGCCGCAACAGAAGTGGGTCCGGTTCCTCTACGCCTACCCCAACCGGGTCACCCAAAAGCTGCTCGATACCATCGCCGAGCACGCGTCCTTAGTCAAGTACATCGATATGCCGCTGCAGCACGCCAGCGCCGGCGTACTGAAGCGCATGAAACGCGGCGCTAACGGCGACATCTTCCTCAAACTGCTGGAGCGCATCCGCAAGACGATTCCCGGCGTCACTATCCGCACCAGTTTCATCGCTGGCTTTCCCGGAGAGACGCGCCAGGAGTTTGAAGAGCTCTGCGATTTCGTGAAGGCCGCGCAGTTCGATCGCATGGGTGTATTCTCCTATTCAGATGAAGACACCAGCAAGAGCTTTGAACTCGACGGGAAGGTAGACGGGCGGACGATTCACAACCGGAAACGCACCCTGATGGCGATTCAACGCAAAATCTCGAAAGTGCGCAATCGCCTGCTAATCGGCCGCGAAATGCCCATCCTGGTGGAAGGCGTTTCCGAGGAAACCGATCTGCTGTGGCAGGGCCGCATGCCGTCACAGGCGCCGGAAATAGACGGCGTTACTTTGATCAACGATTTCGAGGGCGATGAGCCGCGCGCGGGACAGATCCGCACATTGCGCATCACCGAAGCGCTGGATTATGACGTGGTTGGTACGCTTCTCCCCTCAATCGCTACAGAGTTGGCTCTTCCCTTTCCACCGCCTGCGTCGCTAATTCACATCCAACCCATGCTGCAGCCAGCGGCTTCATTTGTGCAGCCGGAGATGCCCGTCCGATGACCATTCCCTGTCCCATTTGCCGCAAGCCGGTGGCGCGCACCGACGCCGAATTTCCGTTTTGCAGTGACCGCTGCCGCACCATCGATCTGGGCAATTGGGCTTCTGAGAAATACGTGATCTCGTCGCCCGACCACAATTCATCCGAGCAACATGACGAGGACTAGAACGGCCCGGATATTGTCCACATGGTTCGGATGTGGGCTCGCCCCCTGGGCGCCCGGCACTTTCGGATCCATCGGCGCCCTTGTCCCCGCTCTGGCTGTCAAGTCGATCGTGCCTTTGAACGGAATTGAAATCGGGCTTTGTGGAGTTCTGCTTTTTGCGCCCGCGGTTTGGGCAGCCGATGTCACGGCAGCGGATTTAGGCGCTAAAGATCCTGGCCTCATCGTGGTCGACGAAGTCGTCGGCCAGTGGATCACCATGGCTGGGGCCACACATCTCAACTGGCGCGGTTGGCTGTTCGGTTTTGTGCTGTTCCGCGCGTTCGACATCACCAAGCCTTTTCCGATCCGAAAACTCGAAAGCCTGCCCGGCGGCTGGGGCATTGTTTCCGACGATGCGCTGGCCGGCGTCTATGGCGCGGTTGTCTTATTTCTGCTAGGGTGGTTCAATTTTTACTAATGGGTATTCGCAAAAGCACGAACGGCAACAAGCCGGAAATCTCTCAAATCACGCCGGCTGCCGCCATCACCGGCGGCGAGCTCCAGATTCGCGGGAAGAGCTTCTCGCTCGGCATGCGCCCCCGCGTCACCATTGGGGATGTGAGTGCGCCCCTGATCATCGGGTCGGACTCTTTACTGATCGTGAAGGTTCCCGAAGGGGCTTCCGCCGGAGAACTGGTGATCGAGAACGGCCAGAACGCCAGCCAGTCCTATACCTGCGATATCGGAATCATGATCGCGGAGAATCTGCATCCCGTCACCAACCCGGCGGTCGATTCCTTCGGCAACATCTTCAGCACCTTCAGCGGATCGCGCGGCCAGAAGGTACAGCACGCGGTCTTCAAGATCGACCTGAACTTCAACATGAAGCCGTTCGTGTCCGATCTGATGAACGCCACCGCGCTGGTGTTCGATCGCGACGGCCTGCTCTATATATCGAGCCGTTTCGACGGAGTGATCTATCGCGTCACCCCCAACGGCAATATGACGGTCTTCGTGGAAGGGATGGGCGTCGCCACGGGGCTGGCGTTCGACCGCGAGGACAATCTCTATGTGGGCGATCGCAGCGGAACCATTTTTAAGATCAGTCCCGAAGGCCAGATCTTTGTCTTCGCCACGCTGGAGCCTTCCATCTCGGCCTATCACCTGGCGTTCGGGCTGGACCGCAACCTCTACGTCACCGGACCCACCACCTCCAGTTACGACGCCGTGTATCGCGTCAATCACCAGGGGGAAGTGGAAGTCTTTTTCCGCGGCCTGGGACGCCCGCAAGGCATGGATTTCGACGAAAACGGCAACCTTTATGTCGCGGCTTCTTATGGCGGCCGGAAGGGTGTGGTTCGCATTAAGCCGGATGGCGTGGCGGACCTGGTGGTCTCCGGGCCATCCATCGTGGGACTGCAGTTCATGCCGTCGCGCGCCATGTGCGTGGCCACCACCAATGCCCTGCACCGCGTGGACGTGGGCATTCGGGGCGCCCGTTTTGTCCGATGAGATTGCCCGATGAGCTGGCCCGATGAACGCGGAGATTATCGCCGTTGGCTCGGAACTCCTCACAGCAGAGCGGGTCGATACCAATTCCCTTTTTCTCACTGACGAGCTGAATAGGATCGGCGTCGAGGTCACGACAAAATATGTCGTTGGTGACGATCGCGAACGCCTGGCCGACACAGTGCACCGCGCGGCGGAGCGTTCCGAATTCGTGATCCTATCCGGCGGCCTCGGTCCTACCGAAGACGACGTGACTCGCGATGCCGTGGCATCGGCTCTCGATCGCCGGCTGATTTTCCATCAACCGATCTGCGACGCCATCGAGCAGCGCTTCCGCGCTATGAAGTGGAAGATGCCCGATATCAACCGGCGTCAGGCGTTCATCCTCGAAGGAGCGGAGATCCTGCCCAACGACCGCGGCACCGCACCAGGACAGTGGATCGATATCCGGCACTGCTCCGTCATGCTGCTTCCGGGCCCTCCCCATGAGCTGAAGTTCATGTTCCAGAAGCACTGCGCCGCGCGAATCGCCCGCCGCGTACCAAAGCTGGCTATCGAAACGTTGGTACTTCGAGTGGCGGGCATGTCGGAGAGCGCCCTGGACGAGTTAATTTCTCCGGTTTATAAGAAGCATGCCAATCCGGTTACCACGGTGCTGGCGCACGCCGGAGACATTCAGATTCATCTGCGCGCCCGGTGCACAACGCCCGCGCAATCATTGGCGCTGCTGGCCGAAGTAGGCGGCCAGATCGAGCTGTTGCTGGGCGACCGGATTTATTCTCGAAACGGCGATCCGCTGGAGGTTGTGGTGGGCACGCTGCTGAAGAAGCAGAAGGCCACGCTGGCCGTGGCGGAGAGCGTCACCGGCGGCGGCCTGGCCGAGCGCATCACCACCGTGGCCGGCAGTTCCGATTACTTTCTCGGTGGCTTCGTCACTTACTCGCGTAAGTTGAAGATATCGCTGTTAGGCGTCCTGCCGGAGACGCTGGAGAAGTGCGGGGCAGTGAGTAAAGAGACGGCGGAAGCCATGGCGGCAGGCGCTCGCAACCGCACTGGAGCCTCACACGCGCTGGCGATCACCGGCAACGCGGGACCAACCACCGATGGCGATGACGCGCCGGTAGGCATGGTGTACGTGGCGTTGGCGGACGCCGCGGGAACTGTGAGTACGCACCGGCAGTTTAATGCGGATCGGGAGCGCGTAAGGCAGTTCTCCGGGCAGATGGCTCTGGATTTGTTGCGAAGAAGGTTGTTGACACCGGGGTGAGATGGAGCCCGATGTCTGTATGAGAATATGGACGAGATGGAAATGTCATCGGGGAAGAAGCAGGGGCTTTACGTCTCGTACAACGAGGGAAAGAATGGGCCGTTCGATGAGGCTGTTCGAATTTCCAACGAGCTGGGTTGTCTGACGTGGCTCGATAAATCCCGGGTCGATCCCCGGCACCTTATCTATCCCACCGAGATCTTCGTTCGGCTCAAAGGCGCAGAGCGTTATTTCCGGGGCACGCTGCTTGCCATCGCGTCGCGCGACGCGTTGCACGAGGATTTCGTTCTCGGGGAAATCAACCATCGGCCTATAGCATGGAGAACGGAAAGCGACTCGCCGCAGTGGGGTGTGGATTTCCAGTCCGTTCTGTTCATCGGTGGCCTAAGAGCAATTCAGAAGCCTCCTCAGCTTGAGAATCGGAATCCACCGCAGCGTCCAACCTACGTAGACCTCTGAAAAAGCCGCAGCCGCTGATCCCAAGTGCATGGGTCTGATCCATCAGGGTCCCGTCCCGACTCTTCTTCTATCAATCCAAAGACATTCTCCAACTCCGCAAGCGCCGCTGCTTTCGTCGGCATCAGGGCGTTGCAACCATCGATCGACGGAACTTCAGCGACACCCGGAAGGCTGATTCCGGTACAGCACCACTTTGTAGTCGTCCAAAGCCATATGAACCTTATTGTACGTCCGATTGTCGGCGCGGACGCGCTAATGCCCCGGCCCCGCAGGCTGACTTAGATAACTCGCCACATCCCTCTCAGCTTTAGTCTCTACGCCCGGCTTCTGCAAAAACCCTAAATCCCGGAACCAATCGATAAACCGGAACTGCCACGTTCCATAGGGAGTATCATTGCGATCCGTCAACCCGCCCGTCATGTGACTTCCATCTCCCAACGCATCTCCAGGATGCCGTCCATTCCCGTAAATATGCATCTCAATATTTGGCACGCCGATATTCAGCATCGCGCTGAAATACTCTATTGCCCACACGGCATGCACGCGGTCGCCCGACCCGCCGCACACCACAAACGCCGGCGGCACATTGCGCGGAATCGGCGGCGCAGTGCGGTTCTTCGCAAACGGGGAAGGGCCCGGATAGATAATCCCCACGAAGTCCGGCCGCGCCGTCACCCCCGCCAAAGGGTCCGCCACGCTATTCTTCTTATCGAAGTCATCGAACAACACGGCCGCCGCGGCCGCTAACTCCGCACCCGCCGAGAAGCCCATAATCCCGATCTTATGCGGATCAACCCTCCACTCCGCCGCGTAAGCGCGCACCATGCGAATCGACTGCAGCGCATCGTTCACTTCGTCCACCTGTGGGTTATAACCATCCCGCCGCAACCGGCTCCGCAAGATCACTGTATTCACGCCGTAGTTATAAAAGAACGGGACGAAGTCAGCGCTCTCACTACCTACATTCAACGAGTTATGTCCGCCCCCGGCAACTAAGATCACCGCCGCGCCGGTATTCAGTCCGCGATCCACCAGATGTACTTCGATCGAAGGGTTATGAATGTTCACAATACTGTTGATTCGACCCGGCGCGGCCTGGCTCATGCTGTAAACCTCCGCCTCATGCGCCCGCGCCATATTCAGGAACGGCGATCCCGGCGGATAGAGCGGAATCACCACGCCGCCCGGTAAGATGGGCTGCGGAGCATAAGGCGCGTCACTCACCGGTCCCGGCTTCGGCACGCCCAGGGGCGCTGGCGGCGGAGCCAGTTTCACTTCCGGGCTTTGCGCGTGAACCGCAGCCGCAAATATCAACGCAAGAAAGGCTTTTCTCATGCTTTTCGAAGTCTATCTCAAGAGATCTATTTCTTGGAAGCGCTGTCGCGTCTGGTCCGCTCCAGCATCGCCGCCTGCACCTTATGGCTGACGCCCGCACCCGCAAGATCCATTCGCGCAGGCATCTTCAGGTCGAATAACACCTTCGGTGCGTCTCGAATCGCCGCGACGATCTTCTCATCTGGCACCTTCGCTTTTACCATCCCGGTAATATCCAGGTTTGTCAGAATCTTCGGGCCATCATAAGAAACCTGAGAACGATCGCCGTGAGCGGATGCGAGCTTGAGCGGCCCTTTGAGTAAATCGTCAGTCTTTGCAATGGACCCCGCTCCCTGTGACGCCGGTTGTTCCAGTGCAGGCTTAGTGCGCTTACCATTGCTGAAGGAGACCAAAGGCCGCCATTTCTCGATCAGTTCTTTTGACACCCCGGCCCGTTTAAGATCTTCCACCCGGGTGAACGGCGAATCCAGGATCATGCGATTGGCCAACGCCGAAGTCATGCCTGGCAAAGCCATCAGCGCTTCCATCGGCGCCGTGTTGATATCGGTTCGAGACGCGGACTGGCCGCACAGTGTCACAGCCAACGCAAACAGCAAGAAGATTCTGACGGCTGGCATCGTCGCCACCTCACTCCCCTAAAGCCGGTTCCCCCAACGCCCGTTCCCCAAGGTTATGAACGAATCGAGCTCCAATCAACAAAATGCTCGGCGGAAACAAGCCAACATACAGCCCGAAATTTACCGAGGCCACGTAGGAGGCCAAGAATAGCACAAGCCCGGAAGCGATACATGAAATCGCCAGCGCGCGGACGGAAAGCCCGTGCAGCCAAAAAGGAAGCTCAAAAACAAAGAACCAGACAAAGCTCAACACGAACCTCCAAACCAATTTTAGGGGGCGGTAGACACGGTCATCCAGTAACGCTTCGATATAGTTGGCGTGCAACACATAACCGGGCACCTTGCCCACCGGTGTGCCCCACAGGTCGTCGTTGTTATTGAGCCCCATCACAACGACGCGGCCATGCAGCGCGTCTCTCGCATGGTCGCCCGCGCCCGCCAGCAACTCGCTGGCTTCAACAACTGCAAAATCGTCCGTTTCAAGAAACGCGGCGAAAGGGTGGGAATCTCCTCTTTCCAGTTCCCGGAACCGCGCATTCCCCTTCGGAAAACTCGCCCGGTACGTTTCCGCCGTCACCAGAGCCAGAGACTTCTCTTGGCCCGGCTTCCCGGTTGCTGCCTCGGTCCCATACCAGAGAATGGGCACTTTCCCCACGTCGCGGTTCGGAAAATCGGAGCCAAAATGAACGTTGGCGCTTTTCACTTCGATCGGCGCCAGAAACAGAATCTCGTTTTCGGCGAATCCGCGTTGGCGTAGCTCCCTTTCCTCTCTGTCGAACATATGGCTGACCGTCTTTCCGCGAAGGCCCAGCACCAAAGGAGTCGATGCGGCAGCGGATTCGATTGCGGCCCTGAGCGCCACGGTTTCCGGGGTACCTTCACCGCAGGATTCCCCCGGCCGGTCTTTTGCAAAACCGATGTCAACGGTAATCAGCGCCGGACCCGTCGACGCCACCTTGGGCAGCAACTCCGCAACCAGAGCTCGCAACGCGCATGGCCCCGGACTCGGCTTCTCCAGGGCGGGGTCAATGTTGACCAGAGCCGTGTAATGCGCCTCCAGCGGGCGCGGCGTCAGTGCCAGCCTCTGATATCGGGAAGAAAAATGTGCCAGCGCGTCCGCCATTCCGCTCGCCGCCGGAATCGATTCCAGCAGTTCCTGAATATTCTCCAAACCGAACAGCGCGCTCACCACCAGCAGGTAGATCAGCCAAAAGAAAATCGCCCGGCGCAGAGTTCGCTTCTTTTGACCGCCGTTCTCCCCCGCCATTTAGCTAGTGTTGCACTGTGCAATGCCTCTCGCCGATTGTCGCTAGAATCAATAAACGGCATATGGCGCAATCCGGAAAAGTCAAAATCATCACCGCCTGGGTCCTTCAAATTCTTTTGGCGGCGGTATTTCTCACCGCGGGGATCCTCAAGCTGACCAACGTGGAAGGCATGGTCGTGGCGTTCGACAAAATCGGCTGGGGACACTGGTTCCTCTACCTGACCGGCGTTCTGGAAGTCGCGGGAGCAATCGGCTTGCTCGTCCCTCGCCTCGCCTTCTCTGCCGCCGTTTGCCTCGCCCTCGTGATGGCCGTCGCGGTTGTTTTCTGCATCGCGGTGCTTCACCAAAATCCCGTCCCGCCGGCCCTCTTTGCTCTACTGTCGGGTGCGGTCGCTTACTTGCGAAGGCCCTGACTCTCCAGCCGCCACTTCGTCCGCGTATAGGCGATTCGAAAGCCGTTGCGTTCGGCATTGCGTTGCGACGCCCCGCCCGGTTCGGTGACAATCATGGCCAGATCGCAGCCGGCCTCCGCCGCGTATCGAAGCCGCGTGGCCAGGCCGGCCCGCTGCGCGCCCTGGCCGCGGGCTTCCGGAACCGTGCTCGCCCCGGCCAGCAGAGCAACCCGGTCATGAAGCACCAGCCCCGCCGTGGCAATCACGCAGCCGCCCTTCTCAACCAGGAACCCTACATAGCCGGCCGCATCGGCGATCACCGCGGCAAGCTCCCCGCCCGCACCCCAACCCGCCACCGCCGCACGCGAATAGGCGGAGCGGTCCAGCTCGCCGGCCACGCGCACGATCAACTCCGGATTCAGGGCCGGTTCCTTCCGGCGTTCGGTAAGATCCAGGAACATCACGCTCGAAACTTCCAGCGGGACATACCCGCGGCCAATCAGAGCATGCAGCAGCGGCACCCCGGCCAGCGGACAAACTTCGTGGTCCACGCCCGCCCCTCGCATCCGGAAAAACTCTTCCACTTGCGTCAGCACGGATCCCGTCGCGGGCTCGAACATCCCCAGGCAAAACGTCTGCGTCAGCGGCGACCCGGCTCCGTCGAACATGGCGTAAGCACCGCCAATCCGCTCCCACACGGCATCTCCGCCGCGCGCTTCAACGAACGCCGCGCCGGCAAATCCCTCCGTACTTTCCAGTCGCCGCGCAAGTTCCAGATCAGCAAACATTTGTGGCTTCCAGTATAATTCCGGAATGCGTTATCTGCTTCTTGGCGTTCTCGCCATTGCTACTCTCCATGCTCAGGACCGTGGTGACCGCAGCGATCTCTCCATCGTTGGCCGCATCAAGACCGAAGCCTTTGACAACTCGCAGGTGATGGACACCCTGCAATTCATCAGCGATCAGTATGGTCCGCGCCTCACCGCCTCACCCGAGTGCCGGCAGGCAGCCGAATGGGCCGTCAAGCGCCTCCAGTCCTACGGCCTCGAGAAAGTCCACCTCGAAAAATGGGGGCCGTTCGGCAGAAGCTGGTCCATCAGGAAATATTCGGTGGAGATGCTGGAACCCCGGTACGCGCTCCTGGTAGCCGCTCCCCTCGCCTGGTCCGATAACACCAACGGGCCGCAGACCGCCGAGATCATGATCACGCCCTTCCACGTCGGCCGCCCTTCGTATAATCCGGCTGTGCTGGAAGCGGATATCGCAAAGTACGAAAGTGCCTGGAAAGGCAAATTGAAGGGCAAGATCGTGATGCTCTCGCGCCCTGTAGACATCAAGCCCGACGAGAAGGCCGCCTTCGATCGTTACACCGATAAGGAATTGAGCGACATGTCTGTGGCGCCCACCCCGACCTCCAAAGTTCCGGTGGATCTCAAGAACCTCAAAATCCCGGAGGACCCGGACGAAGCGCGGCGCTACCTGATGAGCATGCCCGCAAGCGTCCTGAACAAGTTCATCGATCACCGCACCGAACTCCGCGCCAAGCTCGCCGCTTTCCTCAAGGCCGAAGGCGTAGTGGCGGTCCTCAACCAGGACGATCGCGCGAAGGACGGGCGTCTCAACGCTGAAGCCGCCGGTTCCTATAAGGCCAAGGACTCCCTCGCTCCACCCACCTTCATCGTCACCGGCGAGCAGTACAATCGCATGGCGCGCCTTGTCGAAAAGAATGTGCCGGTGAAAGTGCGCGTCGATCTGGAAGCCGAATATTCGAAGGACGATCAGGAGAGCTATAACATCGTTGCCGAAATTCCCGGGGGCTCGAAGAAAGACGAGATCGTGATGCTCGGCGGCCATTTCGATTCCTGGCACACAGGCACCGGCGCGACGGATAACGGCGCGGGCAGCGCGGTCATGATGGAAGCGGTGCGCATTCTGAAGACGCTGAACCTCAAGCTCGACCGCACCGTGCGCATCGCCTTGTGGACCGGCGAAGAAGAAGGACTGCTCGGCTCAAAGGCGTATGTGAAGGAGCATTTCGGCGATCCGGATACGATGAAGATCACTGAAGAGCACGCCAAACTCTCTGGCTACTTCAATCTGGATAACGGGAGCGGCAAGGTGCGCGGCGTGTACCTGCAGGGTAACGACGCGATGCGCCCCATCTTCGATCAATGGCTCTCCGCATTCCGCGACCAGGGCGTCAGCACCGTCACCATCCGCAATACCGGCGGAACGGATCACCTTTCGTTCGACGCGGTGGGCCTGCCCGGCTTCCAGTTCATTCAGGACCCGCTGGATTACGGCACCCTCACGCACCATTCCGATATCGACACGTACGACCACTTGCAAGCCCCGGACCTGATGCAGGCCGCAGCCGTGATCGCGACGGTGGTTTACGACGCAGCGAATCGTGGGGAGATGCTGCCCAGAAAGGAATTGCCCAAGGTGTTGCCGGAGGCGCAGGCGGGAGTTACGGCGACCGGAACGAAGTAGGCCAGCGCCCGGAGAAGCCGTCCAGAATTTACACAGCCCTGGATGGCGGATTCGCGTTTCACTACTGGAGTGGACTGCTGAGTTGCAACGATAGTTCCGGCGACGGCTGCTCAGCTTACCACCCTCTATGTGANNATTTGTCTCGGATACCCTCACGGCAAGCTCACGGCTACCCCTTCCTTCGAAGGAGCAACATGCTCGGTCGAGGTGATCCGTCACGGCCCAAAACGCGGTCGATTGTCTGGCGATGCCGTCCGAGAAAACATACTTGGAATCGTCCGAAATGGATCGTCGGCTTGACCAAGCCCGCGATTCCTTTCGATTTCTGAAGTTGCTGGCTGGCTCGAAAAAAAGATGATTTCGCAAAACAACGAAGCTTGGAAGATATTGATTCTTGATGGGTTGGGAGCTGAGGCTCGAGCTCGGGTGGGGTTTTTCGTTCCCAACGTTCCGGATGACGTGAAGGAGGAATTGGTCCCCGCGATGCGCTGGAGACCGAGGTGTGCGCGCCGGTCGCGGGTTGTGCAGTCTTGTGCATCGGTTGCGGCACGCATAGTCTCCTGTTTTCAGACAGATAGGGTCGTGACTTGTGCAGAATTGTGCAGAATTGTGCAGTTGCGGCGTGGTATGCAAAGTGGGGTTTGGCTGGTTTTGGGGGCGTGTGGCATGCTCGGTAGCCGCAAGGTCGCGGGTTTTGGATTGTGCGGCTTTGTGCACGAGATGAGCCAGCCATTTGATTTTGTTGATGGACCCGATCTTTTCGCGCATCGTCTCCTCTTCCGACCTCATTCTACGGGCGAGGGATCAGCATCACGGGCCTGGGTCAGCGCAAAGCGTTCAGGAATAAAGGCGAATAGATTTTCTCTGTTGGTCACCCGACGTCGCGGCCCAGTCGCCAGTCCGTGGTGCAGGCGGGTGGCTGGAGGGCGGGATCACCCTTATGAGCGCGCGAACTCCAGCAGCGGTCCGCAGTCGTGGTTGTCGGCGCCCCTCAATGCGGAAAGGTATTGTGCCCGCATTTTGCCGGCATCCCTGAGATTCGCGCGTCCCCATGAGAACCGCTTGCCGCCAAGCTGCATGATGAGCAGATCGGCCATCAGTCGGGCATGGGGGCCGTTGCCATTCGGGAACGGGTGAATCGCGACGAGGCGGTGCTGAAAGCGCACGGCGATCTCGTCGGGGGGATACGATTTGTATTCGATCCAAGCTTTCACGTCATCGAGTAACTGCCGAAGCGCAGCCGGGATCTCGTAAAAGGGAATCCCGAGATTGCGTTCGCTGTGCCGGAAATCCCCCGCCCACCGCCAGACCTCGCCGAGCATCTGCTTATGGAGATTAGTGGTGAACTTCTCGGTCAGCAGATCGCGCCTGCGGCGGCCGAGAGCCCAGTCCTGCCCACGCACGATATTCTCCTGCTCGGCCTCGTTCAGTTCGCGCCTGTTGGAAATATGCGAGGGAATAAGATCGCGCTGCTCCTCCACGGACAGCGGCGTTGCCGCATCGTCGGGCTGGTCGAAGACATCGCTCACGGTTCATCCCAGAAGCGTCGCGGGTTGGTCTCGCGCACGACTTCGTCGATCATGGCCTCCGTTTCCTTGCGCTGCACCTTCTGGTCTTCCAGAGCCTGGTCTTCAAGAGCCATAGAGTGCTCGATCGGTTCGGAACGGCGTCGCGCAAACAGGCGCGCGCGCTCGCGCAAGGTCTGCTCCAACGGTTTGTTCGGCACGAGGGCGTACACCAGGTCTGTTTATTAATAGACTGTAGCCTATCTAAATTGCCAGCTAGGAACGCTAAACGCGTT
>PLFE01000122.1 GCA_003136675.1 Bryobacterales bacterium
GTCCTGATGCTGGTGCAGGCAGGCGAAGGAATCGCCATCCTGCCGGAACTGCACGACACCATCGGAAGCGGGCTGTCAGCCTGGCCGCTGAAGTCGAAGGAAGCGTTTGTCGAGTTGGTGATGGCCTGGTCTCCGCCACGGGTGGGTCCGATTGCGGAAGCGTTTATGGCGCTGGTGCGGGAAAGTAAGAGCTATTTGTAGATCGCGACAAAAGNNCCCACCGCACAGGGAGGATTTTGCAAGACGGAGTTAGGATGGCAAGTCGCTGTAAAATCTAAAGCATATGGCGCAAGCTCTGATCCTAGCTGACCCGAAAATCATGATGGGCAGGCCGACCGTGGCAGGAACCCGGATCACCGTGGANNCTGATTCTGGAGAAGCTCGCGGCCGGAGAGACGATCGATCAGATCCTGGCTGCGCACCCGCGCCTGACAGACGAGGGCATCCGCGCGGCGATTGCCTTCGCGGCTGTAGTCCTCGGAGCTAAATTCGTATATCCGATTGAATATGTCCAGGCGTGAAGAGAGTGGGGCACAATCTTGTGTTCATTGCAGAGGACGATCCCGGGGTCGACGATCAAACGATGCTGGATCGGAGCCTGCGAGTCGATGGCGTCCTTCTGACCGCCGATAAAGATTTTGGGGATCTCGTTTTTTGTCAGCGCGTGTTGCACTCAGGCTCTTGCTCATACGCCTCGCTGGCCTCGGATCGGACGTAAGCGGGGGTTAGTTGGGCAGCCGCCTTCGATCAGCATGGCGAAGAACTAAGCTCAGGATTCGCAGTGCTTTCCAAACGTAGTCTGCGATTCCGTAGGATTGATCGCGTGACGTGCTGAAGCCGCGCTGCTCCTTGTCCACTTCTGCTCGACGGTCATGGTTCGAGGCGGACTCAGCCGGAAGTCGCGGAATCGGAATGCTGTGAACGGCCAGAATCCGCCGCGGACGAGCCTTCTCCTCGCGGAGACGAACAGCTTCGTGCTCTGGAGGCTCAAATGGAAGATGGTCTGAACCGTTCTCGGTCATACCGCGTTCACCGTTCCGTGCGGTGTGCCAGCACTTCTTCGAAGAACTCCTGAATACCCACAAACACCACCCCGACATCGGTGGGAAGCCCGCATTCCTCCGCCAAGGCGTGAAACGGGACCTGCCAATCTGCCGGCGGTGGAACCAAGCGCGCCGGCAAATCGTGCGTTCCTCTTCTCTCAAAGGTCAAACGCAAAGCCTCCCTGATCCGCGGCTTATCCAACCCACCTGATCCGATCAGAAGAGCCATGTCCACCAGGTCCTTCACCCTGCTATTCGCTGCATTCCGCGGGAGCGTGTACGCATGAATCTTCTCGGCGAACTGCTGTTCGCGAGCGATCATCAGGACCGACGACGATTCGATGCCGGCGAATCCAAGCCAGTCCCGGCACACGATTGATTCCAGAGGTCGCATAACCACGTCACCAACGCCTGCATCCAGGTGGAATCGGGCGAAGATCCGTTCGTCCATTCGAGCTTCGACCGGATAACGGGCGCCGCCGTGAGGCGCTGCGGTCAAATCCATCGACGCCGGCCCGACCGTAAACTCGAACCAGTCACCGAGAGAGATATCGGCCGCGCTCTGTAGCATTTCCCGGATAACCTGGTTCGTGTCACCTCCCGCGGCCATTGTCTCCACTCGCTGCACAGTCAGATCAATGTCCACCGTTGATCGAGCCGCCTTGAAGCGCAGTTCCAGCGAGTAGCCGCCCTTCAGAACCCAGGGTGCCGATTCTTCCCGGAACAGTCTTGCCAGCAGGCGGTCAAAGGATACCTGTCTCCTGAGGCGGTTCGGGTCGACCTGATCAGTCAGAGATGCCCTCTTCAGGCGTTCTTCGAGAGCCCTACGGAATGCTCCCGCCGTTGCATATGTTCTGGGCGCCGGCATTATGCGGCTTGTCGCACGACTTCCTCAACGAACTTACGCGCCGGCGCGCTCATTCGGGCATCCCGAATCTGTTGGCGGGTGACGAGGCCACGATCGACGGCCTGCGCGAGCCCCTGGCGGATGAAGTTCCGTTCGACCGTGCCTGCTTCGATAAGATCAAGAACCGACCGCAGAGGGCGAGTGAACTTGAAGCCCTGAGCGGTTTGTATATCACTCTCGGGCAGGTCGGCGTAGTGCAGTACGAGGATGCCGGGGATCTCGCTGCTGCGGCGGAAATCCACGGGCACTGTCATGTGGATCTTCGACGGATTCAGATCTGACAGATCGTAGAGGCTGAGCGCCGTCTGGTGGCTATAGACGCCGTCGACTTCCTCATTGCGGTTCCGGGACCACAGCGCCCAAAGGACAAGTTCGGGCCGGTCTGTCGTTGGAAACAGGGTCAGTCGATAGATACCGCGATGCTCGCGAAGCCAGTTCCCGACCTGGACGTGGTACGGATGAGTGTTTTCGGCGAATCCGGCGGCCTTGGCCTGCTTTGTCGTGAAGAATCCCTGCTGCTGCTCGGCGATCTCAAAGAGCCGCCGCGATGCTTCGCGGTGAGATTGGGCCATAACACAATACTACAACTTTCTTGATGATAACTCAACAATAGCTCCCCTCGGACTGCGCGATGGACCGCCCTAGCAGTGTTGCTCAGCGGGATCTCTGGGGTCATCGGTGCTTTGGCTGGCTGTTTTTGAGGAAATGTATAACGGCGCTGTTGGCGTTCGCCACTCCGGAGGGCATCACCGCTCGCCAACCCGGTTGAGCAACGCCCTGGCGGGGCTGCTGGCAGCGCGTCCTCGGACCCGGCCATGGCTGGGAGGCTCAACACGCGGTCGGCAGTGAGGCGTACTTGGTCGGCAGCCCTGTGGGGATGGCGTGGTTGTGGGCGCGCTGGCCCGAAGCCGAGCACGGCGCGCTATCTGGGCAACGAGATCAGGGCTTCGGCTCCAAACGCACCTGACGGATGATATCGAGCTTGCATTCCTTCCCGTCCGCATCCAACACGTCCAGCTTCGCCTTCTGGTGTTCGTATTGAATGTCATCTCCCTCAATGAATCGACACGGATGTTTGCGGTGGTCGATGACGAGATAGCTAAAACCCCCCTCCGAGAATCTGCGTCTGCGTGCTGTTCGTCGTCGTGGTGCGGTTCGCGATCACGGTAGTCAGCAGCCCATGGCCCTCGCCGCTGTGCTCAACGGAGTCGGTCGTAGTCTTGGAGGTAACAATCGTTCCGGTTTGCCAGGCACGGTTCTTGGGTGCACCGAGCCCAACTGCACTCGCAATCACCGCTGCGAAAACGACGCGCTTCATAATGCCTCCGCGTAACAGGTTGATTCAGGGTCCACCTTAGCGAGATGCGACAAACCGTGGTTCGTCTTAAGCTTCGGCCACAAACACATGGCCGCGATGCACGGGTGTTCCGGTTTCCTCGGATGCGCGGCGGGCAAAATCCCAATCCCACTTGATTGGATTCTCAAACGCGCGGTTGGCGTGCTCCATCGTTTGATGCGAGGAGCCAAGGGAAGTCGAAGACGCACTGTATTGAGTCCCATTCGGGCGAGTCGCGCGCCATTCATACCGTTTGGGAAACACCTGCACGAGAGGAATCGTGACTATCACCTTCATCGAATGAGTGTAGCCGATATCGTGGCCGGCCACAGCGACTCTTCCGCCACTAAGCGCTATGTGCATCCGAACGTAGACGCATTGCGGGCAACGATGGAGCGGGGCGCGAAGCGTTCAGAGTGAGCACAAATTTGGGAACAACGCAGGAGAGCCATCCCAGACAGGACCCTTACAGAACGCCGTAATCAATTGATTCTAAAAAGATTTTTGGTGCGCCCGGC
>PLFE01000008.1 GCA_003136675.1 Bryobacterales bacterium
CGTGTCAACTCCGGCAGCGTCAGGAAGCCAAGCGGACCCAGTCGGTAGGCGACGGTGATGACAATCACGCCTTTGAGTGCGAGACGATCGCCCCAGTAAAGGGGCATCGCGGCAGACCCGTTCCGGTATCCGCCGCCGTATATCCAGACGATGACCGGCTGGGGACTCCGCGCGCTCGTCTTGGGGGCCCATATGTTCAGGTAGAGACAATCCTCGCTGATGGCAGGTGGCGCTTCCCCTGGCATTGACACGCCTTCCTGCATGCACGCGGGTGCGAATGAATCCGCATGGCGTGTGCCGGTCCAGGGCGCAACCGGCGCCGGGGGTCGCCATCGCAAATCGCCGACCGGTGGCGCTGCGAACGGGACGCCTTTGTAGACGACCAGTCCCTCGTTCCGTACTCCAGCAATCGCGCCGGATTCCGTCTGCACAGTCTGTGCGAGTGATACCTGCGACATCAATAGTGCCGCGGCGATCCCGCCCGCCCAAGGCCATTGTTGAGACATATGAAACCTTCGGCTACGCCGTTGGAGCCCGTAACTGTATCAGTAAACAAGGCGGGCGCATCTGTAAGGTATGAAACCTCGTCCAAGGGCTTCCGATTGAATGGTCGATGCAGCGCGGCGTACCGCGACCACAGAACGGATTGTCATCTTCGGAGTGTACCGGTGTGAAGATGTAAGCGAAAACGGAGGAAGGAAGCGGGCGAGATTGCTTACGTCTCAGGGTACCAACGCCGTTCTCGCTGTCAATGGCGACGCGCGAAGCGCGCTTGCGTCCCTGACCGGGCCGGCTTCGCCCATTGACAGCTGCGCTGCGGCGTGGACCGGGATGACGGGCAATCTCGCCCAACACATCGGAAGGACCACGCTCATGAACTCTTACGTTGAAACCACGGTACAGAAAATCGAGGCGCGCGAAATACCCAATGATGAACGCCTTCAAATACTCCCTCGGCATTNNTATCAAACGGCGGGTTCTATATTGCCCCGAAGCACGCGACTTCCTTCAACGTCTGCATCGATACCAACGGCTTCGAGGGCCAAATGAGTGCAGATGCCGCGGGCATCACGGCCTGTCTATTTGCCTTGAGTCACCTCTCCTTCCAGATCCAGCACGAGAGCATCGCGAGTCACTTCCATCAGCTTCGCGACTATGCGTTAGAACATGCCGAAGCGAGCGTGATCCTCGCGGCAATCGACTGATCTCAAGTTGGCCCGGGCGCGACGGGTGCGCCCGGGCCCTTCATGTTTAACAATCTGACGCCGCTCTTCAGAGTCGTTATCGACCGGCGGATGGAAGCAACGCGGGGCGCAGCTTCAATTTGCTACGCAGTTCGGCGAGTTCACGGTCTCGGCGCTCAAGCAAGCTCGCTGTCTCCCGGTAGGCGGCGTAGTAGTGATCGACAAGGGCAGCGAGCTTTGCGATATCTGCACGCAGTCCGATGTTCTCGGCGCGCCGCTGCACGGCGGACTTCCGCGCCTTTGCTTGCGCAAACCTGGGGCCATGGCGCTGATGGTCGCGAAGCGCCTTGAGAATCGGAACGTGATACCGATAGAGCGAGTTCCGCGATACACCGGCCAGCCGACAGATCTCGGTGACCGTGACCGTTGCTTCCGGATGCCGGACGGAGGTCTCCAATGCTTTCATCAGTTGTGTTCGCGCTGTCCCCCGGCGCGAAGGGCGTGGCGCTTTGCTACGCGGACGCTTGATGAGCATGGGCTCCGTCCTTTACAGACGTATCAATCGAGGCGAGCACGGCACGGGCTTCCTCGAGACGCTCCCGAGCGATCTTGAGGGTCTGGGTAGGAAGCGCCGGCTCGTTCAGAAGTGCCTCACACCGCTTCGACTGGTCAAGCCAATAGGGGCGATGCGNNGGACCCGCGCTGTTCCCGCGGCACGCACTATACTCCTGGCGATACACGCAATAGCCGTAGTCACAGACCCCAAGAACAAGTCCCGCTTCGACCAACGTGCGCGCATAGCTTTTGAGTTCTACCTTCATGCGAGCGCCCCGAAATACGGGCCGCTTGGCGAGAATCTCATGGCCCGCGCGGCCGCCCAGTTGCGGCGTACTCAGCATGTGTTCCCAGGCGGCGACGGACCGCTCAAGGACTTCCGTGCGGATCTCGCGCTCCAAGTCATGATCGGTTCCGGAGTACCCAGAATCCGTCACACTCCGATCCCGGTGTCCCAAGTGTTGGGCCAGGGCATACAGGCATGTGCGATCGCGAAGGGCGGCGAACCGTGCGAACGTTTTGCGCGCCTCGCGCGCTGTCAACCGACGTGACTTGCCCTCGAAAGACGGCAGGTTTAACCAGCGAGCATATCGCTGCAGACACTCCGTCATCGTGGAGGGCGTGATGACCCGGACCGCACTGGGGCCGGGCGGCTCGCGTTGCCACTCCGTCGCTCCCATGGTACGAGCGGCGGTACGGGCGCGCAGCCANNATGGCCACTTGCGGCACGACCCACTCGTGGGGTCGACCGAAATATCCGCGATCGTGCTTGAAGATGGTACCGGTCATCACCTCGATCTCGGTAGCGCCACTGACACCCAGGGTTGGCCGTGGCTGAATGCAACCGGCGCGCAGATGCAGGATCTCGCTCACTCGGGCGCCCACGAGGTATGAGATCACCACGAAGCAGGCGGCGTAGAGCATGTCGATGACATCGTTGAGGTCTTGGATGCGGAAGATCCTTTGCGGCCCTCGGGGGGTATTGATCGATAGCGCGCCGAGGACCTCGAGAACACTGCGGTTGCAGTTGCCGTTCGAGGAAACGCGCTCGAGGGTCTGCGCCATCGTGGTGGCGTAGATCTCGCGCGCGCGCAAAACATCGATGGCACCGTGCTCGAGGAACTCAATCGACTGCCGAACCAGCGGAATCGCAATCGCATCCGGCGTGTAGGGGCCATAGTGTTTGACTCCATACGCGCCCGCGAGCTGGCGCGGGCTTCGGCCCAAGAAGGGATCGAC
>PLFE01000090.1 GCA_003136675.1 Bryobacterales bacterium
ATCGACGCTCTGCTCTCTTTTGTCCGCGTTGGTCAGATGAATGGATGCAGTGTTGCCGTCAGCGAGGAAAGAGCAGGACGAGATCGATGAAGCGGCGATGCGAGACGCTCCCGGTGAATTAGTGATGGTTGGGATACCACTTGCCGCGAAGGGCGAAGCTCTTGCCAGCAAATGTCCGATGTGGCGCGGAAGAAAAAGCGGCAATACNNCCCAACTGCGAAAGACAGGCTAACCCGCAGATGAGTTGGAAGCTGATTGAGGGTTTAAAAAGCATCGGTCAAGGATAAAGGCCGGGCCGGTTCTCCGCATCTGTACCGCCCCGCGCCTCAATGCGCATACTTCGGATCGATCTTCGCCGCCAGCGCCATCTCCGCTTCCGCTTCTTCCTTCTTGCCGGTTTGATCCAGCGCCACGCTCAAGCTGTAATGCAGCGATCCGCTCAGCGGGTTGATAAAAATCCCTTTCCGGTATAACTGGATCGCTTCTTCATACTGGCCCTTGGCAAACAGCGACCCACCCCAGTTCAGATACGCAGGCGCATAGTCCGGATCAATCTCCAGAGTCCGCTGATACTCCGCAATCTCGTTCGCATTCCCCATCGCGCCATACGCGATCCCCAGATTGAAATGCGCGCCTTGATCTCGCGGGTACATACGCGTCGCCACCGCCAGCACGCCCGCGCCCGTCTGCGGATTGCCCGTCTGCGCATACGAAATGCCCAGATACGTCAGTGCGCGCAGGAAGTACGGGTAAACCTTCAGCGCCCGCACCAGCTCAGCGACCGATTCGTCATGCTTGCCATCTTTCTGAAGCTTCAAAGCCTCGTTCACTTTGGCATCCGCATCCTCGCGAAAATTGCGTGGCATCCGCTGCATGATCACGTACTTCCCGTTCGCCTCCACCACAACGCTGGTCTCTCCAGGCAGCAGCTTCAGCACCGCGGCCGACCACGCGGGGTCGAACCTGGCCGCCTCGATGTCTCCCATATAGCCGCCGTTCAGCCCCGTCGCCCGGTCCGAGGAATTCGCGCGCGCCAGTTCGAAGAACGATTCTCCCGAGAGAAGCCGCTGCCGCACCGCCGCCGCTTTTCCCGCGTCGTCCGAAACAATTGTCCGGAGATACAGATGCCGTGGCGTCACCGTTGTACGCCACGCCGGATCATGCACCGTTGCTTTCACCCCTTGCTCCGGACGCACCCGAATCCAGTGATCCGCCAGATGAAACGCCCCTCGGATCTCATCCGGCATATGGCATCCCACGCAGCCGCTGGTCCGGTTCACCGGGCACAACGCCGCACGGTTCGTCACGCCCGCGCTATGGCAGCGCAAACACGTTTGTTCGCTCCTTGCCACCAGCACGGAATGCGGCGCATCCTGATGCGGGTTGTGGCAGTTGATGCATGTGATCTCGCCCCCGCTTTGACGCCAGCATTCGCTGTTCTTCATTCCCGTCACCTGATTGGAAATCAGCAGGTTTACCGCCAGGGGGTCTTCCACGAAGCCCGACCCCTCATGGCATTGCGTGCACGGCTTCATCCGTTCCGCCACTGGCAGCTTACCGGGGTTCAGAATGCCCAGGTCTTTCGAGTGCGCGCCCAGCGCCGCCAAATGCGCCTGGCCGGGCCCGTGGCAGTTCTCGCACGCCACGCCCGTCTCAACGCGCGTTCCCAGCGTCCGCGGCGCGGGGTGGCAACTGAGACATCTCTGCTCCAGACTCGGCGTCAACACTCGCCCGAAACCGGTCTCATACGTCGTCGGCTTGTCTTCCGGAAAGCCCAGTTCGAGCGCCAGCCCGTTTTCCAGCACGGAGTGGATGTACCGGCCTTCCACTAGCGCCGCGCGCGGCAGCGCCAGCCCGTCGAGCGTCGGTACGCGGAACAGAAACGTGACGCCATGGCGTTTGCCGCCCACCGTCGTCTCCACCGGAAACTCCAGCGGCGTCTGCCCCGGCATCTGCACCCGGTATCGCAGTTTCCCGCCGGCCCGTTGGGCCGTGTATTCGATCAGGGGAGCAGGCCCCTCCGCATGCTTCTCCAGATAATTCGCCGGCAGTTGCTGCGTGTCCGCGCCCTGCCAGGTCCCAGCCATCTTGGTTTGCGCCTGCGTCCTGGCGATTTCCTTGTGACAGCCCGCGCAGACGTCGCTCCCCACATAGCCGCGTTCTCCCTCGCTCGCGAGCGAAGCGGCCATCAGCAGCAGAGCGATGCAACCGTTTCCCTCAATGGTGATCACGCTCACGATCTTATCAAGTGGGGTCCTTTAACCGATCGATCGGTTTGGAGATCGTGTAGGTTGCAAGGGCCAGCATCGAGGCCTTCGGGCCGCCGTCTCCGGGGATCATGAGGATGAAATTGACGATCTTGCCCTCGGTCCGGAAGACGATGGATTGCTGGGTGAAGTTGACCCCGAGGTATTTGGGGATCTGCTGGCCCTGTTTCAAGTCGTAGTAGGCGGCATCGCCGACGCCCGAGACGAGGTGCTGGGTGGGCCCCATGCTACGCAAGCGTTGGTCAAAAATCGTCTTGTAGACGCCGGCGTCGGAGATCGTGTCGGCTGTCAAGGTGATCGGACCGTTGGAGGCGCCTTTGTAGTCACAGCCGTTACCACCCTGGGTGTTGGGCGCGGCGGTTAAGGTCACTGGGATGCCAAGGGGGGACTGCACGACCGCCGCCGGCACGAGTTCGCAAAGGAACATTCGCCTCGCTGCCGAGCATTGCGGCAAACGGTTTCAGATACTCGGCCAGTCGAGACATCGGAAGAGTACCCGGCGTAAAAGCGTCAATGATGAGGAAATACGTGTTCGCGCTTCATCTCTCTTCCATACTCAATCGTCGCATTTCGGCGCGGGTTTGTTGAGTATATAACGCCGGGAGCCTGGATTTTTCGCCTTCATGCCTTTCTCAGCCGGCCAAACCGGTGGATCCGCCTTTATCCTTTTCATCGGTGGCCATCCTGACGCCGCGACTCCGCCACACCCTCTTTGCCTCTTACCGCTAAAATCAAATTTCCATGCCCAAGTGGCCGTCCGTGGCGTCTACCTTTCTGCTCGCCGGGCTCTCCACCGGAGCCGCCCAGCAGCCCTGTGCCCGCTGCCACGCCTCCGAAGTCACCGCCTTCGAAAACTCGCCCATGGGCAGATCCATCAGTCCGCCTACCGTCTTCACCGAAGGCCGCATCGTCCATAAACTCTCCGGCAGCACCCTCACCGTCTCCAAAGATGGCCCGGTCCTCGAGCATTCGCTCGACCGTCACGGGGTAACCACCAAATATCCCGTTGCATATTCCGTCGGCGCCGGCATCGTCGGATACAGTTACATCGTCCGGCTCGGCCAATATCTCTACCAGTCGCCCATCTCCTACTACACCCAAACCAAGGGCTGGGACCTCACGCCGGGATACGAAACAGACCCCAACCTCGATTTCACGCACCAGATCTCGAGCGGCTGCCTCTTCTGCCACACCGGCTCCGTCAACCTCGTCAAGGGAACCGTGAACCGGTTCTCCGACCCTCCCTTCACCTCCATCTCCTGCGAGCGCTGTCACGGCCCGTCCGCCGCGCACCTCAGCAATCCCGTGCCGGGCTCCATCGTCAATCCAGCCAAACTCACCGCCGCGCGCCGCGATAGTGTATGCGAGCAATGCCACCTCGAAGGCGATGCCAGAATCCTGAATCCCGGCCGCGATTGGTGGGATTTCCAGTCCGGCCAGGCCACCGAAAGCGTCTTTGCGACTTATCTCAAGACTTCCGACCCCGATCATCTCCGCGCCGTCAGCCAGAGCGAATTACTCGCCCGCAGCCAATGCGCCACGCAAAGTGGCGGCCGCCTGTGGTGCGGCACCTGCCACAATCCGCATGGCGACCCGCAAAACCGCGCGCAGGAAATTCAGAAGGTGTGTCTCTCGTGCCATGCCGCGATCTTCAAGGCAGGTGCACACCAGCCGGCCGAGGAATGCACCAGTTGCCACATGCCGCGCCTGCGGCCCACCAATGTAGCCCATTCCGCCGTCACCGATCACAGCATTCCCCGCGTGCCGCACCAGTCGCGCACTGCCGAGGGCCCCGAACTGAAGGCCTGGCGCGAACCACCCGATCCCGTACTCGCCCGCCGCGATCTTGGCCTCGCCTATTTCGACCTGGCCACCGCCTCGCGGGCCGCTCCGGATCTCCAGCACGCCTACCAGCTTCTCTCCCAATTACCGTCCAGCGCGCGGCAAAACGATCCGCCCGTAGAGGCAGGCCTCGCGTCGATCCTTCTCGCACAGGACCAGGTGAAGCTGGCCGTTCAACTCTTCCGCAATGCCGTAATTCAGCAACCCTCCGACGCCCGCTACGCCTATTGCCTGGGCGCCGCGCTCGAGCGCGCCGGCGATTTTCGGGAAGCCGTGAATCAACTCCGGCGCAGCATCGCGCTCGACCCATCCCAGCCCGACGCCTACCTCGAACTTGCCCAGTTTTATAAGAAGACCGGCCATGAAGCCGAAAGCCTCGACGCCCTTCGCGATTACCAGCGCTTCCGCTCAGTGAATTAAAGATGGAACAATTTAGCCCGGCTGAAGTCTGTGCCAGCGGGTGAGAGGTATACTGGCTTCACAATTCACAACGGCGTGAAGCAATGGCCCCGGAACAACAACTGGTCACACGACTGCTCCACGAGTGGCGGGGCGGAAACAAGGAGGCGCTGGATCAGCTCATGCCTCTGGTATACGACCAACTGCGCAGGCTGGCGTCACGCTGCCTTTACGCCGAACGTCCGGAACATACGCTACGCGCGACAGCGCTGGTGAACGAGGCGTATCTGCGGCTGGTGGATTCCAACGCCGCGTTCAATGACCGCGTGCATTTTTACGCCGTTGCCGCCAAGCTGTTACGGCACATCCTGGTGGATCATGCCAAAGCGCAGAACCGGCAGAAGCGCGGCGGCGGCGCCGAAAGGCTTCCGATTGAGGATGCCATCCTGGTAGGTCCCGGACCCACGCCCGGCCTCGTGGAACTGGACGACGCCCTTAACCTGCTGGCCGTTCACGATGGACGCAAGAGCGAGATCGTGGAGATGATTTTCTTCGGTGGACTCACCTATGAGGAGGTGGCGGCGGCGCTTGATATCTCGGCCGCCACGGTTCATCGGGAACTGAAAATGGCGAAGGCATGGCTACATCGCGAACTGGCCAGGAACTGACTCCCGATCGCTGGCGGCGCATCGAGGAACTCTTCCATGAGACCTCCGAACTGCCGGCCGGCGAGCGAACGCCTTTTCTGGACCGGAATTGCCAGGGGGACGCCCAACTGCGCCGCGAAGTGGAATCGCTGCTGGAACACTGCGGCGATGAGTTCGTCGAGCAGTCGGTTCAACAGGCCGCGCTCAGTTTTTCAGCCGCGGCGGATCTGGGGTGCGGCGCCCAGCTCGCCCACTACCAAATTGTATCCATGATCGGTTCGGGCGGCATGGGGCGCGTGTACCTGGCCGAGGATACCCGCCTCAAACGCAAAGTTGCGCTGAAGACGCTGCACCCCGAGTACGTTTATGACGAGCGCGGCCTGCACCGGTTCGAGCAGGAGGCGCTAGCCGTTTCCGCACTGAATCACCCGAATCTGTTGACCATTTACGACATCGGCGAATCCGCTGGAAAGCACTTTATTGCGTCGGAATTTATCGAAGGCCATACGCTGCGGCAAAAGCTGGCGGGCGGCCGCACGGAGATTGCCTTCGCCGTAGACACTGCGATTCAGGTTGCGGCAGGATTGAACGCGGCGCATGCCGCCGGAGTGACGCATCGCGATGTGAAGCCGGAGAACATCATGATCCGGCCGGACGGGCTGGTGAAGCTGCTGGATTTCGGGATCGCCAAACTCAGCGATCGCCGGGACGGTGCGTCCTATCGCATCAGCCGCATCACACAGGCCGGGACCGTGGTGGGAACAGCGCGCTACATGTCGCCGGAGCAGGCGCGCGGCCTGAAGGTGGACCCGCGCAGCGACATCTTCAGCCTGGGCGCAGTGATCTACGAAATGATCACGGGAAATCCGGCGTTTCCCGGCGACACGGCCAGCGACCAGATCGCCGAGATTCTGAAGGCCGATCCCGCGCCGCTGCGCGCGGCTGTTCCTGGCGCGCCGGCCGAGGTGGAACGCATCGTAGGCAAAGCGCTTGCCAAGGATGCCGGCGAACGGTACCAAAGCGCCTACGACATGCTGGCGGACCTCAAGGCTTTCAAGAAGGAATCGGAGTTCCGCGAGAAGCTGCAAGCGACACCGGCGGAGGGGTATGCCGCCGCCAGGGGCGCGTCGCGGTTCCGATGGCTGGCGCTGACGGCGGCGGTACTGATCTGCTCCCTGGTTGCTCTTTGGGTCTGGGATCGCGCGCACGAGGCATCGCTCGTGGCCTCGCATGGGGCGCACGGCGCGGAGCAGCCGGTGCGTGTTGCGATTCTACCGTTCCGCAACCTCAAGCCCGATCCGGAGACGGAGTTCCTGAGCTTCTCTCTGGCGGACGCTGTGATCACGAAACTCGGCTATGTCAGCTCCATTGTGGTGCGGCCCTCATCGGCGATTGAGAAGTATCGCGATCGCGCGATCGATCCGCAGCGAGTGGGTAATGAACTCAACGCAAACCGGCTAGTGACGGGGAGTTACCTGAAAGATGGGGACAAGCTGCGCGTGAACACGCAACTGATCTCACTTCAGGCTAATAAGATTTTGTGGCAGGATACGTTCGACGTCAAGTACGATAACTTACTTGGAGTTCAGGACCGGGTGGCGCAGCAGATCATATCCGGGCTTGAATTGAAGCTATCGCCACACGAGGCAAGTAACCTGAAGGTGGACAGCCCGGCTAATGAGCAAGCCTATGAATACTATCTGCGCGGAGTCGATTTCTACTCGACGAATAACTTCGGTTCCGCGATTACGATGCTGGAAAAAGCGGCGTCGATTGATCCCGAATATGCGCTAACGTGGGCATATTTGGGCCGCGCATACACCACGGACGCTTCGCTGCACTTTGGCGGCCGCGAGGAATATGGCAAGGCGGAGCCGGCCTACGAAAGAGCGATCTCCCTAAACCCCGCTTTGATTGAGCCGCGCGTTTACATGGCCAACCTTTTCACCGATACGGGCCGCGTGGAACAGGCCGTGCCCCTGCTGCGGGAGGCGTTGAAGACCAATGCGAATAGCGCCGAGGCGCACTGGGAATTAGGTTATGCTTACCGCTTCGCCGGGGCGCTGGATGAATCCGTCGCGGAATGCGAGAGGGCGCGCCAACTGGACCCTCAGGTGAAGATCAATAGCTCCGCTTTGAATGCCTATCTCTACTTAGGTCAGTACGACAGGTTTTTGGCGAGCCTGCCGGCGAATAACTCGGTCTATATCCTTTTCTATCGTGGTTTTGGCGAGTACTACCGGCAGGATTATCCCGACGCCAAGAGTAGTTTCGAGCAGGCTTATCGCGGGGATGCCACGCTGCTGCCCGCCGAAATTGGACGAGCACTGGAACTGGCTATGGATCGTCAGAACGCGCAGGGACTGGATTTGATGCGCGAGACGGAACAGAAAGTAAATGAGCGCGGCGTGGCGGATGCGGAGGGGCTATACAAAGTGGCGCAGGCTTACGCCGTCCTAGGGGACAATGCATCGGCGCTGCGGGTTCTCAGGCGAGCGATTGACGGAGGTTTTTTTCCTTACCCATACCTGGCGAGCGATCCATTGACAGCAAGGCTTCGCCACGAATCGGCGTTCCCGCAACTTATGAGCCAGGCGCGGCAAAGATATGAGCAATTCCGGGGTATGTTTTTCGGACAAGGGAAGTGACAGGCCACGAACTCAATGTTCGGTCGGGACTGCTTTTCGGCCGCGCTTTGCCCGAATCAGCTCAGGGAGATCGAGGACGGCGATCTGGCGACCGAATGCGTCCACACGTATCGATTGCCGATTTACTTCGTCAAAATTGCCCAGACCCGCGACCTCAGCCAGAAGATCGATTTCACCTATGTCCGTTTGAAGAGTGAAAACCGTTCCGCCACGCAGAGTCGCCTCATCCCAGATGAAAGGAAGATCAGCCGGAAACCCCCTTGGCCGGGGGTGGAAAGGAGCGAGGGCCACGACAAGGCGGCGAAGATTGGCGGAAGAGCGGGAATAGCAGACATCCAAATCGTAGGTCACGCGCGCGCTTCCATGGAAGGTGGCGGCCAGCCCACCGATTACAACAAAATCGACGCCCGCGCCGGAGAGGGCCTGAACCGCCGTCTCAAATTGCATCGGGAGCGCCTGCGCGCGACGCCGAACTCGTTCCAGCACCGTCGACGCGATCTCCAGCTTTCTCGCCCGTTCCGCCGGCGTCAACCGCAAAATTGTTCAACCAGCAGCGTCAAATCGACGCCAAAGTCCCGGGCCGCTTCGATCCGGCTCCCGCGAGCGGGTTGAAGCAGAGCGCGTTCCGCTCGGCACAACTCCTCTGGCGTCAGCGGAAGAAGCGTCCTCATGCGTTGATGTTGGCTCTCAGGCGGTTTCTACCTTCGCAGACTCTAGAAGAGAGGGCAGCACCAAAGACACCGAATCTCCTCAGGCTGAGTTGAGTTCCGCTATTTATCACCTATGCGGGTGAACGCCCGCCGCTTGGCCGAACACATCGAGCGGGCCGGTCAACTGGCACCGCCACTGCTCATGCTATATATAGAGCTTAAACATAATCCATCCATATGCCGCAGGTTCTCGTCCACTTCGATGAAGCGACTTTGAAAGCGATCGACCGGATCGCTCCCGCGGCAAAACGGAAGAGGGCGGACTTTATCCGTCGGGCCGTCAAAGATGAGATCTTCCGTCAGGAAACGAATCGAATGCGAGAAGCTTACCGCTTGCAGCCGGATTCCACCGATGATTCCGATGCGTGGGAACTTCCCGAGGAATGGAAGGAGTGAAGCAGTTCGAGATCTGGTGGGCCGATCTGCGCGAACCGGCCGGGCGCAGACCAGTAATGTTGCTGAGCCGGAACGACGCCTACGAATATCTTTCCAAGTTCATCGCCGCGGAGATCACGTCGACCGTTCGGCAGATCGCGAGTGAAGTCCCTCTTGGGGAGGACGAGGGACTGCCCAAAACCTGCGCCGCCAACTGTGACAACCTAAGAATGGTTTCCAGGCAGTCGCTGAGCAAGCGCGCCGGACAACTCGCCCCGGAGCGTTGGATCGAAGTCAAGCGGGCCGTGGGCGCCGCGCTCGGATGGCGCGAACTAACGGACCTCGATTAGCTCGTTCGCATCCACGACCTCTGGACGCCAGTCCGAGATTGAGCGCCCCACGCGGGTCGAGGGCGATTTGAACACCCGCCGCCCGGCCGAAAAAAGGCCGGAAGCCCTTCCGGGCGTCCGGCCAAGAATTTCAACCCTTCCGGCGCGGCCTATTCGGTGGCCATCGCCAGTTCAATCGTCGGCGAAACCAGCTTCATCGCGGTTTTCACCTTGAGCCGATATCGCGGGTTGCGATTATACGTAAGCAGTAAACTATCAAGCGTTTTATCCTTGTAATACCGGGAGTTGGACAGATGCCAGGAGACCTGACGGATGGCATCGGAGAAAGAGGAAAATCCCACTTTGCCGTTGGCCCATCCGAAAAGATTATGCCGGTTGCAGCGTTTGCCGCCGCCGGATTCCACCATCGCCAATCCCGGGAGGAGACGCCAATCCAGACCATTGNNGTTATCGGCCTCCCGAACGAACACGTCTGAAACGGATTCAGCCGGGCTCTGAAACTTCCGGAAGAAATTGCGAACCGAAACAATCCGGGGATCTTCGTCTGAACGGATCTGCGCCTTCTCCGCGGGCATCGTCTCGGCTCTTACGGGGGCCGCATTCACACCGGCAAACCCCGCCACCAAGACCAGTCCTTGGGAAAGAAAGCTCTTCATTCGATCAATCGACCTCGTGTTTTGGATTGCTCGTACTGAGCGTCTGACCCGAATGGGTCACCATGGGTTCATGCGCGGGATTTTGTACGAACAAATCTCCGCCCGGACCGTTTGTCCGGCCAATAGCTAACTCTTGGACATGGGGTTAGTCTAGCACGGGCGGAACCCAATTTTGGCAAGTTTAGTTACGTTTGCTTTACGCTAGGCCGAGTTGGCTCCTGGCCCATCAGCCGTAACGCGGCGAAGACCACGTGCTCCGGCGTAAACCCGAAATGCCGCATCACCTCTTCGCCGGGCGCGGAGGCGCCATAACGGTCGATGCCGAGGACGATTCCATCGGTTCCCGCCCACTTGTGCCAGCCGAAGGTGGCGGCGNNTCTCGCGATAGGCCGCATCCTGGCGCTCAAAGAGCTCCCAACTGGGCATGCTGACGACGCGGGCCTCGACCCCGTATCCCTTCAAAGTTTCCCGCGCCGTGACGCAAAGCTGTACTTCCGATCCGGTGCCCATCAGGATGACGTCGGGCTTTCCGTTCGCGGCGTCGGCCAGGATGTACGCGCCCTGTTCAACTCCGGAAGTGGAACCGGGGATACGTTCCAGAATGGGCAGGTTCTGGCGGGAGAGTACGAACACGATGGGGTGGTTTTGCTCCAAGGCCACCGCCCAGGCTTCGGCGGCTTCATTGGCATCGGCGGGACGGACGACGGTGAGTCCCGGCATGGCGCGCAGTCCCGCTAGTTGCTCGATGGGCTGGTGGGTNNAGCTGCTCGATGGGCTGGTGGGTGGGGCCGTCCTCGCCCAAGCCGATGGAATCGTGGGTAAAAACGTAGAAGGAGTGGAGTTGCATCAGCGCACCCAGCCGCATGGCGGGTTTCATGTAATCGGAGAAATTCATGAATGTGGCCGAGAAGGGAAGGATGCCGCCGTGCGCGGCCATGCCGTTCACGGCCGCGCCCATGGCGTGCTCGCGAACGCCGAAGTGGACGTTGCGGCCGGCAAAGCTCCAGACTCCGCCGGTGGTGCCTTGCGCGGTGTCGCCGTAGGCCCCCGCAGGCTCAAAATCGCCCATGCCTTTGAGCGCGGTATTGGTGGAGGGGTCGAGGTCGGCCGATCCGCCCATCAGGTTGGGAATCCGTTTGGCGAGGGCGCTGAGGGCCTGGCCGCCCGCCACGCGCGTGGCCACGGCCTTGTCGCCCACCTTCCACTTGGGCAAGTCCGCTTTCCAGTCATCCGGAAGTTTGCCTGCCAGCATTTTTTCCAGCTTGGCGGCTTCGTCGGGATACGCCTTGCGGTAGCCGTCCATGATCCCGGACCAGGCTTTTTCCACCGCTTCCCCTTTGGGGACCTGTTGCCGGAAATGGGCGACCGCCTCCTCGGGGAGGTAGAAGTAATCCATGGTGGGCCAGCCAAGGTTCTTCTTGGTGGCGGCCACTTCGTCCTCGCCCAGCGGCGAGCCGTGCGCGTGGAACGTATCCTGCTTATGAGGACTGCCGAAACCGATGTGCGTGTGGATCAGCAGCAGCGACGGGCGATCCGTCTCCGCCTGCGCCTCGCGAATGGCGGCGTCGATGGCTTCGGTATCGTTTCCGTCGAGCACCGTCTTGGTGTGCCAGCCGTAGGCATCGAAGCGCATGGCCACGTCTTCGGTGTAGGTGAGATCCGTCCCACCCGCGAGCGAAATGTGGTTCTGGTCGTAGAGATAAATCAGCTTCCCCAGCTTGAGGTGGCCGGCGAGCGAGGCGGCTTCGGAAGCGACGCCTTCCATCAGATCGCCGTCCGAAACGATGGCATAGGTGTAGTGGTCGACAATCCGGTGGCCGTCTCTGTTGAAGTTCGCGCCGAGCCAGGCTTCCGCGATGGCCATGCCGACGCCCATGGCGAAGCCCTGGCCGAGCGGTCCGGTGGTCACCTCGACGCCTGGCGCATCCCCACGCTCTGGATGGCCCGGGGTTTCGCTCCCGAACTGGCGGAACCGCTTCAACTGGTCAAGCGGAAGATTGTATCCAGTGAGGTGCAGCAGGCTGTAAAGCAGGGCCGAGCCGTGCCCCGCCGACAGGACAAAGCGATCGCGATCGGGCCACTGCGGATCGTGCGGATTGTACTTGAGGAAACGCGTCCACAGCACGTAAGCCATTGCCGCCGCCCCCATGGGCAAGCCCGGATGCCCGGAATTGGCTTTCTGAACGGTGTCAATAGAGAGAATTCTGATGGTGTTGATCGAGAGCTGGTCGAGAGCTTTTTCGTCCAGAGTTTTGACTTCGGTTGCCATGCTGATTTCGCTTTCCTTCAGGAGATAGTCGCTTACGCGGCGAGAGTACGTTTAAAGTGTACCTTTCGGCTTCCATTACAAAGTGTTCACCGGGCTATAATCGCCCACGCGGTTCACTTCCAGGGATAAGGAGCCATCCTGGTCCACCGTGAACGCCTGGGTAAAGCGGGCGCCCCAAACGATCTCTTTGAACGTGTAGGAGTATCGTTGAAAAACATTCTGGCTGAAGGTTTCGTCCCAGGCTTTGATCATGACCAGCACCTCGGCCTGCATGGCGGCGAGATCCTCCGCCGTTTTCCCGTAGAGGGGGCTTTCGGAATCGATGGGATGCACGACGGTCCAGGTCAATGAGAAGAATAATACTTTCGTGCGTTCGAGCTTCAACAAATCGAAGGTGCGCTGCAGTTCGCCGTCTTTCTGCGCAACGCGCATCAGCACCACGGTCGCCTCTAGTTCGATGAGGTTGTTGGTGCGCCGGTTCACCACGCGGAATTGGAGCGACGTTCCGTCCTGATAGGGCGCGATGAGAGCCTTCGGACTGAAACCGATGCGCGCGGAAGGCCGGGCGATCCGTCCGAACAGCAGCCCTGTAGCGACAGCGAAGCCCAGCAATCCGATAAAAGCCTCGAGCCCCGCCACCGCGTTTGCGGCCCCGTTGCTGGGATAGATGGCGCCATAGCCGACGGTGGTGAGGGTCTGCGAACTGAAGTAAACGCCCTGCCAGAAACGGTCCGCCACACTGGCGACAGGTATCGCGCCCTGAAGAGCCGTGCTGCCGAGGGCAAAATACACGCACGCGAAAATGGCGTTGACGACGATGTAGGTGAGAAAAATGAGGCCGAAGAATCTGTACCAGGGTAGTTCCACCAGATGCAGGTACGGGTGTACGTCGCGCCAGTCACCGCCGCGCCGCTGGACGTTGAAACTGCCATCTGGGTTGATGGCGCGCCGGAGCCGGCCGGCGTACTGCTGGGTCAACCCCGGGTCGAATTGTGGCTGCTGCATTTTAACGAGTCTACAAGCTTGCCCTACACTAAAAACTTCGATGATTCAAAAACGCAAGCGGCGAGTGCGACGGATGCCGGAGCCGCGCATCCGCGTCAAGCCGTCGCCCGAAATTGAAGAACGGGTTGGGTTGGAGGTCCAGAAAGCGGGGGAGATACTAGCGAGCCCGGCGCCGGGCAATTTGTTCTCGAGCGGTTACCTGACATGCGCGGTTTACTATCACGACGGTTTGTTCAACCCGGAGCTTCCGGATCATCCGGATGGCGACCCGGCGGACCGCATCATCACCAGGATTGTGGGCCGGATGCCGGCGGACTTCAAACGACGGTATGTCGAGGAACTGAAGGAAAGGAGCGCGCTGAGTGCTTCGGAATTGGCGCCGGACCGGTTTCAGTTGCCGCTGACTTATGAGCCGATTGCCACGCACGGGGCCACGCATCCTTCGGCGATCGACTTGTTTGCCGACGAAGGCACGCCGGTAAAGAGCGCGACTCGCGGCCTGGTGGTGCTGGCGGAGAACGGCTGGGAGCCGCAGGCGTGGTTTTCCACTAGTTCGGTGCGGGGCGGAAATTGTGTAATCGTGTTCGATGCGGATGCCAGCCGGTTCCTGCGCTATGCACATCTTGGCGAGACGTTCCCCAAAGCCGGCGCGTTTGTGGAGGCGGGCGAGAAGATTGGCGTCGTGGGACATACCGGGTTCAATGCGGAGCGGCAGGGCCATGGACGGCACTTACATTTCGAGATGAATGAGTTCAGCGACCGGACCGGGTTGGTGACTGTGGTGGTACACGATGACTTGAGGGATTTGTTGGAGGCTACGAGGCTGGCGGTGGGGGTGAGTTAAGCCCTTGGATTTTGCCGACCTATCGCGAAGCGCGACGCTGGCGACGCGCCAGGCGCAAGGTTCCAATTTTCTTGTTGGCCTCTAACCATTCCTTAAAGCGGTCGACGGTAGCTCGAATCTCATCAGAGGATTTCAAGTATTTTTGGGGGTCAAGGACAGCCTCGCCAACCAGTCGGGCATCATCGGCCTTCACATCCTCGAGAAACTCTCTTCGCTCCACTTCAGGCAAGCGATCGAATTGAACCAATCGGCTGAGAGCCGCTGAGTCTTGGGGGTTAGCTGCACCATGCTTTGATTTTAGCTCTGTTTCTCTGCCCTCGGTGCTTTGATGGGATGGACGCCGGAAAGAGTCGGGAACGCGCCCGCGGCATCGTCACCTCTACCGTCCGCAGTATACTCCTCCTTGTAACGAATCGATAGCGAGAGCGCTACCGCGTCACTTCCTGGAGGCAATTCGATTTCGGCTGCACCACTGAACGCGTCCTTCCAAATCGCGATAACACGAGAACGGCTTGGGCCTCCACGTGGTCGACTAAGCTCTGACATTCCTAGGGTGGTGAGGGTCAAAACGGAACAACCCGGATCGTCGGCAAACACTGTAGCGTAGCGAGCTCCCCAACGCTCTGTTATCTGAGGCCCATCCATCAGCAACGCGATGAGCAGGTTCGGGCCGACGGCGCGGACAAGACTCGCAACGGGGTCGGGCCTGGCGAGGTCTTCACAAATGAGGACCGAGAGGACAAGGTCAGCGCTGATTGAAATGAAATGGAACTGTCGATCGGCGATGTCGGCGTACTCCCACCACTCGCGCGAAGGGTCAAGTCTGCCGCCCAGCCCATATTGGATAACTTGAGAACGATCCAGCTTCCAAGGATGGTGCTTCTTTTGAATCACTTCTAGTAGAGGCGGAAATGAGAACCTTACCTCGTTTGTGCCACGTCTGCCATCGGTCGCCTCACGACCGACGCCGCAAACCAAAGAAACAGTCGCTCGGTAAAATCGCCACCAGATCATGGAATTGCCTCTCGGTCGCCGCCATTTCGGGCCATCCGTATCAGGCAAATCATAAGTGAAGAAGCCAAAGCCTGTCGGCAACTGGCTGGGCGAAACGCCGGTTACGTCGCGGAACTGTTTGGCAACAACTTCGCGGGGCCAGGGAATAATCAGCAGGTTGAACGAATCTCTTTGGATCAAAGGCGTGGAAAGCCACCTGGGATTAACTTCGGACGAATCCGCCAGGGATAAATAGAGTGAGAGTGATCTTTCGGTCAGGCCATTCTGGGAAGTGTGCTCACGCGGTAGCACTCGGATCCGAGTCCAATCAATCTCTTGGCAGAGTGTGCCCGCATTTTCCAAGAACGCTGACGCCGCCGCAAGGAAGTAGTCGTCTGCCTCGGCCTCGTCCGTGATCGGTGCGCCGACGTTCTCCGACGCTTCGTCTGCCACAGCGACTAGCCTCATGAGGGATTCGCATAAGCTCCGATCTTCCTTGACAGCATAGAGCTGCATTGAGAATGAGCTGCACACAAGACGCCACTCCTTCTCGAGTGCGACGAACTTAGCATGCGACTTATAAGCAGGCGCCACTCTTGGCCGAGGCCGCGCACGTCTCGGCTCCATTTCTCCAATGCGCCGTCCCGGTCAGGATCTGGTGGCCAACCAGGGAATTCCTCGTTGGTAGCGAGTCTGGAAAGTACTCCGCACAAGAATTCGCCGACAGTGAGATCGAGAGACATTCTTTGAGGTAGATTGTCTCACGCAATTATCAAGCTGGCTTCCGGCCAGAGCAATTCGATTTTGGCTGCGACGAGCGCAACCCACCCGAGACAAGCTCAGACTAATTTGCTCTTCCCGCGCGCGTCTCTTCAATCCGCTCGGTGAGTAAGTCCACGAATCGCTCCGGAACGAACCCGTTCATGCGGCTCGCCACCTGACCGTTCTTATCCACAATCAACGTAGTGGGAAGATTGCCTACCTTCAGGAAATCCGCCAAACCACCGTCGAAGTATCCGGCATCGGTCCACTTCTGAGATTTGATGAACGGTTCCACTAATGTGCGGTCTTCATCCGTATTGACGGAAATGAAGGCCACATCGGGATCCTGCTTGTACTTACCTTCCACTTTCACGTAGAGCGGACGCTGCATTTTACAGGGCTCGCACCAGGTAGCCCAGAAGTCGATAATGACTGTTTTGCCCTTCAACGACGCCAACGGCAGACTCGAACCCGCCACTCCGGGCAATGTGAAATCGAGCAGGCTGGCGGCCTGGGCATTGGGGTCCTTACTCTTGAGCCGCGCGACCTCATCCGCCATCACGATACTCATCGCATCGTAAGCGTGGAGGATGAGGTCACCTAATCCCTTTTCCGATCCATAGAGCCTGGTGTATAGCTCTCCCAACTTGCGGCGGTCCTTTGAGCGATCTACTTCTGTGCTGTGCGGGTCCTCAATGCTGAAGGCGTTCGCGTACTGTTCGATGGCGGCTTGCAGATCGCCCTTGGCCGCAAGCCACTTTCCTTGCTCGCGTGCGGCTTCCTCATTCGGGAACATCTGGAAGCTCTGCCGGGCCAGTTCCACGGCATCCTGCTTTTGGTCGAGCAGTCCGCTTGCCCTGGCTTTCAAAAGCAACGCGCGCGCGAATGCGTGATCCAGGTCCTGCGCCCATTGGCCGGCGCTTAGCCGGCCCGGAGCCGGTTCCTGGCGCAGTTTCACCACCGCGTCCTGATACTTATTTACGAGCGCCAAAGCCTTTTCGGCGGAAGCGCGGTCGTCGCTATCGAGATACGCGCGAGTGACTCGATCGATCATCTGTATATCGGCCGGGTCGCGCGCGACCACAGGCTCCCCGTATTTGATCACTCGCGCATCGTCATGCAATTCAACAGCGGATTTCGCCAGCACGCCCTCAATCTCGGCGCGATGCGCCGACGCGGGATATTTGGCCAGATGCGCTTCCAGCACCCGAATATAATCCTTTGGACTGTTCCCGGCTTCCCGAACCGCCCTTGTCAGCTCCTGCAGTTCGGTGGGCTTCGCCTCTTCCGCTTTCTCCGGTTTATCGGAAACCTTTGCAGCGTCTGGCGCCTTATCTTGCGCCAGCGCAAGAATTGCCGTCACTAATGCAAGGAGTAATAACCTCATTTCACTTCACGAAAAGTATCCGCCAGAGCTTCGGCCCGTTTTCGCGCCATCTGGAGGTAGCTGTCGCTCTTCACGACACGGTCGAGCAACGGCAGGAACTGTTGCGGGGCCACCAATCGTTTGCGCTCCCACGCGGATTGCAACCCCAGCAGCGATTGATTGACTCCGATTTTTTCGTACTTCACCGATTTCTCCAGGTCGATGAAGCATAGCTCGGTTTCCGAAATTCGCTCGAACCAGTCGGCCAGCAGACGCGCATCCGGATTGTCGGTGTAGTTATAAACCTGCTGACTTATCTTGCCGTCATTCTCATAGCGGATGGTCTTGGTCCCCATGAAGGCTACCTTCACCGGAGCCTCCAGTTTCTGCGACAAATCCACCTTGTTGGCCAGCGCGAATAATTCCGCCGTTTCCGCGCCAGTCAGTTGGAACTTCACCGGCTGCTCGTCCTGGGGATCTGTCTTGAATACTGCCGCGCCCGAACTTTCCACGGTAATGCCTACATAGGCGGGTTCACTTTGCGGGAAAACCTTGGTGAATTCCAGGCGGCCGGGAAGCAGAAAGGCGGTGAGGAGAAGCAGGGCTGTCATAGAACCGCCGCCAGTACAGCGCGGTTGGCATGACAGATGGCGATGGCCAGGGCATCGCTCGCATCTTCGGATTCAACCGGCGCAGCAAGCTTCAGCAGGGAAGCCACCATGCGCTGCACCTGATGCTTCTCCGCGCGCCCGTAACCCACCACACTGCTCTTCACTTCGAGCGCCGAATACTCGGCCAGCGGTACGCCAGCCTCGGCCACCGCCAGCAACGCCACCCCGCGTACGTGCGAAAGCTTCAACGCGGTTTTGACATTCACCGCATAGAACACTTCTTCAATGGCGATCGCATCGGGCATCACTTCGCGAATCTGTTCGCGCAGCCCCAGTGCAATCTTCAGAAGCCGCAACTCGAACGGCTCCCGCGGCGAAGTGACGATGGTGCCATTGGCCAACAGCCGGTACGTCCGGCCATCGCTTTCGATGGCGCCGTAACCGGTCCGCTCACAACCGCAGTCGATGCCGAGTACCTTCATTCCCTCACGATCATTCCCCCACTAGGCGAGGGCTTCGACGTCCTTCTCATCCATGTCGAAATTGGAGTAGACGCTTTGCACATCTTCGTGCTCTTCGATCAGTTCGTACATGCGCAGCATGCCGGACGCGTTTTTGCCTTCGAGAGTGAGAAGGTTCTTCGGGACCATGGCTATTTCAGCGGATTCCATAGGAATTCCGGCCTTCTCTAGCACGTCCAGAACCACGTGATGATTCTCCGGCGCGGACAGGATTTCCCAGTTCTCCTCATTGTCGCGGATATCGTCCGCGCCCGCATCCAGAAGCAGGTCCATCAGTTTCTCTTCGGTCGCTTGGTCCTTTTCTATGAAGATCTGACTCTTGCGGTCGAACATCCATGCCACGCTTCCTGGCTCGCCCAGGTTGCCGCCGTTTTTCGAAAACATATGGCGAAGTTCGCTCACAGTGCGGTTGCGATTATCGGTGGCCACGTTGACGATCACCGCCGCACCGCCGGGCCCGTAGCCTTCGAACGTGATTTCGTCGATCTGGCCGCCTTCCAACTCGCCGGTGCCCCGCATGATGGCCTTCTTGATGTTGTCGGAAGGCATGGAAACGGCTTTGGCCGCGGTGACCGCCGTGCGCAGGCGGGCGTTGCTATCCGGGTCGCCGCCGGAGCGCGCGGCAATCATGATTTCCTTGATGATGCGCGTGAACACCTTGCCGCGCTTGGCGTCGGTGGCAGCTTTCTTGTGTTTGATCGTAGCCCATTTGGAATGGCCGGACATGACTTAGAACTCCAGGGAAAACCCGGCGCGAGCCAGGCTAGAAGATGTTGATTTCAATTGGGTATTCTATCACGCAGCCGGGCCCGATCTGCCCTCTCAGTCCGAGTGCGCTACCGTCTGTCCCGCTACGGCGCGCCGCGTTTTTTCCAGGCTCGACCGCAGGCTCTCAGCCGGGACATTGTGCAGAATCGGTCCCAGCACGGCGCCCATGCCGAACGGAATGCTCCTCGAGAGTGTAATGGATTCGTACTCGGCGTAAACGCCGCCGTCGCGTTCCTCAAGGTACCAGTAGCCGTACAAGCGCCAAAGCATGCCGCGATCGTTCCCTACCGGCAACTCGTGCTCTTCCGCGGTTCCCGCGTTGCTCACCTCCGCGATCCGGGTGCTGTAGGCGCGGCAATATTCGTGGTGGGCATCGAGGCGTGTGAAGTGAATGTCCTGTTCAGTGTTGAGAACATCTGTAATCAGGAGCTTCGATTTCACAATTCGCACATAGACGTTGAACTGGTCACCGCTGTGAGAGCGAACACGAGAGTCCCGGATGTCCGGTGCATACACCTCACTATGGCGGGGATAATCCTGCAGAATTGCAATGACTTTGCTCATCGTGGTGGAGGGGATGAAGATGGCCCCCAACCAATCGTGGATCAAGGCGGATTTGACCTGCGTCTCGCCGTTGTTTCTGCCGGGCTGTACAACCACTGCGCCGTGGAGCAATTGCTGGCGCTCCGCTTCGTTCGTGTCGGCCCCCACTGAGCCGGCGTTCTTCAGACGCTGTGATTCATAAGTGGCGATGTAAGTCTTGAAAGCCTCCCCGGCTTCCGGCGTCAGCTCAACGGCTAAGGCGTGGGTGCACAGGAACAACGACAGGGCAATGACAAAAAGAAGACGGTGGCGCATTGTTGGGAATATTTGAATTTGGTGCGTGAGGCGTAATCACCCAGTGTCGCACATACGGTTTGTGATCTTATGGTTCCGATGAGATTGACCGTCTTCCTTTGTTGCTTGTCGCTCTTCACGCCGCGAGGCAGCGCCCAGAACCCGGCGCGTGCGGGAGTCGAGAGTTGGAGTAACGTGCTCTACGGTGCTGCTTACTACCACGAATACATGCCCTACGAGCGCCTGGACAAAGACGTGGCGCTGATGCGCGATGCCGGAATCACAGTTGTGCGCATGGGTGAATCTACGTGGAGTTTGTGGGAGCCTCGCGATGGCCAGTTCGAATATGCGTGGATGGACCGCGTGGTGGACGCCATGGGCAAAGCGGGAATCAAGGTGATTCTGGGTACGCCCACTTACTCTGTACCTACCTGGCTGTGGCACGCGCATCCCGAAATTCTGGCGCGGCCGCTGGGCGGTGGAGAAACCTCCTACGGCATGCGGCAGAACATGGATATCGGGAATCCCGTGTATCGGATCTATTCCGAGCGCCTGATTCGAAATCTCGTGCGGCACTATCGCGATAACCCGGCCGTGATCGGCTGGCAGATCGATAACGAGACAGCTTCGTATGGGGCGTCCAATCCCGATGCCTTTTCAGGATTCGTGAACCATTTGAAGGAGAAGTTCGGCACCACAGAAAACCTGAACAAGGCATGGTTTCTGAACTATTGGGGCGAGGATGTGAACTACTGGGAAGACATGCCCACCCGGGACAACGCCACCAGCACGGCCTACAAGTTGGAGTGGACGCGCTGGCAGCAGATGCGCGTGACGGACTTCCTCACATGGCAGGCGAAGCTGGTGCGCGAGTCAAGACGGCCCGATCAATTTGTAACCACCGACTTCGCGCAGACCATGCATGGCGACGTGAACGAAAACGCCATCAACGCCGCCCTTGATATCCCCGGGGTGAATGTCTACCACGGCACCCAAGATCATTTCGATGGGGAAGCGCAGGCCGGGCATGAGGACTTCACCCGCTCCTTGAACGGCGGCAACTTTCTGGTGACCGAGACCAACGCGCAAACTACGGACTGGGACTCGGCGTTCCAGTTCCCCCCTTATGATGGGCAACTTCGCCAGGATGTTTATACGCATCTTTCTAATGGAGCCAATATGGTGGAGTACTGGCATTGGCATTCCATACACGCCGGACAGGAGACTTACTGGAAGGGTGTACTTTCGCATGACCTGGAACCGAACCGCGCCTACGCCGAAGTTTCCCGAACGGCGCATGAGCTGCAAAGAATAGGTCCGCATCTGGTCAATCTGAAGATCCACAACGATGTAGCCATCTTATGGAGTCGGGACTCGATGAATGCCTTGAGCTTCATGCCATTCACGCGCAATGGACCGCAATGGTCGGCGGCGGGGCCGTTAGTGGACTATAACTCTCTCATTTGGCAGTTTCACAATCTTCTGTATCGAATGAACGTGGGCGTTGACTTCGTGTTTCCGGAGACGGACGACCTGGGCCGGTACAAGCTATTGATTGTGCCGGCCCTCTATATCGCGGACGATACGCTGCTGCAGCGGATATCGGATTATGTGAAAAACGGTGGACACGTCCTGATGACATTCAAGAGCGGGTTTGCCAACGAGAATTCCGCGGTTCGCTGGGTGCGCGCGCCTGGGCCTTTGCGCGAAGTGGCTGGCTTTAGCTACCAGGAATTCTCAAACCTGGAGCATCCGCTGGCGCTGAAAGGGAATCCGTTCGGGCCAGGGGATGTCAGTTACTGGGCTGAGTTCCTGAGTTTGGAGCATGCCAGGCCGCTGGCCTACTATGACCATCCCTTCTTCGGACGCTGGCCGGCGATCACGGAGAACCAGTTCGGGTCGGGAACGCTGACTTACGAAGGGACTTACTTATCAGATCCGCTGCAGCAGCGCGTACTTGATGGTTTAGTGCGAACGGTTGGCCTGACTTCGGCGGGAGACGAACTTCCCAGGAGTATCCGAACGCGGGCGGGCGTTAACGCGACGGGAAAGCATATTCGCTACTATTTCAACTATTCGAGCGAGCCCCAGGAGTTTCCGTACCGGCATGCCGCTGGAGTCGACCTGTTGACTGAGAAGCCTGTCGCGAATGCGCAGCAGATCCAACTGGCGCCCTGGGATCTGGCGATCATCGAAGAACAATAATCGGACGAACGGCGCGGATGAACATCGCGGATGCCGCGTCGCGCAGTAAACTGTATTGTGCCGGTCGATCTTTTCAATTCCGCCGTGATCCGCTTGACTTGCGCCACCGCTTCGGCCGTCATGCTGTGGTACGGTACCGGCCTCCATCCCATCTGGTGGCTTACCTGGATCGGTCCTCTGCCAGTGCTATACGCAGCCGCGCGCGGGAAATCCGCATCCGCATTCTTCATGGCGCTCGGGGCATGGGCCGCCGGCGGGCTGAACATGTGGCAATATCTCTATGGCCTGATCGGGTTGCCTTTGGGAATCGCCGTGCTGGCCGATCTGGTCCCCGCCCTGGTGTTCGCGACCGCCGTAGTGGCTTGGCGCGCATTCGCCATGCGCGGCGCGTTGTTTCGAGCGGCTCTGGGCTTCGCGGCCATCTGGGTTTGTTATGAATTCGCCCTGCAGAAGACGTCCGTCAACTCCACGTTTGGAAACCTTGCCTATTCGCAGATGGATTTCCTGCCGGTCGTTCAGATCGCGGCGCTGGCGGGTGTTTCGGGAATCTCGTTTCTGCTGTTCTTTCTGCCTGGCGCGCTAGCCGCGACTCTTTCCGGCCGGGGCCCAAAACGGCGGCGCATGACTTTGGCCGGGCTTGCTGCCGGCCTGGCCGTCCTTACGCTTGGTTGGGGTGAGATACGTCTGCACGAAAGCTCCACTGGACCCACCGTTACCGTGGGACTCATTGCATCCGACACGCAAGCGAACCTTCGTCCTCGCGATGCGGGGCAGATACAGCGTACATTCGAGGCGTACGCCGCCGAAGCCCGAAGCCTCATCCGCCAAGGTGCGAGCCTCATCATACTCCCGGAGAAGAACGCGGTTATTTCCGGCAGTTCCGTCGCGCTTGTCGATCAGATACTGAGCAGTGCCGCGGCGAATGGAGCGACCATCGCAACCGGCGTCGAACGCTGGACAGATACTCAAAAGCTGAATGAGGTGCGCCTGTACGCGCCGGATGGGAAACTCCAGACAACTTACGAGAAGCAGCATATGCTGCCGCCCTTCGAAAGTAACCTGCTGCCCGGCTCTTCTCTGATTACGGTCCGCGAACCATCGGGCGTTTGGGGGCTTGAGATCTGCAAGGACATGGACTTCCCCGCACTGAGCCGTCAATACGGAAATGCGGGCGTCGGCCTGCTGATTGTGCCGGCCTGGGATTTCGATGCCGACGGCTGGTACCACGGACGAATGGCCATTCTGCGCGGCGTCGAGAGCGGCTTCAGCATCGCTCGCGCACCCAAACAGGGCGTGCTCACCATCAGTGACGATCGCGGCCGCGTTCTGGCCGAACGGCAGACCAATTCCGCCCCATTCGCGACGCTGATCGCCGCAATTCCCGTGCATCACGAGGAAACGCTTTATGATCGCTGGGGCGATTGGTTCGCCTGGCTGAGCGTCGCGGCCCTGATCGCGGTCATCCTCAGCATTGCTATCATTCCCCTTTGAATCACCGCACCCAGACTCTGTTTCCGGACCTCGAACTTCCCGCCGAATCGCGGCACACCACAGGCATCCTGCCGTCTCAGCGCCTGCGCGACTTAGTCGAAAGCGGCCATATCCGGGCTACGCGCCCCATTCTTCCGGAGCAGATCCAGCCCTCCAGCATCGATCTTCGGCTGGGTCCGGTGGCCTACCGCGTCCGAGCCAGCTTCCTTCCGAATGAACATTCCACCGTTCGCCGCAAGCTCGACAACTACACGGCTGAGGAAATCTCTCTCACAGAACCCGCCCCGCTGGAACGGGGCAAGGTCTACATTGTCCCCCTTGAAGAGGAACTGAACCTTCCCTCTTACATATCCGGCCGCGCCAACCCAAAAAGCACCACCGGACGCCTTGATGTGTTTACGCGCCTCATCACAGATTACGGCTGTGAGTTTGAAACTGTTCCCGCCGGTTACAAAGGGAAGCTCTACGCCGAGATTGTCCCCGGCACATTCAGCGTCATCGTGCGTCAAGGCGCGCGGCTCAACCAACTTCGCTTTACGCGAGGCACGCCTCCTGATCTGGATAGCCGGCTCACTAAGCTCGATCAGCAGGTGAATCTGGTTTTTCAGGAAGGCGACGTCGCCGTCGAAGCGTCCATAGGTGGCGGACTGCGGTTCTCGGTGGATCTCGCGGGCACGGGCGACTTATCCGTGATCGGCTACCGCGCCCGCCGTGACGCGCCCGTGGTGGATTTCTCCCGCATCGGCTTCTATGACCCCATCCAATTCTGGGAGCCCATCTATCGCAACCCGCGACGCGACCTGGTTTTGAATCCCGGAGAGTTCTACATCCTTGCCTCGCGAGAGAAGGTTCGCATTCCGCCGGAATTCGCCGCCGAAATGGTTCCCTATGATCCGTCCGTAGGCGAATTCCGCATTCATTATGCCGGTTTCTTCGACCCCGGTTTCGGTTACGGGACAGATGATATTAAAGGCACCCGCGCGGTGCTGGAAGTCCGGTCCCACGAAGTTCCGTTCCTGCTCGAAGATGGACAGGTCGTCGGCCGGCTTGTATTCAAGCGGCTGATGGATATTCCCGACATTCTTTACGGCGTTGGCATCGGATCTTCTTACCAGAAACAGGGTCTCGCGCTGAGTAAGCACTTCCGCCCGTTTGCCAGCGCATGACGAAACCATTCGATGTAGTCGGAGTGGGTCTCAACGCAACCGACACCATGTTGTTGGTGCCGCACTTTCCCGCTTACGGCGGAAAGGTTCCGTTCACTCGGGAGATCATCAGCCCAGGCGGACAGGTTGCCAGCGCCATGGTCACCTGCTCCAGGCTTGGCTTAAGAGCCAAATACATTGGCACCGTGGGTGACGATGAGCGGGGGGAAATTCAGATGCGGTCGCTCGTTAGCTCGGGTGTCGACCTGACGCATGTCCAGCGGCGCGCCAACTGCCCCAACCAATCGGCTTACATTGTGATCGATCAATCCACCGGCGAGCGGACGGTGTTCTGGAATCGTCCGGATTGCCTGGCGATTTCACCCGACCAGATCGACCCGGACCAGATCACATGCGCCCGCCTTCTGCACATTGACGGGCATGATACGCGCGCCGTGGAACATGCTGCCCGCATCGCGCGGCAGCATGGCATTCCCATCACCGTTGATGTCGACACGATTTACGCCGGCTTCGATCGCGTGCTGCCGCTGGTCGATTACCTGATTGCCAGCAGCGAATTCCCCGGCCGTTGGACGCGCATCGACGACCCCAGGAAAGCTCTCGAAGCTCTGCAGCGCGAATACGGCATGCGCGTAGCGGCAATGACGCTCGGCTCGCACGGCGCGCTCGCTCTGGCGGATGGGAAGTTTCATTATTCGCCTGGCTACGTGGTCCACTGCGTGGATACCACGGGCGCGGGCGATGTGTTTCACGGAGCCTTCTGTTACGCTGTTTTAGACCGTATGTCCCTCTCCGCCGCTCTCGATTTTTCGAACGCTTTGGCCGCGCTGAACTGCACCGCAATCGGCGCGCGCGGCGGCATCTCCGGAGCGGATGCAGCCCGCGACCTGATGGAACGCGGCCAGCGCCACGTCAACGCGGAATACGCCATCTGAGTCAACCATGTTCCCCATTCAGGATGACCAGCCAAAATACGCGCCGTCGATTGTCACCATCCTGCTGATCGTCGCCAACGCGCTGGTCTTCTTCTACGAGATCTCACTCGACGAATACTCCCGCAATTTCCTGATCATGAAGTATGGTCTGGTGCCCGCGCATTTCCAGGCCAGCGCGCTGCTTACCTGCATGTTTCTTCATGGCGGGTGGGGACACATCATTGGGAATATGCTTTTCCTCTGGGCCTTTGGAAGAAGCCTGGAAGGTACGCTGGGCCCAGCCAAGTACTTAATCTTCTATCTGCTATGTGGTTGCGCCGCCGGCCTGACTCAAGATTTCTTTAGTGTCGATTCAAAGGCTCCTATGATCGGCGCAAGCGGCGCAATCGCCGGCATCATGGGCGCCTATGTGCTCAAGTTCCCGCGCGCCCGCATTGACACCATCATTTTCTTTTTCTTCATTGCGCGCGTCCAGATACCGGCCATTTACATGCTCGGTTACTGGTTCCTCACCCAGTTAGTCAGCGGCGTGGGCAGTATTGGTTACTCGCATGTTTCGGAATCAGGCACCGCCTGGTTCGCGCACATTGGCGGCTTTCTCACGGGGATGGTTTTGGTAAACCTGTTAGGAACGTCCGACCCGCAGTGGCAGCGGAGACGGGTGAGCTGGTGATGGACCCGCTGGTGACGGGCCCGCTGGATCTCCTGGCCATCGCCGCGCATCCGGACGACATCGAACAGACTTGTGGTGGAACGGTCCTGCGGGCGGCCGAAGCCGGGTATCGAACCGGCATTCTGGATTTGACCGCCGGCGACATGGGTACGCGCGGAACTCCGGAACTGCGCATCGCCGAATCGCAGAAAGCGGCCCGTATTCTGCAGGTCGAGTGGCGTGATAACCTTCGCTTTCCCGACGCCCGCCTGGAAAATTCACTGCCTGGTCGGATGACGCTGGCTCAAAAGATTCGTGAATTGCGCCCGCGCGTTGTGATAATTCCTTATTGGGAGGCGCGCCATCCCGACCATTACCGGGCCGGTGAACTGGCTTACGAAGCCTGCTTCCTCGCCGGGCTAAAAAAGATCGATCCGTACACCGAACCTCACCGTCCGTTCAAGATCATTTACGCGTGCCAGTACGCCAATGTGACGCCTACCTTCGTCGTCGATATCACGGGGCAGTTCGACCGCCGCATGGAATCTCTGCTGGCCTACCAGTCGCAATACGGACCGGTGGATGCCGGAGGTGACTTATTCCCCGCTGAGACGGAAATCCGGGAACGACTGGCCGCGATTGCGCGATTCTATGGTAATCTGATTGGAGTCAAGTACGGCGAAGCTTTCGTCCAAAAAGAGACTATGCGCGTTGACGATGTAGTCGCTCTTCCCGTCCGATCCCTGTAGCATAGTAGGAAGATAATGTTGTCGAGGTGTAACAGTCATGCGCATCGCCATGTTGTTTCTTGTTCTTACCTGCCTCAGGCAATTAACCGCGCAAACTCCTGATCCCGAATCTCCGAAGCCCTCGTCTTCGTGGCCGGCTCAAGCGAGACCGGAACAGTTCCAAATGAATCGTGACGATGTCCAAATGAACTCCGCTCCCTGGTTCACCCCCGCGATGCCGCCGCTCATGATGCAGCCTCGAACAGCGTCGCGCATTTGCAGAGTTCCTCTTGGTGGACCACAGATGCCTGTCTTTCTCGCAGTCCTTTGGTTGGCGCCGGAATCTTTGGCCGAACCTGGCACATCGCCACCTTCCCCGTGTTGGGAACATGTTGCGTGAGGTGTAACAGTCATGCGCCTGGTCGTATCTCTCCTTGCTCTTAGTGCCGCCGCGCCACTAAGTGCACAAATCATTTTCAACCCTGCAAGCCCGAAGCTTCCACCCTCGATCTCCTCGGCATTCGGCGAAGGTGTACCGGAACGAATACTACGATTTTCGAGAGGCTCTTTCCAGCATTGGTGAATTCCTGGAGCGGGTCTATAANNTGCCCCTGCGACCCGGGATTTAACGCAGTTGGGCAAGAATGGATGTTTTGGATGGGAGCGGCAGACGCCGCTCCATCCATTCCCGCGGCTGAGTCGGCGCTCAGGTCGCATCCCTGCGGAGCCCTATCCTCCGCTCAGGTACTTCCAGAGTGGACAATATCAACCCCGCCGTGCAATGATTTTTCAGCGAACGGCGATTACCCCCTTAACTTCGTGTCTCGCAAAACGGACCACTTCAAAGCTACCGGGAATCCCCAACTCATGCTGGATAGTCCTGGAACTGGATTCACGAGTCGTTCGTACAAGCCCGCGCCGCCTGTGTTCCTCTCAAGGAACCTGTGTTCGGTTCCGTTGATTGAAGCGCCCCTTGGGCCGCCGGACCTGTTTGCCGCGCGCGTCTTCAAGCCGGGCGAAGTAGAAACCATCCCCGGAGCGCCACTACCCGCGCCGCCATGTAAATGAACCACCAGCTGTCCGAACAGCTTGCCGCGCTTACCGCCATCGGCGAGCGCCGCGGCTACGTCTTATACGCCGAGATCGACAAGCTTCTCCCCGAGGACTACATCGGAGGTCAAGAGATCAACGACATCTTCGCCCAACTTGCTCTCTCTCATCTCGACGTTCGGGAAACGCCCGAGGCTCAACCGGAGATCAAGCTCTCCTATGGTGACGACATGACTGACCCGGTAAACTTGTACGTTCGTGAGGTGTCGGGCGTGCCGCGGCTCACCCGTGAACAGGAGATCGCGCTTGGCAGGCGCGGTTGCGTGAAAACTCGCGAAGGAGACGCGGCAAGGAAGCAGTTAATCGAAGCCAATCTTCACATGGTTGTATCCCTCGCGCGCCGTTCTCAGAGCAACGGCTTTCGATTATTAACACTCATCGAGCAAGGCAACTATGGCCTGATGAAGGCCGTTGATGAATTTGACCCGGAGCGTGGCTACCCACTCTCCACTTACGCCGTCTGGTGGATCCGTTTGGCCATTCGCCGTGCCTCGCAGCCCGTGGATCCATCACAGTATCCCCACAACCAATACAATAAGTCTGATGAGTGAACTGCGTTGGCATCCTTTCCTCCGCGAATGGGTCGGTGTTGCGGCCGCTCGCCAAAACCGGCCGCAAATGCCCAAGGACTGGTGCCCGTTCTGCCCCGGCTCCGGCCATGTGCCCGACCATTACGAGACTTTTCTCTATCCCAATGACTTCGCCGCCCTCAATCAGCAATCCGGCGATTTCTCCCCCGCAACCGGGCTATACAAGGAAACCGGCGCCAAGGGCTATTGCGATGTCGTGATCTACCACCCCGACCACACCCTTCTTCCCTCGCAGCTCCACTCCGATCACTGGCGCAAGATTATCGATCTTTGGACCAGCCGCTCAGCGGAACTGGAAAAGGAACCCGATGTGGCCCAAGTCTATATTTTCGAGAACACCGGAGAAGCCATCGGGGTCACCATGCCGCATCCACATGGGCAGATCTACGCCTTCCCCTACATCCCGCCCCTCGTTGAACGCGAGTACGCCGGCGCGAAGGAACACTTTGACAGCAAGCATGAGTGCCTTTATTGCCGCGTCCTCGAAGTAGAGCATGAATCCCGCGTGCGCCTGGTGGCGGAGAATACCCACTTTTTCGCGTTCGTTCCTTACTGGCAGCGTTTCCCGGGAGAGGTACAGCTCTACGCGCGGCGTCACGTCGCTTCGCTGGGCGAACTCAGTGGCGGCGAACGTAATTCCCTCGCGGATCTGGTGCGAATTGTGCGCGTGAAATACGATAATCTCTACGGTTTTCAGTTGCCCCTGATGATGGTGGTTCGCCAGCGTCCGGCGCACGGGGATCATCCGTATTTTCACTTCCACATCGAGTTCCTGCCGTTGCAGCGCAGCGCGACGAAGCTGAAATACCTGGCGGGAGTGGAAAGCGGTTCGGGAACATTCCTGAACGACACCCTTGCCGAAGCGCGCGCCACGGAATTGCGGGAAACGGCCGTTTAGGAAAAGTTTCACGCACCTCCTAACTTCTTCCCAGTGCTGCGTCTCTTGACTAGTGTGAGGGAACCGAAGGCGATTGAGCCGGCTGATTCAGTCCTGGCCATCGCCGCTGTAGTCGGGAACCTCGACGCATTCGGTGAACTCGTTCGGCGGTATCGCCGCGCGGTGGAGCGGATTGCGGCTGGAATTGCGGGGCCGCAGGCGGCGGAAGATATCGCGCAAGAGGCGTTTCTGTTGGCGTTCAAAGCGCTTCCGGATCTGGATGAGCCGGATCGCTTCGCGGCGTGGCTCTACGCCATCACGCGCAATCGCGCCCTCCGGTGGGCGCGGAAAGAGAGCCGTATGTTGCGGGTTGAGTTTGATGACGCGCTGCTCTCTTGTATTGGCGGGTTCTCGACCGGCAACCGGCGGGACTTGGAATCCGCGGTGGATCTGGCCGCCGGCATCGATGAGTTGCCGGAGAATTTGCGCCTCATCATGCGGCTGCGCTGGTTGGACGAAATGCCCATGCAACAAATCTCGGCTTTCACCGGGCTTCCCCTTTCGACGGTGAAATGGCGCTTGCACGAAGGGAAACGTTTGTTACGCGAAACCATGAAGGCGGTAACGGGAGGTTTATAAGATGGAACAACAGCAGCAGAAAGAACGGGAGATTCGCAGACTGGTCAATGTTTTGCGTCGCATGGCGCGCACCGCGCGTATGAATTACTTCATGAACGATGCAGGCTTCGGCGGAAAGGCGGATCGCCACAGCGTCGATCAGTTCAACCGCATCCTCGACCGCTTCAAAACCATGGAGGCGCCCGGCGACCCTTCGCTTTTCGGTCCCCTGCATGAAGAGTCCACGTGGTCGAACCTGGCCAACGCATGCCGCGACCTCTGTGCTTATTACGAAGAAGAAAATGGCGCCGGCCGCGACAACCCGTGGTCGGGCGTCTGGACGGATGCCCGCAGCGGAATCTGGATCGATAAGTCGGCGTTCCGCCACGGCATGCCGCCCGAGATGAGCGACCTGGGACACTTCATTCGTGAGAAGATCGGCGAATGGCAGGAGCGTAAGCGAAAGCCTGAATAATTTATGCGCAAATTTCTCTGGTTCCTGAGAATTGTGATCATCGCCGGAGCCTTTACCGGCCTCATGCATTCCCGCGCTCCGCAACTAGCCACGTGGTCGCTGGCCAGTGACTCCGGCGACGTATCGCGGACCATCAACCTTGAGGCGCGCAGTGTGGTTCGTGTCGCCCTCACCATTGTCAGTCTGTCGCTGTTGTGACGCGGGAAAGTGGTAATGTCTTGAGTTGGCATACCGGCGCGCGTTCGCCAATGTAGCACTCGGAGCCGCCTCAGCCTACGCGGCGTATACTCTCTGGCTGATCGCGCGGATGTTCTGGTTCATTTCCTACTCCATGACCAGCGCGATCCGCGTCGATGAGCTCGTCATGATGGAGGAGTTACGCCTCTTTCACGAGGGTAAATACGGGATTAGTTAGCTACTTATGGGCGCCTTACTGGGGGAATCGCCTTCTCATCCCGCGGCTCATCATGATGGCGGATGAGCACTTCTTTCACTTCTCCAATACTCCTCTGGTAGTAATCAGCCTCACCGCGCAGTGCTTGGCGACCGGAGTGCTCCTCTGGCTGGAATGGCGTCTATTGAGGAGCCGCCCGCGGTGGGTGACCGTCTTTGCGATGCCCGCCACTGCGCACCTGGCCTTAACCTCGTTGCAGCTCGAGACTTTCCTGTTCGGCATGCAGGTGCCGTTTACGGTGGGTTTGCTGGGGGGCATTCGGTTCGATCATTCTGTTCGCCCTTGCGACTCGGAACGGGCGGATATCTCCGCATCGGGCGATCGCGGCATTCGGTTGCGCGCTGGTTTGCGCATTCTCCATGGGAACAGGCGTGTTTGTGGGTCCGGCTATTTTACTGGTGGCCTGGGGGCTTCGAGCGCGTCCCCGCGTGCTGGTCATGTTGGTGCTCATTAGTGGAATATTCGGGGCTGTTTACTCGGTTGGCTATAGCAATCCCGGCCACGGCATGGGCCTCCTCGGACTGCCGCGCGACCCCCTGGGCGCGCTCCGGATTACTGCGTTGGTCCTCGGTGGTCCCATTACGGATCAGAGTCTTTGGTGGGGCGCGGCATGCGGCTTCGCCGGAATGCTCGTGCTTGTTCCCGCAACGTTACGTCTTTTGCGCGGGGGGGGGGACTTCATGGGAAGAAACGGCGCTTACAGGCATTTGCGTATTCTGCGTGCTGTATGCGTTGGCCTTCGCCTTTGCCCGCTTCACTCCAGAAAGCATTGCGGCGCTCGGTTCTACTAAGATGCTGGGCAGCCATGATTTCACGGTGCCGCTTTTCTTCTGGGGAACGCTGCTGGCACTCGCCGGCGCGAACAGCGGCATTCTTTCCAAGGTGTCTTGCGTGATTCCAGCCGCCCTTGCCGGCTACATGACGCTGCACTCGGTCCCTTCACAACTCGCTTGTTCCATGGCCTGGCTCGAATTCCATCGCACGCTGGACGTGGCCGGCGCGGGGATGATTCTGGGAGCAACCGACCCTGACTTCCTGTTCGAACTGATGCCCGACCAGAATTCGCTCGATTACTACCGCCCTTACATGCGGCAACACCACTTCAGCTTCTTTGCGGACGACCGCGCATACTGGATAGACCGGAACCTGAACACCGTATTCCGCAACACGCCCGGCGAGTGCGGGGGTTCGATTGATCAGAGACTTCCAGCGGGACACACGATCTTCCGAATCGAAGGTTTCGTGGAGGGCCCAAGTGTGAAGTTTCCGCTGAAAAGGGAGATTGTGCTCACGGACGCATCAGGAAAAATCGATGGACTCGGCAACACCCTCGTGGTTTCCGAAAAGCGCGGCGGGCAGGACTTCGTCGCGTACGCGGACAGCGCCGCCGCTGCGGCATACGTCATCACGCCCAACGGCAGGGCGTGCAGGTTCGCCACACAGACACAATGACGGGGGATTTTGAACCGCTCCTCACAAATCCCCACGTATTGACCGTGCTGGGCAATTACTGGCCTCGTAAGTACGATTGGTCTGCGTACCCCATGGAATCGCGGTTCGTGCGCACGTCCCCGGATGTCGAGGTATTGGTGCAGACGCAGCGGCCGCTGGGAACGCCGCGTGGGGAACTCGTGCTGCTCCACGGTCTGGAAGGCAGCGGCGAATCGGGCTACATCATCAGCCTCTCGCACCGCGCCCTGCAGGCCGGCTTCGTCGTGCACCGCTTCCACATGCGCACCTGCGGTGGCACGGAACATTTGTGCAACACGCTCTATCATGCCGGTCTCACCAGCGATTTGCTGTCGTTTCTGGAACAGGACGAGCATGCGCAAAAACTCTTCCTCATCGGCTTTTCGCTCGGCGGCAACGTGGCTTTGAAAGCCGCGGCTGAGATATGCCAGGCGGGCGAAAAGCTGTTGGCCGGAGTCGTCAGCGTGAACACGCCCATCGATCTGGCCGCCTGCTCGCGCCGGCTGCAACAACCGGTGAACCGCATCTATCAGGACCGGTTCACAGCCCGGATGAAAGAGCGCCTGTTACGCACAGGCCGTTACTCGCAGGACGATCTCGCTGGATGCCGGACAGTCTTCGACATCGACGACAAGATCACGGCGCCAAGCTTTGGATTCGGGAACGCGGCCAACTATTACGAAACGCAGTCGGCCCTTCGCTTCGTCCCTTATATACAAGTCCCCGGTTTAATGATCGCCGCTCAGGACGACCCGCTGGTTCCCTTCGAGCCATATCTGAGCCCGGTGCTGGCGGCGAATCCTTGCATCCAGCTTGTGACGCCGAAGCACGGCGGCCATCTCGGTTACCTCTCGCGCCGCGCGCCGCGCTTCTGGTCGGATGAAGTGATTATGGAATGGCTGGACCGGCATGCCTGTTAGATTGAGAAAAGGAGTAATTGGTGAAACTGTTGAAATGTGCGGCCGTTCTGTTAATGGCGTGTTTGTGCCGCGCTCAGGATCTTAAGGAATTTGAGAAGCACGTGACGGAATTTACGCTCGATAACGGGCTGCATTTCATCGTGCTGCAGCGTTCGGAAGCCCCGGTTGTCTCGTTTCATACATATGTAAACGCGGGTGCCGTGGACGACCCACAAGGCAAAACCGGACTCGCGCACATGTTCGAGCACATGGCCTTCAAAGGCACTGCGGAGATTGGGAGCAAGAGCTGGGCGGAAGAGCGGCAGTCGATGGCCCAGGTCGAAAGAGTCTATGACCAGTTGGACGCCGAGCGCGCCAGAGGCGAACTGGAAAACAAGGAACGCATCACCGCGCTACAGGCGGATTTGAAGGGTGCGGTCGAGAAGGCGGCCACTTATGTGGACACCAATCTTTATCCTCGAATCATTGAAGAGAATGGCGGGGAAGGGTTGAACGCCAACACCGGCGAAGACTCCACCCAATTCTTTTATAGTCTGCCTTCCAACCGCGCCGAGCTTTGGTTTCTGTTGGAATCGGCTCGCTTCAAAGCTCCGGTGTACCGCGAGTTCTATAAGGAGCGCGACGTCGTGCGGCAGGAGCGCCGCATGCGCACGGAGAATGAGCCGCAGGGGCAATTGATTGAGGCACTGGGCGCGACGGCCATTGAGGCGCAGCCCTACCGGCGTCCGGCGATCGGCTGGCCATCGGATATCGAGAACCTACGCGTGAGCGATGCTGAAAAGTTCTTCGCCACTTACTATGTTCCGGCTAACATCACCATCGCGATTGTCGGCGATATCGATCCCGCAACGGCGCACACGCTGGCCGAAAAGTACTTCGGGCCAATTCCCAAAGGCCCGCTGCCCGCGGGTCCGACAACCCAGGATCCGCCGCGCGACGGCGTCAAGACGGTAGAAGTGGAGTCAGCCGCGCAGCCCATCGAGTTCATCAGTTATAACCGGCCCAGCCAGTACGACAAAGATGACCCGGTATTCGATGTGATCTCAAGCGTACTTTCCGGCGGCAGAACGGGTCTGCTCTACAAATCGCTCGTGCGGGATCAGCGAGTGGCCCTCGCGGCGGGCGCGGATTCCTCCTACCCAGGCTCGAAATATCCCAATCTGTTTATCCTGTACGTTGCCCCCACGATGGGCAAGACCCTGCCTGAAAACGAAAAGGCCTTGACCGCCGTCCTCGATACCTTGAAGAATCAGAAGGTGGACGAGCAAACCCTTGCGCGGGTAAAGACGAAAGTTCGTGCGGATCTGATTCGACAACTGGATAATAACTCGGGCCTTGCTTCGCTGCTTTCGACTTACCAGGCAAACTATGGCGATTGGCGAAAGCTATTCACCTCCATCGACGAGATCAATCATGTTACCGCGGACGATGTCCAGCGCGTGGCGCGGACTTACTTTGTGGACAAATACAAGACCGTGGCTTACCTGAAGGCGCCCGCCGGAGCGGCGCCCGNNGGAGCGGCGCCCGCCGGAGCGGCACAATGAAGAAACTAGCCGCCGCAGCCCTGGCTTGCGCCGTAGTCCTGAGCGCGCAGACGCCGGCATGGAAAGCGCTGCAGTACAAGCCTTTGAGACCGCTCACCTTTCCCAATGTGGATGAGTTTACCCTTCCCAATGGGATGCGTGTGATGATGCTGGAATCGCACACCCTGCCGCTAATCCGAGGAACCGCGGTGGTGCGCACGGGTAACCTGTTCGATCCGCCGGAAGAGGTTGGGTTGGCGTCCGTCACCGGATCCGCTTTGCGCAGCGGCGGCATCCCCGGCAAGACGGGCGACCAGATCGATGAAGAGCTGGAGAATATAGCCGCGAGCATCGAGAGCGGCATTGGCGAATCCACCGGAACGGTTTCTTTCTCCTGCTTGAAGGAAAACAAGGACCAGGTGCTTGACCTTTTCAAGCAGATCATGACCACGCCTGAGTTTCGCCAGGACAAAGTGGATCTGATCAAACAGCAGATGATGAGCGAGATCACGCGGCGCAACGACGACGCGGGCGAGATCGCGCAACGCGAGTTCACCGATATCTTGTATGGCCGCGACAACTCCTATGGGTGGTCGGAGGAAATCGGCACGGTGGCGAAGATACAGCGATCCGATGTGCAGGGTTTCTACCGCCGCTATTTCTTTCCGTCGAATATTCTTCTGGCCGTGCAGGGAGATTTTAACCGGGCTGCCATGAAGGCGCAGATCGAGAAGCTGTTTGCGGATTGGACGGCGAAGCAGCCGTCGGTTCCGCCATTTCCGCCGGTCCGGTTCACTTATAAGCCCGGAACTTATCTCGCTGTCAAACCAGAAGCTACTCAAACCAATATCTCCATAGGTCAGCCGGGCGGCGAGCTAAAGGATCCGGACTTTCCGGCGCTGGAAGTCATGGCCGATATTCTTGGCGGCGGCTTCAACAGCCGCTTATTCCGGCGCATTCGCACACAACTGGGCCTGGCCTATGAAGTGGGGGCGAGTTGGGGCGCGGACTACGACCATCCGGGCCTGTTCTCGATCAGCGCCAGCACGCCATCCCAGAATACGGACAAGGTCATTCAAACTTCCCGCGAGGAAGTGGAACGAATGCGGAATGAGTTAGTCGGTGAGGACGAACTGGAGGGGGCTCGCGAGACTGTTCTGAATAGCTTTGTCTTCTTCTTCGATACCCCCGGAAAGACCTTGAACCGCCTGGTGACTTATCGCTACTACGGTTATCCCAAGGACTTCATCTTCCAATACCAAAAGGCGGTTGCGGCGGTGACGCGCGAGGACGTTTTGCGGGTCGCCAAGAAGTATCTCGATCCAGCCAAATTCATCGTGCTGGCGGTGGGGAATCCGAAGGAATTTGGAGAGCCGCTCGACAAGATCGGATCTCCGGTGATGCCGGTGGATCTCAATATTCCGATCCCGGAATCGATGCGGCAGGGCGGGGAACCAAAATGACGCGGCGTACGTTCGCGGCGTCCCTTGTCGGCGCGGCGGCATTCGGCCAGTCCGGCGAGCCGGTGACCAAGGCGCAGCAGCGCGGGCAGGATCTGATGCAGCAAGCCATTCGCGCGCTGGGGGGCCCTGCCTTTCTCAATATGCGGAATCGCCTGGAAGAAGGGCGCGCGTACCAGTTTTACCGGGAGCGTCTGTCCGGCCTCGCAATCGCGCGTTTTTATACGCAGTATGCTCCCACGCCAAACCCAATTCCCGATAGCTTCTACGGCATCGCGGAGCGGCAGGTCTACGGCAAGAAACAGGATGACGTGGTGATCTTCAACCCGGATGGCGGATGGGAAGTTACTTTTCGTGGTGCGCGGCCTTTGACGGACGATACGGTGGCCAAGCATAAGGACGCTACTATCGCTAACATCTTGTATATTCTTCGCCAACGGCTTCATGAGCCCGGTCTGAGTTTTGAAGCGCGCGGAGTTGATGTAGTGGATAACCGGCGCGTGGAAGCCGTGGACGTCTTCGATAATGCGAATCGGACGATTACAGTGTACTTAAGCGCGGATACCATGCTGCCCGTTATGCAGCGCTACATGCGCTTCGATTCTTTCTATAAGGAGAAGATCGAAGAAGTCACCAGGTTCTCCAAATACAAGACCGAGGGAGAGATCAGCTGGCCGATGGATGTCGGCAGGGAGCATGATGGAGAGAAGGTTTACCAGATGTTCTCGGAATCCTATAAGGTAAACGGGAACTTTGCCGACGGTATGTTCAAACTTCCTCCGGGGTTGAAGCTACTGGATAAGCCGAAATCCTGAGCTTCTCCAGTTCCTTCCACACGAGCGATATGGGCAGTCCCACAACGTTCGAGTGACTTCCCTCGATCCTGGGAACGTAACGGGACGCGATGCCCTGAATCGCGTACGCGCCCGCTTTATCCATTGGCTCACCCGTTGCAACATACTCGTCTATTTCTTGCGGCGGGAGTGGCGTGAACCAGACTTCCGTTTTCTCATGAGCCACATTCGCGGCGCTGCCATGCCGCAGGCAGATTCCGGTGATGACTGTGTGGCTGTTGCCCGAGAGCAGACTCAGCATGCGGCGGGCGTCGTCTTCGTCGCGTGGTTTGCCGAGGATCTGGCCGTCGCACACAACCGTAGTGTCAGCCGCCAGGACGATCTCGCGTGGCCCGGCTGCAACGGCGTACGCCTTCTCCCGAGCCATGCGGCAGACATAATCAACCGGATCTTCTCCGGGAAGAATCGTCTCGTCGATGTGACTCGCCCGCACGGTATACGGGATGCCGGCCGAATCGAGTAGTTCGCGCCGGCGCGGACTTTGGGAGGCGAGAATAATCATTCTATGGATCGTGACACACTAGCTTTATGGCCGTTCTGATGGGCATACATCCCGTCGCCGAAGCGCTGCGGGCGCGCAGTCCACTGGACCGCATTCTGATCGCCAGGGGCGCTGGTGGCGCGCGTATCCAGGAGATCGTGGAGCTTGCTCGCGTCGCGTCCACCCCCGTCCGGTTTGAACCCCGCGACGCGCTCGATCGCCTTGCCGGCGGGGGCACGCATCAGGGCGTGGTGGCGCTCGGCGCAGCCAAGAAATACTCGGAGATTGAAGATATCGCTCCCCGCGCGAAGCTACTCGTCGTTCTCGACGGCGTGGAAGATCCACATAACCTGGGCGCGATCATCCGGACCGCGCACGCCGCTGGCGCCGATGCGGTCGTGATCCCGGAACGGCGCGCGGCGGGACTAACCGAAACGGTCGCCAAATCCGCCGCCGGCGCCATCGAGCACATTCCCGTGGTGCGCGTGACGAACATCAACCGGACCCTCGAAGAGCTCAAGAGCCAGGGCTATTGGATCTACGGCATCGATGAGCGTGGAACGGAAAGTTATACCTCGGTTGCGTGGACCACACCCACCGCGATCGTTCTCGGCGCGGAGGGCCGCGGCCTTCACGAGCTGGTGCGCAAGCACTGCGACGTATTAGTGCGGATTCCCATGTCCGGCCAGATTGCCTCTTTGAACGTATCGGTGGCTGCCGGAATCATCTTGTTCTCGTGGCGGGAGCGCCAATGAACGCGCACGTTCTCAAGGTTCCCTATGATTCCGGACATAGGTGCGAGCGCATGGCTCGCGGTCCGGGTTACTTACTGTCTAACCACGCTCTCGACGGCGTTCCGGTTGAGGCAATCGAGACAACGCTCGCCTTCGCTACCGAGATCCAGACGGCATTCGATCTCGCCCGTCAGGTCTCCACGCGCACGCGTCAACTGAACGCCGAAGGAAAGCAGGTGGTGGTGTTTTCCGGGAACTGCAATAGCGCCATCGGGACCATCAGCGGCCTCGGCGGGCGTTCCACCGGCGTGCTTTGGTTCGACGCTCATGGAGAGTTCCATACTCCGGAGACCACGCGCAGCGGATTCCTCGATGGCATGCCTCTCTCTATCCTGACCGGGCGTTCCTGGCGAACTCTCGCCGCTTCCATCCCTTACTTTGAAGCCGTTCCGGATCGGAATATCGCGCTCATCGGCGTACGCGATACCGACCCGGAGGAACAGTCGGCACTGGAAGAAGCGGGGATACTTCTCAATGCCGCGGATGCGGTCGGCGTCATCTCTCCGCACGTCCGGCAATGGTACATTCACCTCGACTTAGACGCGCTCGATCCGTCGGAAGCCACTTCCAACCAATGGACGCCGCCGGGTGGCCTGCGTGCCGCGGAGATCGAAGCGATCATCCGGCAGGCGCGCGGTTTGCTGCCCATTGCCGGCATCGCCGTCGCCTCGCTCGACCCGGCTTCCGATAGCGATGGCCGCGCTCTGGGCATCGCCCGAGATCTGCTTCGCACGGCGCTCGCATGATTTTGCGAGGTGTCAAGGCCGAAGACGCGGACGCCATCACGCGCCTGCTGGAAGGTGACGCGGAACTGGCTCTGCAGACCGGAGGGATACCGATCCCCGGCAGCACTTCGCGGTCGTGGTGGATGACGAAGTAACCGGCGCCGTTGGCTTTCATGGTGCTACCGAGCCCGTCGAAATCGGCTATTGGATCCGCCGGAAATACTGGTCGCGCGGCTATGCGACCGCGGCCGTGGAATTACGCATCTGGTGGCGGACGTCTTTCCGGACAACCCGACCTCCATGCGGGTGCTGGGGAAGAACGGCTTCGTCCGCGCGGGCACTGTGCAGAAAGAACTGCCGCAGCGCGGCGGTCTTCGGGACTTGATCCGCTTCATGAAATAATAGCGTTCGTATGGCATCCATCCTGTCGCTCGAACAAGAAACGAATCCATGGCTCGCAGCGGAGGCACGGTTCGACGAAGCGGCTGAAAAACTGCAACTGGACGACGGCATGCGCAAGGTATTGAAGAGTCCGGCACGCGAGATCACCGTGAACATTCCCGTCCAGCTTGACGACGGGCGTCTTGAGGTGTTCACCGGCTATCGCGTGCAGCACTCCATCGCGCGCGGGCCGGGCAAAGGCGGCATCCGCTTTAGCCCCGACGTAACGATCGATGAAGTGCGCGCGCTCGCTTCCTGGATGACGTGGAAGTGCGCGGTGGTGAACATCCCTTTCGGCGGCGCGAAAGGCGGGGTCATCTGCGAGCCCAACCTCCTCTCGGATGGCGAACTGGAGCGCATCACGCGCCGCTATACCGCCGAGATCATCGAGTTTCTGGGCCCGGAACGCGACGTTCCCGCACCGGACGTGAATACCAATGAGCGCACCATGGCGTGGATCATGGACACCTATTCCATGCACGTGCGCCACACCACAACCGCCGTAGTTACCGGCAAGCCACTTAGCCTGGGCGGGTCGCGCGGACGTCCGGAAGCAACGGGCCGCGGTTGCATGCTGGTCACCCTCGAAGCTCTGAAGCGTTTACGAATGGACCCGCAATCGACACGCGTGGTGATTCAGGGTTTCGGAAACGTGGGCGGCATGGCGGCGCGTCTCATGCAAAACATGGGTTTCAAGATCATTGCGATCATCGAGTACGATGTCGCCGTGGTCAATCAGAACGGTCTTGATATTCCATCGCTGATGGCGCATCGCAAGGAGACCGGCTCGGTGCGGGACTTTCCCGGATCCGAGAATATGGACCGCCTGGAGGCGCTCTTCCTCGACTGCGAAGTCCTGCTCCCCGCGGCGACCGAAGCCGTGATCCACTCCGGAAACGTCGACCGCCTGCGTTGTAAGATCCTCTGCGAAGGCGCCAACGGCCCGACTACCTCCGTGGCCGATGCCATCCTGGCCGATAAGGGTATCTTCGTCATTCCAGATATCCTGGCGAACGCGGGCGGGGTCACGGTTTCTTACTTCGAATGGGTACAGGACCGGCAGGGGTTCTTCTGGAACGAGGACTTAGTCAACGAACGGTTGAAGGAGATCATGGTGGATAGTTTCAGCGCCGTGGTGGCTTATGCGGATCGACACCGCGTCAACAATCGCACAGCCGCTTATATGGTGGCGCTCGACCGCGTAGCTTCAGCCATCCGCCTGCGCGGGATTTATGCTTAGTGTCTGAAGCCTCCACGCCGCTCATGCGGCAGTACAACGCCGTCAAAGAGCAGGTACCCGGCGCGCTGCTTCTTTTCCGGCTGGGAGACTTCTACGAACTGTTCTATGACGATGCGGTAACCGCCGCGCGCGAGCTGAGCATTACCCTGACTTCGCGTAACAAGGACAAGGGAGTCAATATTCCCATGTGCGGCGTGCCCCACCACTCCGCCGAATCTTACATTGCGCGGTTGATCAACAAGGGTTACCGGGTGGCTCTGTGCGAGCAGATGGAAGCGCCGGGACCTGGTAAGAAGCTCGTGCGGCGCGAAGTCACTCGCATTGTTACTCCCGGCACAGCCACGGAATCGCACTTACTCCGCTCGCATGAGAACAACTTCCTGGCGGCGGTCGCGACCAGGGCCAACCGCGCGGGAGTTGCCCACGTCGATATATCGACCGGCGAATTTCGAGTTACCGAAGTAGATTCGGCTGACGCTACGAATACGCTCGAATCCTTGAATGCGCGCGAGATTCTTGTCCCCGCGCAGAACCCGCTGTTTCCGGGCCCGGTTCGTACGGAATTGGACGAATGGATCTTCAGTCCGGATTACGCCGAGCGGTCCCTTCGCGAACACTTCAAGCTGCTGACTCTGGATGGCTGCGGGCTCGCCGGACGCACGGCCGCCATCTGCGCCGCCGGCGCTGTGCTCCATTACCTGCGTGACACGCAGCGCGCTGCGCTGGAACACCTGGAAGCGCCGTCTTTCTATGACCGCGCCGGCGCCATGGTGCTCGACGCGGTTACGGTCCGGAACCTCGAACTGCTGGAACCCGTGTTCCAGGGCGAAGGGGCCACTCTCATCGGCGTGCTCGATCAAACCCAAACCGGCATGGGTGGACGCCTGCTTCGCCAGCGGTTGGTGCGTCCCTCGGTCGATCGCGCGGAAATCGAGGAGCGCCTCGAAGCGGTGCAGGACTTCCACAAACAAACCATCCTGCGCGCGGAGCTTCGAAAGCTGATCGCGCAGGTGCAGGACCTGGAACGTCTCCTCGCCAAGATTACATTGGGCAGCGCCGGTCCGCGCGAGTTACTCGCTCTGGCGCAGAGCCTTTCCGTGCTGCCGAAGGTTCGCGCGGCGATGGGCGAACGGATGACGGCGAGGCTGGATGACCTGCCCGAGTTGCGCCACTCGATCCTCGATGCGATAGCGGATGCTCCGCCGGTGAACTTATCGGAAGGCGGCGCCATTCGCCCGGGCTTCAACGCAGAGCTGGATGAGCTGCGCGACTTATCGCGGAACAGCAAGGAACTGATCGCGCGCATTGAGGCTCGCGAGCGGCAGCGCACCGGCATCCAGTCCTTGAAGGTCCGCTTCAACAACGTCTTCGGTTACTACATTGAGATCTCGCGCGCCAACATGCACCTGGCGCCCGCCGATTATGAGCGCAAGCAAACGCTGGTGAACGCGGAGCGTTTCACCACTCCCGAACTCAAGGAATACGAGCGCAAAATTCTGGCCGCCGAAGAGAACATGCTGACCCTGGAGCGCGAGATCTTTAGCGGGCTTCGCCAAAACGCGGCCGCGCAGGCGCTGCCCATCCGCGCGACTGCCGCGGCGGTTGCGGAACTCGATGTGACTCTCGCGATGGCCCAGCTCGCCGCTGAGAATCGCTATGTACGCCCGCGTTTTTCGGATAAGGGAGTGATGCAAATCGCCGGCGGCCGTCACCCGGTGATCGAGAAGTTGATCACCGAAGACGCCAGCCGGTTCATTCCCAACGACCTTTATCTGGACAATGGCTCGCGCCGCCTGGCGATCATCACGGGTCCCAACATGGGCGGCAAATCGACTTATCTCCGTCAAGCCGCCCTCATTGCGATTCTGGCCCAGATGGGTTCCTTCGTTCCCGCCGATTCCGCCGAACTGCCGATCATCGACCGCATCTTTACCCGCATCGGAGCTTCCGATAATCTTGCCCGAGGGCGCTCCACCTTCATGGTGGAGATGACTGAAACCGCCGTGATTCTCAACACCGCGACGCGCGACAGCTTCATCATTCTGGATGAGATCGGCCGGGGCACAGCAACTTACGATGGCCTCGCGCTGGCATGGGCGGTGGTGGAACATATCCACGAACGCACCGGCGCGAAGACCTTGTTCGCGACCCACTACCACGAACTGACGGAACTGGCCGACCAACTGGATGGCGTTGAGAATCTGCAAGTCTCGGTCAAGGAGAGCGGAGACAGGATCATCTTCCTGCGCAAGGTTGAGCCGGGGCGCGCGGACCGCAGCTACGGAATCGAAGTCGCGCGGCTGGCCGGGCTGCCGCCCCAGGTGATCGAACGCGCCCGCGAAGTGCTGAAGGTTCACGAGCGGAGCGAACGGGCTGCGACGAGTGTTCTCGATCCTCACCAGGGCGCGGTGCAGATCCGGCTGTTCGAGCCGTCGCCCAGCGACCTGATTGAAAAGATCCGCGCGCTGGACCTGGACGAGATGCGTCCCATCGAAGCGCTTCGCGTGCTGGCCGACCTTCAGAAGGAGGTCACTTAGTCATGCGCGTTGCGGGAATCATGAGCGGTACTTCGCTCGATGGAATCGATGTGGCCATTGTCGATATCCACCGCGGCCGTATCGATCCCATCGCCTTCCGGTCGACGCCCTACTCGCGAAAGATGCGCGAGTTACTGCTCTCCGTATCGAATACTCATACACACACGGCTGCCATCTCGCGCCTCAACTTCGCCCTCGGAGAACTCTATGCGAAGGCGGTGATCGAGACGGCCCGCAAGGCCCGCATTCCGATGGATTCGATCCAGCTCATCGGGTGCCACGGGCAGACCATTTTTCATGAGAGCGGAAATTCTCTCCAAATCGGCGGAGCTTCCGTGATCGCCGAGCGCACCGGGATACCGGTTGTCTCAAACTTCCGGGCGCGCGATATTGGCGCCGGCGGACAGGGCGCTCCACTGGTGCCGTTCTTTGACTTCCGCATGTTCCGGCATCCGACGCGAAGGCGCGTAGCGCTCAACATCGGCGGCATCGCCAACATCACCGTGATTCCGGCTGGCGCGCGCCTCGAAGAAGTAACTGCCTTTGACACCGGACCGGGAAACATGGTGATCGACCAACTCGTGTCCGAATATACCGGCGGCCGCCAGACATTCGATCGCGAAGGGCGGATCGCGGATCAAGCCGAGCCGGATCTGTTGTTACTCGCTGACTTACTCCGGGATCGATATTACTCTAAGAAGCCGCCTAAGTCGGCTGGCCGCGAGCAGTATGGCGAGGCTTTCGTCGCGCGACTGAAGGCGTCCGGAAGAGAGTTACCCGATCTGATTGCAACCGCTGCGTTGCTGACAGTATTGACGATTGCCCGGGCGATCGGTCCGCAACCCGGCGACCTGGCCGTAAGCGGCGGCGGAGTGCATAACCGGTTTCTCATGGATCACCTAACTGCGTTTCTCCCTAACATGCGAGTAGCAACCGCTCGCGACTACGGCATTGACCCGGATGCGAAAGAAGCCGTCGCGTTCGCTTTGCTGGCCCATGAAACCTGGTTTGGAAGGCCGTCAAATGTTCCCAGCGCAACTGGCGCGAGACACCCGGTGGTACTCGGCGACGTTACGAAATCTTAAACGCAAAAGGAAACTTGTCGTTTCTTTGCGCGGGTAACTCGATCTTCAACCCGGTTGCATCGCGAGTCCACTTGAGCTTAGCGCTCGAGCCGAGCAGCTCAACTTTCTTAATATCGGTGCGGCCCGCAAGCGACTGGATCGTCACTCCCCCACTTACAGGCGGCGCAAGCACGATGGCATAGAGCACCTTGCCCCTTGCCGTGAAGCGAATATCCTGGCTCGAATAGGGCTTCGTGGCGGTGTCGTTGAATGACCCGGCGACCACCTTCGTCGGTCCCTCACCCGAGATCTTCCAAGGCCGCGTGCCATAGATGGCCTCGCCATTCGTCGATAGCCACCGGCCCATACTGAGGAGAATCTCCTGGGCCTCCTCGGGAATGGTTCCATCGGATTTCGGCCCTACATTCAAAAGCAAAGCACCGTTTTTAGAAACGATGTCGACGAGCTGCGAGATGAGGCTCTCCGGCGACCGGAACGTATCGCCCTCAATATAGCCCCAGGATTTCACACTAATGGAAGTATCCGTCTGCCAGAAGAAGGGACGAGCCGCATCCAACTGGCCGCGCTCGATATCCAGAACCGCCGCGCTATCCGGAAAGGCGTGGTTCTTATAATTAATCGCCGCCGCACTGCCGCGCCGGGCCGCGTCGTTATAGTAGAAAGCGGCAAACCGCTGGAGATAGGGCGCGAATTCCTTCTTCTCAATCCACCAATCGAACCAAACCACTTCCGGGTGATACTTACTGACGATCTCTGTTGTCCGGGCCAGCCAGTCGTCCAGATAGGCCGAATCGGGATGCCCGTCAAAGTGGTCTTTATCCGAGGGTCCGCGGTGCGCGGGACCGTAGAAGGCTGCAAATTGCGGGTCATTCACATCGGAATCGAAAGCCCGGCCGCCATTCATGAAGAAGTAATGTTCGGCACGATGCGTGGATGCGCCGAAATGCAGCCCGGCGGCGCGCACGGCTTTCTCCAAGTCACCGACCACGTCCCGCTTCGGCCCCATTTTCGCGGCGCACCAATCGCTGAGGTCCGAATTGTACATGGCGAATCCATCATGGTGTTCAGCCACGGGGATCACGTACCTGGCGCCGGCTTTCCGGAATAAATCGGCCCACGCATTCGGGTCGAACTTCTCCGCCTGGAACGAAGGAAGAAAGTCCTTATAGCCGAACACCGATTGCGGGCCATGGAGCGCAACCTGATGCTTGAATTCCGGCGTACCTTCGCGATACATGTTACGCGGATACCACTCATTGCCGAACGCCGGAACCGAGTACAAGCCCCAATGCAGGAAGATGCCGAACTTGGCGTCCTGATACCAATCGGGCACTTTGTACTTATTGAGAGAATCCCAATCGGGCCGGAATGGTCCGGTGCGGCCCCCCTCATCCACCCGCTTCAACAAAGCCTGACGTTGACCGTCGAACTTCTGAATCGACTTCTGCCAGATCAAATCCTCCGCATTCGGCTCCTGGGCGGAAGCGGAGGCGATGGCACTCAGAACAAGGAGAGCCGCGAATCGCATGCGATTAGCTTATTACAAACCCTTCGCGGCGAGGAAGATGGCGAGGTCCACCACGCGATTCGAGTAGCCCCACTCGTTGTCGTACCACGCGACAACCTTGGCAAGATCGCCGTCGAGGACCTTGGTGAGCTGCGAATCCAGAATGGAGCTGTGCGGGTTGTGGAGAATATCGGTCGATACCAGGGGATCTTCCGAGTACTCCAGAATGCCCTTCATGGGGCCTTCCGCCGCAGTCTTCATGGCGTGATTGATTTCTTCCGCCGTGGTCTTCCTGCCGAGAATCACGGAAAGGTCGACCACGGAAACGTCGGGCGTGGGGACGCGCAAGGCGTAGCCATCCAGTTTGCCTTTCAGTTCAGGAAGCACCAGGCCGATGGCCTTCGCCGCGCCGGTGGAACTGGGAATGATGTTGATGGCGGCGGCGCGGGCGCGGCGCAGATCCTTGTGCGGAAAATCGAGAATCACCTGATCGTTGGTGTAACTATGCACCGTGGTCATGGTGCCCTTCACGATGCCGAACGTATCTTGCAGAACTTTGGCAAAAGGCGCCAGGCAATTCGTGGTGCATGAGGCGTTGGAGATGATGGTGTGCTTCGACGCGTCGTAGGTGTTGTCGTTGACGCCCAGCACGATGGTGATGTCCTCGCCCGAGGCCGGCGCGGAGATGATGACCTTCTTTACGGAACCGCGCAGATGCTTCTTCGCATCCGCCGCCGCGGTGAAGCGGCCGGTGGATTCCACGACCACTTCGACGCCGAGGGACGGCCAGTCGATTTCCGCCGGATCTTTGGTGGCGAAGACGCGTATCTTCTTGCCGGCGACGGTGATGTGATCGCCCTCCACGGCGACGTTCTCATGCAGACGGCCCAGCACGGAATCGTATTTGAAAAGGTGTGCGAGAGTTTTGGTATCCGTGAGGTCGTTGACCGCGACGAATTCGATTTCGGGGTTGTGCAGGCCGGCGCGAACAACGTTTCTACCGATGCGGCCGAAGCCATTAATTCCAACTTTTACGGGCATACTTCGAGTGATTTCTCCTGAGATTGAATCGATGGGGCGACGAACCGTTTAGGATAGCAGAGTGGCCCCGGAGCGGCTTTTTTCAACGCAAGCTCAGGCGGGCCGATTGTGCAGGATTGTGCAGGTTTGCGGATGCACAGTTGTTTGTTTTCAATGGGATAGTGTTGTGCATTGTGCAGGTTTGTGCACCATGCATATCGATTCCTCCTTCCCGGAGCGCCTGGTTTCTGTAGCTCATCGTCTTCTTCCGCGATTAGTTCCGCTATCAGTTTCACCAACCGCCGCAGGTTTCGCTCGAATGTGCAGTATGAAAATGCAAACCAAATTTTCGCTCTATCTAGCTGATTCTGTTTATTTTGCGCGGGTTGCAGACGCGCGCACCGGTGACTTTGACCAGGATCGAAATGTAAGGAGCGAAGCCAGTTTCGTTACTCTCTGTTCTCTTTCCCGTGTTCATCCCCTTCTGGTGCCGGAACCGTTCGGCATCCTCGCGCCAAACCGAGATTTGGTGAAACAATCATTCCTGGAAGCTGTTGATTCCGAGTCTGTTACGGGATGCCTCCACCCGACGACTGGGGTATTTGATTTTGAGTTTCCTTGTTTCTCCCCAGGCCAAACGGGAAGGGTTCCTTTGCCTGGAGATGCCTCGCCGCGCCTCTGATCCGATCCTCTCATGGAGCGGACCGTTTGACGGGATGGACGACGGGGCCGCCTTTGGCAATTCCGGCTCACATTTCTTTTCTTTTCTGTGACCGAACTCGTGCGGAGGCAAACAATGCCGTGCCATACTGTTCAACGCAAGAGCAGGCTTCGTGAAGCAAGGAACAAAGCGCAAGCGGGCGCGCAAGAGGCGGGCGAGGAAAAAACAACGTGACGGATCATCGGTGGTCGAGCGGCGCTGCGTGTGTGGGCGTACTGGTTGCGCTGTTGTTGACGATCTCTGGCGACAATCCGCTTAATGCAGCAATCGGTCTGCTTTGCCCGCCAGTGGTCATCCTGCCGGGAATCCTTCAATTAGTCCACATCAAACGACCTTCCCGTCTTGGGCATCCTTCTTTTTACAGCAGCTGCCGCCGCCGGAAACGCGATTTGGTACATGCTGATTGCTGAAACTGCCAGGCTCGCCTTTGTTAAGTTCAGGCACCGGATCTCCAAGGGCTATGCGCGACCTTGGTCCTGACCGATGACCCGATAAGAACCGGTGCGGGTCAGGTCAAAAAGTGTGGTAGCTTGTGGCACGAGGATCTGTAAATGAAACGTCTATTGCTCTCCCTGGCGCTTGCAGTTCTCGCCGCTATTCCGTCTTTCGGTCAGACTTCCGCCGTGATCGTTGAGAACCTCGCACTGAAGGATCAAACGCAGGCTCTTGGTTCGGCGTCTTCCCCGATTTCCTTCTTTACCCCGCCCATAGTGGGCTATACCGCCTGAATGTCCTGATTTCGGCTAGCGGCAACCCATCTGCAACTTGCCCGAACCAATGTATGAACGTGGTGGTCGCCCGCTCTCAAGATGTGACAATCGGCAAAGCTTCAATCGCATATCAATCGCCCTCGGTTGTATTTCAGGGTTATGCCGGCGAAGCGATCTCTTACTACACTTACGGAGCAGGCGGGAATGGAAAGCTTCCGATTCCAACTTATGATCTCTTAATAGTGATCGAACAACTCGCCGTTTCAAACTGACCCACTGCACAACTTTTGCGCTTGGGACGGAGGGGATGTTGAACGGAGGAACCTACGCTCTTCTCGGGTAATAGAGTTTGAGCTCGTGCTGAAGCGTTGTCTCTGAGCGGTCTTTTTGCACCGCCTTGGCGTATATCGTAAATCCCCCCCAGCCGCTGCTCTTGAGACGGAAATGGGTGGTGCGGTCGGAGATGCGTCGTACTGGCTGGGGAAACGTATGGTGCAACGTATACTGCACAAATTCGATTGCATCAAGCTCCGACTCTTCGGCCTCGATCCACACCGACCACTCCCACCAGTCATCGCCCTCATACTTCGCAGCCTGTGCTATTCCAAGAGGCATGTTTACTCCGAGATCTGAACCGTTATTGAATCGACCGACGTAAAGTCTGAGTAGAGAATCTTCTGATCAGTGACGACCTCGACTTGTAACAACGAGGTTGCCGTTAGTCCAGATGCGGAGAAAAACAATCCTCCCTGGATTCTCTGAACTGGCACTTCACGAGCCAGTGACTCGTGGCCGCCCTCAAGCACTCTGTATTTACATCTAAAATATGCTTTGCTGAGGTGGGGTCGAACCAAATCATTCGGAACGAGTTGAAATCGCCGAGTGATCCGCCGATGCCATCCGCCCAAGGTCTTAACTACTTCCACCAAGCAGCGTAAGCGATCATCTTCACGAAATGTAATTCGTTGGCGGTCTCCGGCAATTCCACCTTGATCCAATACTCCGTCTTCGCGGATTTCTACGACCTGCTTCGCTTGCGCAACAGCATACGCTAATTCGTCCGTGACCCACCGATGTGTCGTAAATTGATCTCTTGTAATCGCGTCTCTCCTGGTGGCGAACGCCAGCAGCCCGTCGCTGGAATCAATCAGTGCTCGAACGCCTTCCGTGATGACCTGTCCCCCTAAATCCGCGCCGTGGACAAATTCAGAACCGAAAGCCTCGATGACTGGCTGAATGGAATCCTCGATCCACTTATCACGCGAATTGTAACCATATGCGACAAAGATTCTCATGCGAACTCCCATCGACAGATATCGGCAATCCCGTAGCTGCGTGTCTCCGCGGCCAGAGTCCAACCGGGGCGGTTCCGCGCAGGGCCATAGATGAAGATATCAGGTCCCCCTGCCTTCCTGGACAATTGAGAGTTCACCGACGCGGATTCCGATGGCACAGAGTCAGCGGCGGTTGCGGCTCCCGAGCAACCGGCGAGGTTTTCAGCTCGGAAATGAAAGGCAGCGGGTATCGGCATCCAGTGAGTCGCCACGGTAACTGCATCTTCCAAGTCGATGATCCCGTCACGCGCCTCCCGTCGATTCGTCCCAACTTGCCGGGTGTAAGCTTTGAGCATGATTCACAGACTGCTCTTATTGACTCTTTCCATCGGCGTGGCCTCATTTGCTCAGGACTCGGCGAAGCCGCGCATCAGCCCTCCCGCCAAGGTGAGCGTTTCGCTTGGTGGTCCGTCGATCACCATCGACTACAGCCGTCCCTCTCTGCGTGGGCGCAAGGCTGTTGGCGGAACTCTGGCGCCTTTCGGGCAGGTGTGGCGAACCGGCGCCAATGAAGCCACCAAGCTCACGACGCCCGTTGCTCTGACGATTGGTGACCTTGACGTGCCCGCCGGCAGTTACGCGCTCTTTACCTTGCCCACCCCGGATGGCTGGACACTGATCGTGAATAAGACCGCCGATCAATGGGGCGCGTTCACCTATGACAAGGCGCAGGATCTGGGCCGCGTGCCGATGAAGATGTCGAAGCCGGATGGGACGGTGGAACAGTTCACGATGTCATTCAACAAGACCGGGGAGAAGAGCGCGGCTTTGACTTTGTCCTGGGAGAATACGTCGGCTTCAGTGGACGTTCGCGCGAAGTAGTCAGGCCAGCATGGGGAAGAGTTCGGGCTCCCTCTCGGGGGCTTCTTCCAGGTTCAGATAGCGGGTATCCAATAAGCGGGAGGGTTCGATATTGCCCATGGCGGAGAGAAGCGTCTCCTTCAGGTGAGGGTGCTCCACTTCGAGGTCGGCGAATAAGTTGCGAATCGACCCGCGAACCGTGCCGGTCTTTTGGGAGCAGCCGCAGGGGATGACGGGAATTTTGCGCGCCTCGGAATAAGCGCGCGTGACGGTCTCCGGTACAAAAACGAGCGGCCGGATCAAACGAAAATCCTTCTGGCGGGACCAGGCGATGGGCGGCAAAGCGCTCAGCCGCCCCGTGAACAGCGCGTTGCGCAGCAGGGATTCGCAGAAATCATCCGCCGTGTGGCCGAAGGCGATGACGTTTGCGCCCAGGCCGCGCGCGATCTGATAGACCGCACGGCGGCGGTAGCGGCTGCATAAGTCACACCCGTGGTCGGGCTGCTCGTCGATCAGACGGATGGACGGGTTATCGCGGTGCAAAGACCAGGCGACGCCGCGCTGCTTCAGATACTCGCCGATGGGTTCGATGGGGCGCAGGAATTTGCCCTGCTCCACGGTGAATGCGCAGACTGAAAAGTTGATGGGCGCGCGCTTCTGGAGCAGCAGCAGGGCTTCCAGCATGGCCATGGAATCTTTCCCGCCGGAGACGGCGACGGCCACGCGATCGCCCTCGCGGACCATGCGGAACCGTTCGATGGCCTCGCCTACCTTGCGCAGCAGCGTCTTTTCAATGCCCACCATCTTTTCGATACCCACTGAGATATCCACTAAAATGATTCTGACACGTTGTGGCCTCCACTCGCACACAGACAAAACCCGCTCCGGCACGCCGCACGGCGTATGAAGTGCTGCTGCGCGTGCAAGAAGGCGCGCACGCCAGCGATCTGCTGATCGAGAAATCGGCGCAACTGGAGACGCGGGATGCGGGCCTCGCGGCGGAAATTACGCTCGGCGTGCTGCGCCGGCAGGGTCAATTGGATTTCCTGATTGAGCATTTTTCCGGGCGGCCCATCGAGCGGCTGGATGTGGAAGTTCTGCTGGCTTTGCGGATGGCGCTTTATCAGGTGCGTTTTTTGGACCGGGTTCCGCATTACGCGGCCATCAACGACAGCCTGAATCTGCTGCATGCGGCCCGGAAAGCGTCGGCGGTGGCGTTCGCCAATGCCGTTTTGCGGAAAGCGGCGGCGGACGTGGAGGTGGAGATTCCCACGGGTCTCGCCGTTCCCGCGTGGCTTCTTGAGAAGTGGACGGGCGATTTCGGCGGGGAAACGGCGCTGAAGATGGCCGCCGCCAGCCTGGAGGTCCCCCGGTTGTACCAGCACGTTCCGGCCGGGGCCGAAGCGCCTTTTGGCGGACGTGAGACCGATGTTCCGCAATGCTTTCAAACGGATTCCCCGGACCCGCGCTACCGGATACAGGACATTGGCTCGCAAGCCGTTGTGCCGCTGCTGGAACTGGAGCGGGGGCAGAGGTTTCTGGATGTCTGCGCCGCGCCGGGGAATAAGACGGCGCAAGCTTTGGAGATCACCTCTCAGGTTGTCGCCTGCGACGCGTCTTTCACAAGATTAAAAGGGATGAAGGCTGTGGGCGTGCCGCTGGTGGTGGCCGATGCCACCCGACCGCTGCCGTTCGCCCCAGGCACGTTCGATCGCATTCTGGTGGACGCGCCTTGCTCCGGCACCGGGACGCTGGGGCACAACCCGGAGATCAAATGGAGATTGAGGGCCGAGGATTTGCCGCGCTTTGCCGAACGGCAGAGGAAAATCCTCGACAACGCGCTCGAAGCGCTGGCCCCCGGCGGCTTGCTCGTTTATGCGACGTGCTCACTGGAGCCTGAAGAAAACGAACAGGTTACAGGTGCGATCGCAGGACGGGCGCAGCGCGAAATCCGGCGCATTCCGGGGCGCGAAGCGGGCGACGGATTTTACGCCGCCGTGATACGATAAACGCTAAGCTTTGTAATGGTTCAGATTGTCCCGTCGATTCTCTCCGCGGATTTCTCGCGCCTGGGCGAGGAAATTGCACGCGTCGAGAGCACCGGAATCAACATGCTGCATGTGGACGTGATGGACGGGCATTTTGTGCCGAACCTGACGCTGGGTCCGCCGCTGGTGGAATCGATCCGCAAGCGCAGCAAGTTGAAGTTCGACTGTCACCTGATGGTGGAAAACCCGGATCTGATGGCGCCGCTGTTTCTAGCGGCTGGAGCGAATCTGGTTTCGGTGCATGCGGAAGTGGCGCGGAATCTGGATCGAACGCTGCACGCCATTCAGGATGAGGGCGCGCGGGCCGGCGTGGCGATCAACCCCGCGACCCCGATTGAGATGATCGAGAACGTACTCGATTTTGTGGATTATGTGCTGGTGATGAGCGTGAATCCGGGGTTCGGCGGACAGCGATTCATCGCGAGGAGCCTGGATAAAGTGCGGCGGCTGGATCGTATCCGGCAACAGGGCAATTACGGCTACCGGATTGAAATCGATGGCGGCGTTTCCCACGCGAACGTCGCGGAGATTGTGCGCGCCGGGTGCGACTGGCTGGTGGCCGGCTCGGCGGTGTTTCATAGTGAAGATGCGGCCGCAGCCGTGAACGAGATGCAACAAATCGCCGCAGAGGCGACCAGTATAAAGGTTTGACCTGTAAGGGCGGCGGCCAACGGCCCCGCGTTTGCGACCCCTTCGAGGCTAAAGAATGCGATTGATCCGGAAACCAATTTTCACCCTCCTCGCGCTCGGCGCGATCGGCCAACTGGCAGTGCCCCACGCGGATGCGGGTCTGTTTCACCGGAAGAAGTACGAGAACCCGATCTCGAAAGACACCCTGCAGCCCGATAAAGTGCTGTTCGATCGCTCCATTGTGGACATTGAGCATGGCCGTTTTGAAGTGGCGCGGTTGACGCTGAATACGTTGATCAATACGTATGATTCGAGCGAATACCTGGCCAAGGCGAAACTGGCGATTGCGGATAGCTGGTATCGCGAAGGCGGGTCGCATGGCCTGGCGCAGGCGGAAGCGGAATATAAGGATTTCGAGTTGTTCTATCCGCAGATGGAAGAGTCGGCGGAGGCGCAGTGGCGCGTCTGCCAGATTCACTACAAGCAGATGGAGAAGGTGGACCGGGACAATACGCAGGCTCTGCGCGCCGAGGATGAGTGCCGCCAGATGATGGTGTCTTATCCCAACAGCCGTTATGTGGCGCAGGCCACGCAGATGCTGCGCAGCGTGCAGGAAGTTCTGGCGGAAAAGGAATTCGAGGCGGGCGATTTCTATCACCACAA
>PLFE01000107.1 GCA_003136675.1 Bryobacterales bacterium
TAGTTAGCCTCGGCGGTTTCTTGTCTGTGAGGATTGGATCTGGTTTCAGTTTTTTTCGCAGGTCTGCAACTTGGCGAAGAGCCCGAGGAGCATGCGGAAACTGAGACGGACGAATTATTGCATGACCAGAACGCGGTGGTCGGCGCAATCGAGTTTCATCTCCTGATAGATGCGCTGCGCCAGATCCGGCCCGAATTGGGCGACCTGGACGAGGCCTGAGTATAAGCGCTCCTGCAGGCGGTGCCGCGGAAACAAGAGATGCGTGAGAGCCGCGACATCGTGCCCGGCTCGATCGCTGCGCAAGAGCGCTTCACGACCAACCTTGCGCGCAATCTTATCGAACTGATACTCGATCTTGCGGCGGCTGCGGCCGAGGGCCTTAGCGATGGAGGGGTCGAAACTCTTCAGGTCGTTCGACATCCGGCCGAGCGACAGGAGGGCGGACGCGCGCGACTCGTCCATGCGTCCGAGAAGCTGCGGATTCACTAAGGCTCCCGCGGCCTTCTCGCGCAGTTTTTCCTCACCGTGGAAGAAGTCCGTCAATTCCAGCTTGTAACGGTCCAGCAGCTTCAGCGTATGCGGGCTGACGAGCGTGAACCCAGCGCGATGGACCGCAATCGGCTGACGGCCCAGAAGGCTGCGGTACAGGACTTCCGATTGAGCCAGGTAGGCCAGCTCCGCCGGTCCACCCACGTAGGCAATGGTCGGGATCATGGAATCCTGCACAACCGGCCGAAGCAGGGCGTTGGGCGAAAGATCTTCGGCGCGCGCGGCCAGCTCCTCCGGAGAGAATTTCTGGTGCTTCAGATTGAGGCGTTGGTTCTTGTCCAAAAGGAAGAACAATGACGTGGAATCTTCCACGTGAACCTGAGAGTGGTAGCCGGCGGCAGCGAGCGCGTTATCACGTTCGCGGAGCTGGCTGATCAGTTCCGGCGCCTGGGAAACGGCCTGCCGCAAAAGAGGAGCAGCCAAACGCCGGAACTGCGGCAGCATCGGATCCACCCGCAAAATCGGCAGGCCGGCCAGCAGACGATCCAGCAGGGAGGCAAACGCCTGCCCGAACGTGACGCCGGGCTTATAAGTGTTGCGAGCCAGTTCTATCGCGTCGTCCGCAAACGGAAGCCCGGCCAACACGCGGGCCAATTCGTCAATCGGGAAATTTTCGATTATCACCCCGCCGACGGGTTGGCTGACGGTGGGGTGGGCGAGCGCTTCGAGGCGCACGGGGTTGTATTGGGCGTCATAAACCCATGCTTCATTCACCTCCGCGAAATCGTGATCTTCCGTGGCGAGCCAGAACACCGGCACTGCGGAGATGCCGCCGGCGTTCAGTTCCTCCGCGAGGCGGATGGCGGTGAGCGCTTTATAGATCGTGAAAGGCGGACCGGAGAGAAGGCCGACCTGCTGGCCGGTGACAACGGCAACTGTTTCCGGCCGGCCGAGCTGCTCCAGCAAGGGATTGCCGGAGTTCTGCTCCGCGAGAGCCGCGACGAGATTGGCACGCTGTTCGGCTGAAAAACGGATCGACGCGGCGGCTTTTCGCCAGCTATCGTCCGTTAGCGGCAGATAAGGATAGAAGGAACGGACTTTATCGGGGTGATAGGTGAAGTCCGCAAACAGCTTCGTGGTATTCGGCAGCGCCGTCTGTCGGATACACGAGGTTTCCATTCGGTGTCACGTTTGCAGATGAAATGCCAAAGGCGAACGATTCTAATTTAAGCCCAGGGTTTAACCCCGTGTGAACACCTTAGAGATGTCGTTATAGAGCACGAAAACGACAATCGCCATCAGGCAGACGAAGCCGACCTTCATTACCCCTTCCTTCACCTGGAGGCTAAGATCCCGTCCGATCAGCATCTCGACCAGCAGCATGAGGATCACGCCACCATCCAGAATGGGGATGGGGAGCAGGTTGAAGATCGCGAGATTCAGGCTGACGGTAGCCATCAGAACCAGGAAAACAGAGGGCCCGAGCTGCGCCGCTCTGCCGGAGATGCGTGCGATGCCGATGGGTCCATCGACGGCTTTGGGCGACATGCGGCGTTCCGCCAGTCCCCGCAGAAAGCCGACGATCACGGTGGCGTTGTTCTTATTCTCGCGGAGCGATTCGCGGAAAGCATTGGGGAACGAGAGCTGCTCGGTAACAACATTCGGATTCGGTACCGGAGCGACCCCGATCATGAAATGCGGTTTGCCGTCCGCGCCGCTCATCACCGGCCGGATGGAAACTGTGTGATGCTGTCCGTTCCGGACGTAATCCAGGTCGATCGGATCGCCATTTCTTGCGGCAATCACCTCCTGAAGCTTGAAGCGGGAGTGAATGGGCTGGCCGTCGATTGCGTAAAGAACGTCGCCCGGCTTAATGCCAGCCGCCTCGGCCGGCATGCCCGGTGAAACCTCCTGCGTCAGGATCTCGCTCTCTTCTTCCCAGCCCGAGGTCGAAATGCCGATCCGGTCGTCGAGCACCGGAGTGATCGTGACCGGGATCAATTTCCCATTGCGCTCCAGGATGACGCTGAGATTCTGCTGCGCACTCACCACTTCGCGCTGGGTGATGTCGTCCCAGGTCGGGCTTTTTTGCCCTTCAAACTGGACGATTTTATCGCCGGCCTTGACTCCGGCTTTATCCGCGGGCGAGTCCTTCACGACGTGGCCGACGATCGCGCCGCCCGGTTCGATTACGTGCTGGTACTTAACCATAAACAGGCCGGTGAGAAGAGCGATGGAGAGGACGATATTCATTGCCGGACCCGCAAACGCAATGATCAACCGTTGCCAGCGGGGTTTCTGGAGAAATGCGCGCGGGTCGGCAGCCTCCTCATCCCCGGGCTGTTCTCCGGCCATTTTCACGTAGCCGCCGAACAGGATGGCGGAGAAACGATAATCCGTCTCGCCCCTGCGGAAACCGAACAATCGCGGACCGAAGCCAAAGCTGAACACATCGATACGCACATTAAAGATGCGTGCCGCCCAGAAGTGACCCAACTCATGAATCAGGATCATGACTCCCAGGAGGACCAGAAGCCAGAAGATGTTTTGGAGAACGGAGATCATTAATTATGCTTTCAGCGAGTGCTTTTGGTTTGAGGACGACTCTCGTTTTGCAACGAACTGCCGGGCGAATTCGCGGGATTCCGCATCAACGCTCAGGATATCGCTAATAGAAGTTGGGTGGCGATGCGGAAAGTTTGCCAGCGTGTCTGAGACTACGGAGGCAATGGAGGGGAAATCGATCTTTGCGTCCAGAAATGCGGCGACGGCGACCTCGTCGGCGGCGTTCAGGACGCAGGTTGCGGAACCACCGGCTTCCTGGGCTTCGTAGGCGAGCCGCAAAAGAGGAAACCGTTCGGTGTCGGGTGGTTCGAAAGTCCACTGCCGCGCCTGAGTCCAATCGATTTTCGGCACGGGGGCCTGCAGCCGGTCGGGCCAGGTGAGCGCGTATTGGATGGGCATGCGCATGTCGGTGGCGGAGACCTGGGCGATCACGCTGCCATCGTTGTACTCCACCATGGCGTGAACGCTGGATTGCGGATGCACCACAACCTCGATTTCAGAAGGGGCGAGATCAAATAGCCAGCAGGCTTCGATCACTTCGAAACCCTTGTTCATCAGCGTGGCGGAATCGATGGTGATGCGGTTGCCCATCTTCCAGGTAGGATGTTGGAGGGCTTGTGCCGGAGTTATTTCCGAAAAAGCGCTGCGCGGCGTGTTCCGAAAAGGGCCGCCGGAAGCGGTGAGAACCAGTTTCGTCACCTCGGCTCGTGCGCCCGCACGGAAGCATTGGTGCGCGCCGTTGTGCTCGCTATCGATGGGGAGCAGTTCCGCGGAGTGGGCGCGAACAGCATCCATCACCAGTCGGCCGGCGGAAACCAGCGACTCCTTGTTGGCCAGTCCGATTTTCTTTCCCGCGCGCGCCGCTTCATAGGTGGCTTCCAGGCCGCCCACCCCAACGATGGCGGAGACGACGACATCCGATTCGGGCGCGGTCGAAATCTCCACCAGACCACGGGGACCGGCTCGCAGTTCCGGCCATTCCGGCGACGGAAGTTGCAGGGAAGCCAGGGTTTCCGCCAGAATCGGCAGCAGTTCCGGCGCGCTGACCACAGCCACCGACGGGCGGAATTCGATGATCTGGCGGGCGAGGAGTTCCGTGTTCCTGCCGGCCGCGAGAGCGAAGACGCGGAACCGACGGGAATTCTGCCGGATCACGTCCAGGGTGTTGGTGCCGATGGAGCCTGTGGAGCCGAGGACCGTGACGGATGTCATTTCAAGGCAACTGCCGCGATGATAGCACCGGGCTTGTGCAGAATTGTGCAAGAATTTGCACAGGTTCTAGTATTTCGGTACGAGTACTTTAGTTTGCGAGACCAGACCCTTGCGGGCGCCGGGGAGGTTGCTTCAGGGGTCTTTCGTTAGAGGTTAGTCTCGCTTTGGTGGGAGTTTAGTACCTCCCCGGCTTACTTCCAATAATAGGATAAAGAGAATTTCCCGTCAACCATATTCCGTATTCTATTTTTGGAAATTGTAAAAAAGTTAACGTTTGCGAACTTCGACGCCCGCAGACTGCTCTAAGGGTTTGATAGTAGAGCAGATATCCTCTTCGCCGAAGCCGCTGGAGATGACGTTCTGGAAGATCTGATGCGTTAAACCAGTTAAAAGGAGGGGCACATTGAGCTCTTCTCCCGATTCCAGCATGAGGCCGATGTCCTTGTGCATCCATTTTACGGAGAAATTGGGACTGAAGTCACGGCGGAGCACGTAGGGCGCCTTGAACTCGATGAGGCCGGATTTCGCAGCGCTGTTGGAGAGGATGTCGAGCATGAGCTCGGGTTCGACCCCAGCTTTGGTACTGAGGACTATGCCTTCGTTGAAGGCTTGCAGGATGTTTGACAGGATCAGATTCTGGGTGAGCTTGGCGTGGAGTCCCATGCCGGGTCCGCCACAGTAGTAGATTTTCTTGCCCATGATCTCCATGAGGGGGCGAGTCTTTTCGAAGACTTCGCGGTCGCCGCCGACCATCCAGGTGAGTGTGGCATTTTCAGCGCCGGGCTTCGAGCCGGTGATCGGCGCGCCCAGAAACGAGATCTGGCGTTCGGCGAGTTTGTCGCCCGTTTTCCGGCTGAAGGTGGGGCTGACGGTGCTGGTATCTACGACGATAGTTCCCGGGCTGGCCGCCTGGGCCACGCCGTCCGAGCCGAAGATGATCCGCTCGACCATGTCCGAGTTTCCGACACAGATGAAAACGAACTCTGCGCCTTTGGCCGCTTCCGAGGGCGTAGCGGCGAAGGCGCCGCCCGCTTCGGCGGCTAGTTTGCGGGCTTTTTCCGGAGTGTTGGTCCACAGGGCGACTTCGTGCCCTGCTTTGAGGAGGTGTCGGGCCATGGGTCCGCCCATGATTCCCAGGCCGAGGAAAGCGATTTTGGACATATATGGTCAGGATGCCACGACGGGTCTTTAGAATTCGGGTTCTGGGTCAGATGCAACGCCGGCCTTTCAGCCTCGGAACGGATTCTCGACCCGCAAAGATCCAAGTTGCAGACCATGATGCAGGTCTTCGGTATAGATCACGGCGCAACCCGCCTGTTGTGCGGCGGCCAGAATGAGCGCGTCGTACCAGCTTGTACGGTACTGCTCGAAGATGGTGAGAGCGCCTTCATAAAGTCCCAAAGAAAAATGGACGATCTCAATGGGTTCGCAGAGTTCGCTTATGGCGCGTCTCACGTTAGCGACGGACATCGGTCTGGCGGCTTTCAACGCCACGTTCGTAAATTCTTGAATCACCTGATAACTGACTGCGCCGTAACGCTCCGTGCAGGCTTCCGTGATGAGCGCTCGACTCTTTTCGAGTTTGGCCGGTGAGTCCAAGTCGAAGCAGTAGACCAGGATGTTGGTGTCAAAAAAAGGTTTTCTTCTAGCGGGCATTTCGCTCTTCCCTGGTCCATGGTCGACCGGGGCGCCAATCCGCCAAGTCTTCAAACAGCTGGTTCAGGCGCTGGCTGCGCTCGGCCGAGGTCGCGTATTGCTTGAGCCATTGGCGAAATTCTTCGTTGAGAGTTGTGCCATGCTCCTGGGCGATCTTGCGAGCGCGTGCGACGTCTTCATCGGCTGCGGAGAACGTGACGTTCATGTCTCCAGTGTACACGATGATCGTGTCAGGCTTTGGCTTTTCTCTTGGCCTTTGCAGGGACTTCCGCGGCGGGGATTTCGACGGCGGGAACATCGATTGCAGGAATATCGAGAGCTGGAACTTCTGGCGGGGGGGGCATTTTCTCCAGGACCGCGTTGAAAAGAGCCGCTTTGCGCGGGTCTACTTTGGGCGGGGGCGCCTGTTCATGGCGGTAGTCATGATCGGAATAGCAGGTCCGGCAGCGAACTTTGGCGGGCTCCGGTCCCAACATGGAGACCACCTGGTGGTTCGTGAGCCGCTTGCACTTGATGCAAAAGTCGTCGATGATATCGCCCAACCGCGGTTCGCTCATTTGACCTCGCTTTCGACCTCGACAGGTTCCGGCACAAACCATTTGGCCGGTTCGAAGCCAACGTACTTGCAGATGCGCAAATCCCCTGTTTCCGTTTCGAGCAAATCACCCACTTCGAGAGGCCGGTCGCCGGAGCGTGACTGCGCCCACGCTTCATACTCGTGCTGGGCTTCGATCTCACCGCCCGGCTCGTAATCCCTGGGTTTGACGACGGCCTGGGCCGAAACGTGCGGCGCCCAGCGGAACGTTTCCCGGGGCTGGTCCTTCATGCGATGAATACGGAACTGAGGCATAACAGCCTCTTCATTGTAATCAGTAACGGAGATTCAGGCAGCATCCCGCGTGTTAACGTTCGGATAGGGAAACCTGTGGCCAAATTCTTACTCGGTATCGTCGTCGGAGTGGTTGTCGCGGTTGTCATTGGGGTCATTGCTCTTTTTGCCATCGCCAGTTTGCGCAGCAGGCCGGCGGAGATTGCCTCTGGGTCCACGCTGGTGGTGCATCTTTCGGGTGAACTGCCCGAACGCGCGCCCGTGGAATTCCCATTGGAAGCGTTCGGCCAAAGGGCGCCGCTGACGATGCAGGAAGTGTGGCTGCTGCTTCGCAAGGCGGCGGTGGATCAGCGCATCAAGGCGGTTGTGATTGAGCCCGACGGTCTGGCGATCGGGTGGGGCAAGATGCAGGAACTGCACTATGACTTCGAGCAGTTCCGCAAGTCCGGGAAGCCGCTTTACGCGTATCTGAAATCGCCCGGCACTAAGGAATACTACGTGTCCACGGCGGCTTCAAAAGTGTACATCGGGCCCGACGACATGCTGAATCTGAAGGGCGTTCGGTTCGAACTGATGTACTTCAAAGACACGCTGGATAAGCTGGGCGTGAAGGTGGACGTGGAGCACGCCGGTAAGTACAAGGATTACGGCGACATGTTCACGCGGACGAACATGAGTCCGGAAACGCGCGAGGTTCTTTCGAGTATCATCGACCGGCTCTATGGCGATCTGATCAAGACGATTGGAGTGAGCCGGAAGAAATCGGCGAACGAGATTCAGGATGCGATTGATAACGGGCCGCTGCTGTCGCCTCAGGTCGCTTCACGCGGATTGGTGGACGGGCTTTGTTACGAAGATCAGATGTACGGCAAGCTGAAGGCTGCGTTGAAGGATGACGTGCGCAAGGTAAGTGAGCGGGACTATATTCACGGCGATAAGACGGACGCCATTCTGAGCAGTAAGCAGCATATTGGTTTCGTTGTAGCGCAAGGCGAGATTTTGCGGGGCGAGCCAGGGTCAAGCGACAGCAGCTCGAACATTGAATCGGAGAGTTTCACCAGGCTGCTGGATAAGGTAGCGGATAACTCCGACTTGAAGGGTGTGATTGTGCGGATTGACTCGCCGGGCGGGGAAGTGTTTGCCTCCGATGCGATCTGGCGGTCTATGAATGAACTGGCGCGGAAGAAGCCGGTGGTGATTTCGATGTCGGATACGGCTGCGTCGGGCGGTTACTACATGGCGATGAATGGTTCGCCGATTGTGGCCTATGCGGGGACGTTGACGGGGTCGATTGGCGTGGTGTTCGGCAAGCCCGATCTGCACGGCCTTTACGACAAGCTGGGGATCACGAAGGATGGTTTGTCGCGTGGGCGCTTCGCCGCGATCGATAGCGATTATGCGCCACTTGACCCGGGGGAGCGCGATAAGCTTCGCGAGGGGATTGACGACAACTATAAGGTGTTTCTGCATAAGGTGGCGCAATCGCGGAAGCGAACCGTGGATCAGATTGAACCCGTCGCTCAGGGACGTGTGTGGCTGGGCGATCAGGCCAAGGATGTGGGGCTTGTGGATGAGATCGGCGGGATCGACCGCGCGATTGAGATGGTGAAGCAGAAGGCGTCGATTCCGGCGGGGGACGCGGTGACGCTGGTGGCATATCCGGGCCGGCGTAGTTTGCTGGAGATACTGTTTTCTCAGTCGAATGAGGCGTCGGTGGAAGAGCAAGCTATGGCTGCGGTGAAGGTGCGGAGTGGTGGGGTGTTGCCGCCGTTGCTGCGAGTGCCGCAGGTGAGGGCCTGGTTAAGGGGTGGGTACCTGAGTGTTTCGCCGTGGAGTTTGACGGTGCGGTAGGGCGGGCGGTCTCAGCGAGGTTCTCGAATCGGCGCAGTTGGCCGCGGTTCGAGCCTGATCACCTCCAGGCGGTAGTAAATGCGGACGTCTTCCGGACCGCCCTGCCAACGGCGCGCGAGTTTCACAAACTCTTGTACCGTGCATCCGTCGCTCCAGCAATTCCAGATGTGTTCGCGCTTCCCACTCCCCAAGTAAGGCTGGCCGGTTCGATACATCCTGCTGGCGTAGGGCACATCCGAACCGTCACGCCGGGGAGAAGCTGATCCCGTGTTTACGAAGGGTTGTGGCTGGGGGCTCGGGGCGAGGGGCACCGATATGGCGCCGGGCGCGGCGGCTCGATTGTTTTGCGCCGCTGGGTCTGCGTCGGTCGAGGCAATCCGTGCCACCAATTCCCGGAAAGGCTTCTTGTAGTATTCACCCTTGCGGCCATGGGTATTAAACGACTGGGGCGACGGATGTGGCACCCTCGTCACCCAATAAGTGGCGCAACACATCCGCAACTCCTGGCTTTCCGTTAATCGACCGCGGGAGCCAAATATCTTCGAGCGAATCGCGCCCAAGGCGCAATCGAGCAAGACGGCCCCGCGAAGCTAACTGCCATTCGAGTTTGCGGCGGCCGTCCTTTCAACGCCGGTAGGCTGTTATTGGCGTGTTTCCTCGCGAAAGAGGGGTAGAATTACACTATGCATAACGAGTTCACTGCGATTGTTGAGGAGGACGGCCCCTGGCACATTGCGTACTGCGCCGAGGTGCCTGGCGCCAACGGGCAAGGAAAATCGCGTGAAGAATGCTTGACCAGTCTCCGCGAAGCCATCGCACTCATTCTGGATTACCGGCGAGAAGAATCCTTGCGGGCCTTACCTCCCGACGCCAAGCAGGAACTCGTTGTGGTCGGATGAAACTCGACGCCCTGCTCCGGCACCTCCGGCGTCACGGATGCGTGCTGCGAAGGGAAGGTAGAGGTCACGCCCTGTGGGAGAATCCGCAGTAGGCTCTCGATTCCAGACCCGCCGGGGTAAGCGACGCGCGGTCGCGATTCTCGGTTCGGGCCGCGATGGCGACAAGCGCCCGGAGCGCATCATTCACGGACTTTTAATCGGGAAAAATTGCGGCCAGTTCGGTGTCGAGCAGCACTACGTTAGTCCCCTCCCGATATTTATCCGCATACTTGCCCCGGACGCCGCCTGAGAAGTCGTACTCGGGTCGCATCTCTTTGGTCGGCCGCTTAGGCGGGCTCTTCTTCATATTTGCTTCTTTCATCCTGGATTGCCACGCGCCGCTATCTTAATTCTAAACATGGCGTCATAAATGGTTGCGCGTGGTATCGCGAGGACTTTGGGCAGTTTTCTCCAACCAACGACTCTGCGGAGATGGGCAGGCGAAACCGCCTGCGCCACCCCCCGCCGTAATTGGCGACCCCAGGCTCACATGTACATGCCGCCATTCACGCTTAGTGTCTGGCCAGTGATATATCCGGCTTCGTCGCTCGACAGGAACTTGACGGCGGCCGCTATGTCAGCGGGAGATCCCAGGCGCTTTAATGGAATGATCTGCAGTAGCTTATCCTTCAACTCTTGAGGGAGCACAGCTGTCATATCCGTCTCAATGAATCCCGGCGCAACGGCGTTTACTGTAATATTGCGCGGGGCCATTTCCTGCGCGAGCGACTTAGTCAGCCCGATCAATCCGGCCTTCGCGGCAACGTAGTTCGCCTGTCCCGGATTGCCGGTCAGCCCCACGACCGAGGCGATGTTTACAATCCGGCCCCAGCGTGCGCGCATCATGTTGGGTAGAACCTGCTGTATGGCTTGGAAGGAACCGTAGAGGTTGGTGTTGATGACCGCGTCCCAATCATCCTTCTTCATGCGCACGGCGAGTCCATCGCGCGTGATGGCGGCGTTGTTCACCAGGATCTCCACCGCGCCGAATTCCTTCTGCGCCTTATGGAACGCGGCCTGCACGGAATCCGGACTCGACATGTCGATTTCGACGACGTATGCGTCGACGCCCGCCTCTCGCGCCCGCGCCGCCACTTCCTCGAGTTTGCCGGCGTTTCGCGCGGCCAGGATGACGCGATGGCCGGCGCGCGCCAGCGTGAGCGCGCACGCCTGACCGATACCCCGGCTGGCGCCTGTAATGAATGCAGTTCGAGTGGACATGACGTTTCGATCATAATAAAACCCGCATGGCTTATACGGATCTTCGCGATTTTATCCGAGCGCTCGAGAAGCGCAAACAGCTCCGGCGCATTACGGAACCGATCGATCCGGTGCTGGAGATCACCGAGTTCGCCGACCGCGCGGTGAAGAGCGGCGGTCCGGCTCTGCTGTTTGAGAATCCGGTAGGATCGAAAATCCCTGCGCTGCTCAATGCGTTTGCCAGCGATGAGCGGATGCGAATCGCGCTGGAAGTGGATTCGCTGGACGACATTGCCGCGCGCATCGTGGAGCTGATCGAATTCCGCATGCCCGAAGGCATGCTCGGGAAACTCAAGATGCTGCCCCGGTTGGCGGAAGTGGGCGCGTTCTTTCCGAAGATCGTGTCGAAAGGCCCCTGCCAGGAGATTGTGAAGCGTGAGAATTTCTCGCTCGCGGATTACCCCATTTTGAAATGCTGGCCGGATGACGGCGGCCGCTTTATCACGCTTCCACTGGTTTTTTCGCGAAATCCCATCAGCGGCAAACGCAATTGCGGCATGTACCGTATGCACGTTTATGACGAGCGCACAACCGGGATGCACTGGCAGACGCACAAGCAGGGCGCGGACCATTACCGGCAATTGCAGGCGCAGGGCAAAGACCTTCGGATGCCCGTCGCCGTGGCGTTGGGCGGCGACCCGGCCACGATGTTTTCTTCCATTCTGCCGCTGCCGCCGGAGTTGGACGAGATGATGATCGCCGGCTTTTTGCGGTCGAGCCCGGTGGAGATGGTGAAGTGCCAGACGGTGGATTTGGAAGTGCCGGCGCAGTCTGAGATTGTGCTGGAAGGCTACGTTCAGTTGGGCGAACTGCGCACCGAGGGCCCCTTCGGCGACCACACGGGTTTCTATTCGCTGGAAGACGAGTACCCGGTATTCCACATCACCTGCATCACCGAGCGCGAGCATCCCATTTACCCGGCGACCATCGTGGGTCCGCCGCCGATGGAAGATTTCTGGATGGGCAAAGCCATCGAGCGAATCTTTCTGCCCCTGATGCGGCTGCAACTGCCGGAGGTGCGCGATATCTGCCTGCCGGCCGAGGGCGTGTTCCATAACCTGATTCTGGTTTCGATTCGCAAAGCGTATCCGGGGCATGCGCGCAAGGTGATGAGCGCCATCTGGGGGTTGGGGCAGGCGATGTTCAGTAAGTGCATTGTGGTGGTGGACGAAGACGTGGACGTGCATAACGTTTCGGAGGTGGCCTGGAAGGCTTTGAACAACATCGATCCGGAGCGCGACATACAGTTCACGCTGGGCCCGGTGGATTCGCTGGATCATGCGAGCCGGCTGATCAATTTCGGGTCGAAGATGGGCGTGGACGCGACCAAGAAGTGGGCGGGCGAGGGCTTCACCAGGCGGTGGCCGGAAGTGATCCGGATGTCGGAAGCGGTGAAGCAGCGCGTGGACCAGTTGTGGCGCGCTGCTAAGATGTAGACGGTGGCTGTAGCTCAGGTGGTAGAGCGCCGGATTGTGGATCCGGTGGTCGAGGGTTCAAGTCCCTCCAGCCACCCCAAAAATTATTGAATTTCGAGT
>PLFE01000119.1 GCA_003136675.1 Bryobacterales bacterium
ATGGCCACGCAGAATCCTACGGGGCGCAGGCTTTTTTGAGGCTGGAGCGCAACGCCACTCCATTGGTTTTTGCCCAGTGCAGGAAGCTCTCTCTTGACAAATTAATTTGTCAATGCTTTAATAATCTCGTGCTGGATGTTGAGGTCATACAGTCTCCGCAGGCCGCCGCCGCGGCGCTGGATCCCGTGCGCGCGCGGCTACTGGCCGAATTGTCGGAGCCCGCGTCGGCGGCCACCCTGGCCGCGCGCCTCTCCCTTCCACGCCAAAAAGTGAACTACCATCTGCGCGCCCTGGAGAGCCACCACCTGGTGCGCCCTACCAGCGAACGCAAGTGGGGCGGCATCACGGAGCGCCTGGTGGAAGCCACCGCGTCGTCTTATGTGGTGTCGCCCGCCGCCATGGGTCCGGCGGCGTCCGACCCTGGGCGCAGCCGCGACCGCCTGTCGGCCGGCTATCTGATCGCGCTGGCGGCCCGCGTGGTCCGTGAAGTCAGCGACCTCGCCAACCGGGCGCGCGAAACGGGCAAGCGCCTCGCCACGCTCTCGATCGACACGGAGATCCGCTTCCGCTCGGCTGCGGAGCGCGCGCAATTCAGCAGCGAACTCACGGCCGCGATCACTCAGCTGGCGGCCCGTTATCATGACGCTTCCGCGCTGGGCGGACGCTCGCACCGGCTGGTTCTGGTGGCGCATCCGTTGCCCCCAAAAAGCCCCAAAGAAAACCCCCAACAAAACAAGGAGACCGCAGTATGAGCGTAAAGAAAGAAGCGAATGGACGCCGTTCGGTGCAGGTGGAAGTGGAAGTACCGGGCACGCCGGAACAGGTGTGGGAAGCAATCGCCACCGGCCCGGGCGTGGGCGCGTGGTTTGTGCCCACCGAGATCGATGGCCGCATCGGAGGCACCGAAACCACCCACTTCGGAGGGGGCATGGACTCGGTCTCCACGATCACCGAATGGGACGCGCCGCATCGCTATGTGAAGGAAGGGTCGTGGGGACCGAACGCGCCCACGATAGCCACCGAATGGCTTGTGGAGGCACGCGGCGGCGGCACGTGCATCGTGCGGGTGGTGCACAGCCTGTTTGCCGAGACCGATGACTGGGACAATCAACTGACCGGCGTCGAATCCGGGTGGCCCACATTCTTCCGCATTCTGCGGCTGTATCTGGAACACTTCCCCGGCCAGCCGAGTTCGCAAATCCAGCTCATGGCGATGCCGGTGGCCTCCGCCTCGGGCGCGTGGGAGAAGCTCGCGGACGCCCTGAATCTCGCAGGGGCGGCGCCGGGCGAGCGGCGCGATGCGAGCGACGGCGCGCCTCCATTGAGCGGCATCGTGGATTCCGTCAAGCCAGCCGAAGCGCTGTTACGCGTCGATCTGCCCGCTCCGGGTACGTTGTTTGCCGCGGCAGTCCCGGCCGGCAAGATGGCCTGGGTGACAGCGGGCTTTTATTTCTACGGCGACACGGCGGCGGCCGTGGTGGCGCGCGACGAGCCCGCCTGGACTCAGTGGATGACGAATCTGTTCCCGGCGTAAACGCGCGGGGTTCAACGTGTCAACGGGGGCGGGCTCGAAGAGAACTCGGGATCGACGGCTTCAGGATCGCAAAGCCATAGATCATGAGAGCGGCTTGCGCGCCTAACCCGACCAGCAAGCCGATGACGTGACCCTGCACGCTGATCAGATGGTGCGATAGGAAATACCCTGTCGTGAATACGGCCGACTGGGATGTTCACCAATACGCTGACAATCAGTCCAGGGTTGTAACGATGCAGGAAGAACATCACGACGTATCTCCGGGTCTTTCGAGCCTAGGGCCTTCGCATTGAAGAATTTCAGGAAACCGCCAGGGAGAATATACTCTTCGAACGCGTGCAGAAAGTAGATCGGGGTATGCAGCCAGATCAGAAAGAGCGGGAAGTCCTGCTTCATGACGAACAGGACCAGAAGAACCGCCATGTATCTCGATGTGAGAGTGGTCTTCGGCCACTCACTTGTTGCCTCCATGAAACTGGCCGAAGTGCCGGGCAGCGTGAAGGCTGATGAGCAGTGCGCCCACCGCAAGCACGAGTACATGGCTCGTGGATCGCACGTCGAAGTTTCCGACACGCAATACGAGCACGTAGCCGACGACCGCGTTGAAGAATCCCCATAGAACGTTGACGGTGGAGGAAGAGAGCCCTTGTCCCGGGGGCCTGGCGAAGGGGCTCTGGAAGGGCCGTCCCGTCATGCCGCTGACGCAATGCGGAACGGCGTTGGCCAGAAAGATGCCCCCGAAGAAGTACGAAACGAGATGAAGCCAGTTCACTTGTTAGAGCTCCTTTTTGCCAGCATGGCGTCGCCGGTTTGCTTTTCTTCATGGCTGCCCGGGAGGTTGGCCTCCGTGCAGGCGGTCATCGATCTCATATTCAATAAAGGTTACGCCAGCTCGGTGATGAGTTAGTCCGGCGCGACTTACGCGCGGAGGCCATCCGTTTGCCGCGTCTGAATGTGGACTGCTTCCCTCAAGACAGGACCGGCCGGTCCTATCAACTAAAGGCGGCGATCGCTGCATTGAACGGAACTTCGTCTTTAGCCGTCTGAGAGGTATAGGATCGATGACATGCAAAGAAACCGCTGGCTTTTCCTGCTGTTCGCTGCTTCCGCCTCCGCCCAGACGCAGCTCACCATCTACAACCAGAACTTCGCCGTGGTCAAAGAGCAGCGGGTTCTCAATGTTCAAAGGGGCGTCAACGAGATCCGGCTGACCGACATCACCGCCCATCTGGAGCCGGATTCAGTGATCCTGCGCGACCTGCAGCACGACGGCGCGCTGCAAATTCTTGAGCAGAATTATGAAAGCGATCCATTGAGTGAGAGCCTGCTGCTGAGTAAGTCGGAAGGCAAAGTGGTGGATTTCGAGATCACCAATCCGCAAACCGGTGAAAAGCGGATCGTGAAGGGACGCGTGATCCGCAGCGGCTACGTTCCGCATTTAGAAGCGTTCCAGACCTTTGGCCAGCAGTATGCGAACAGCCAGCAGATGATGTCGAGCCCCACAGGGGGTGGTCAGCCGATTATCGAAGTCGATGGGAAGGTGCAATTCTCGCTTCCCGGCCAGCCGGTTTTCTCCGGCCTGGACCCCGCGGCTTTCCTGAAGCCGACGCTGCTTTGGCGACTAATGGCGGATTCCGCGGGCGCTCACCCGGCCGAGTTCTCGTATATGACCGGCGGAATGGTTTGGGCCGCCACTTACAACGCGGTTGCGGCTGAGAAGGGCGATGCATTCGACCTTACCGGCTGGGTGACGCTGCAGAATGCCAGTGGCAAGGACTTTGAGAACACGTCGATTAAGTTGATGGCCGGTGATGTGGCGCGCGCGCAGCTTCAATCTCCACCACGGGTACTGTTCGCGACCGACGCCGCTACGGTGCAGTCGCAGTCCGCACAGGTGACCGAGAAAGCCTTCGACGAATACCACCTTTATACGCTGCCGCGCCCCACCACTCTGCTGGATCGCGAAATCAAACAGGTGGAGTTCCTCCGCGCCCCAAACGTACCGGGACGACGCCTCTATATCTACGAAGGTTTCACTCCCGATCCAGGTTGGTTTGGCAATACCTACAACACTTACAATCAGGTGAACTACGCCGGCACGACGAACACGAAGGTGAGGACCGAACTCGAGTTCAAGAACTCCGAGGCGAACCATCTCGGCATGCCTCTTCCCGCCGGAGTCATCAAGCTCTACCGGCGCGATTCCGACGGACGCAACGAATTCATCGGCGAGAGCGCGATCGATCACACGCCTAAAAATGAGATTAAGCGGCTTTATATCGGGAACGCTTTCGATTTAGCAGGGGAGCGCAGGCAGACGAACTTCGTCAACGGCAACATGAACGGCCAGCAGACCATGGACGAGAGCTTTGAAATCAAAGTCCGCAACCATAAGAACGAGCCGGTGGAAGTTCGCGTGGACGAACTGCTGTATCGAGGGATGAGCTGGGAGATCGCGGCGCACTCGATGGACTTTACGAAGCTCAATTCCCGGGCCATTGAATTCCGGCCAACGATTCCGCCGAACGGCGAGGCGGTGATCAGTTATACGGTTCACTATCGTTGGTAGCGCTCCAGTTGGCAAGTCTCCCGTTGGCAATTTTGCGCGGCGTCAACCGGTCCGGCCTCGAGTATTCGCTCACCGGCGGTCCGGACGCGGCGGAGATCGCGGCTATCGTGAGAGGCTGGGGCGCGAACATCATCCGGCTTCCGTTCAATCAGGAATGGTCGCTGACACGCCCCGACTATCTCGAAACCCTTGATTTTTGTATCGAGACCGCCGCCGAGTTGGGCGCATATACGCTGCTTGATTTGCACTGGCTCGATGCCACCACTGTACGCGGACATGACAACCAAGGCCGGGCCAACTTCGTCCCGCCTCTTCCCAATGAAGAGAGTGAGCAGATGTGGAGTCAACTGGCTCGCCGTTACCGCGACCAGCCCGCCGTCCTCTACGACATCTTCAACGAACCGCACGACCCTTTACCGGATGACCCACTTGGGTGCGGGCGGGTCACGATGGCGGAATGGCAGCCCTGGGCAGTGCGGCTGATCGACGCGATTCGTTCACAGAACCCGGCAGCGCGCATCTTCGTCTCCGGCGTGAACTGGGGTTACGATCTGGAAGGATTTCCGATTCCCGGCGTCAGTGGAGTGGTCTATTCCACGCACGTCTACCGCAACAAGGGTGAGGACTGGGACCGGGCGTTCGGCAAGCTGACAGCCGACCATCCCGTGTTCGCCGCTGAATGGGGCGGGGAAGATGGAGATCTTGCGTGGGGCCGCAAGCTGGCTGGATATTTCATGCAGCGTGGAATCGGCTGGACGGCGTGGTGTTGGAAGAACCGGCCCCACCTGATCCGCAAACCTCCGGCGGCACCCTATACGCCGACTGTTTTCGGCGAGCTGGTTCGGGAAAATTTGAAGATGGTGAGCGCGGAGGGAATCGAACTGGCGTGGACCCCAAAACTGAGACAACTGGGTAACCCCTGAAAATCATTAAAAGGGGAAAATCGGAAAGAGGGATTACGGCCCTCCGATTCGTGCGATTTGACAATCGCTCGGCTGCATGGCACCTTTCGACTGGGTCGATGATCATCCCCGAACAACTCGGCGCAAACTGCCACGACAAGGGCGAACGGCAGGCATGGCTCGACAGCTTGCCGGCGATGCTGGAGGAATTGACAGGCCGCTGGTCGCTCCGCACGGGTCCTCCATTTGAACACGCGAACGTAACATGCTCTTGGGTCGCCCCGGTCGTCTGCGGGGACGGCAGGTCCGCGGTCCTCAAACTGGGAATGCCGCACATGGAAGGCGCTTCTGAAATCGAAGGGCTGCGTTTCTGGAGCGGTGACCCGACCGTGCAACTGCTTGAGGCGGATGGTGACCGTGGCGCGATGCTGCTGGAGCAATGTCGACCTGGATACTCGCTTCATTCCGAGCCGGAGCATAAGCAAGATAAAGTGATCGCGACCCTACTCAAGCGCCTTTGGAAACAATCTTCGTCGGCGAACGATCTTCAGCAGTTCCGCCATTTGTCCAAGATGTTGGACTTTTGGCGCGATGAAACACTGAGCCAGGCTCACCGCTGGCCCGACGCCGGATTGGTGCGCGAAGGATTGCGGCTGTCGGAGGCGCTCGGAAAACCGTTACCCACAGACGTGTTATTGGCGACCGATCTTCACGCAGCAAATGTTTTGCGATCTGAGCGGGAGCCTTGGCTAGTGATCGACCCGAAGCCATTCATCGGCGATCCGCCCTACGATGTGGTTCAGCATCTCCACAATTGCGAAGCGCGGCTGCACACAGATCCGATTGGGATGGTCAACCGCCTTGCCGACCTGTGCGAGGTAGATAATGAGCGCCTCCAGCTTTGGACATTTGCACGTGCTGCCGCAGATCCCAGGCCAGATTGGGGCAATACCTTGTGGGTCGATGTCGCCAGGGCACTGGCTCCGTAGCCGCGTCTGGTCCAGGGTACAGCGTGGGGACTGGCTTCATCAAGACGGTGTGATCCTTCTCAACCCTTATTATGTCCCGGGGCCGGTTAACCCCAAGAGCGCCGGAACTTTGTTTTACGATCAAGGAATGCCCGTCGCTGTCAACCTACAGACGGTTCACCCGCGCAAGTTGGCCGCGGTGCGGCGCGAGGTCTCCCCGGGCGCGGTTAGNNCGGGGCCTACGGACCGATGGCCACAACATTTTTCTCTACCACCATCCGACAAAGGCAGGCGCGCCGGTAGCCACAAAGCGGGGAGAGGCCGATGTTCCTGAGTCAAAGATGCTCGCTCTTATGAGTAATATGAGTCGGGCAAGGCCTCTTGATTTTAGTGGTGAGCGCGGAGGGAATCGAACCTTCAACCTAGAGATTAAGAGTCTCTTGCTCTGCCAATTGAGCTACGCGCCCACGAGTGGGAATGGCGCGTAGAAATCCACGCGTCAGACACCAAAATACCATAGTCGGCAAACGGGGCCTGGAATTTGCGAAACTAGATTGTCCGATGCGCATCATTTCAAAAAAGACCAAGTACTGTCTGCGGGCGTTATACAACCTGGCTCGCGATTATGGACACGGGGCGGTCCTCGTCCAGAAGATCGCGGACGAGGAAGTGATCCCCAAGAAATTTCTGGAGCTGATCCTTCTCACGGCCAAAGCCGGGGGTTTGGTGGATTCCAAGCCGGGCCGCGGCGGGGGCTATCACCTCACGAAAGCGCCGGAGTTGATCACGGTGGGGCAGGTGATCCGGCTGATGGAGGGACCGCTGGCGCCATTGCCGTGCGCCAGCGAATCAGCCTACCGCAAATGCGAGGAGTGCGTGGACGAGAAGACATGCGGGACGCGCATCGTCATGAAGCGCGTGCGCGACGCTACGGCGCAGATTCTCGATCAGACCACGCTCGCGGACGTTTGCCATATGGTTTCGAAACTCAAGGAAAATCCGGGCGAGCCTGACCCGATGTACTTCATTTGAAGCGGCGCGCCGTTGCGGTTTTGGCCGCGTGCTGTATTGTTTCTGCCCGGGCGCAAGATGCGACGCCCGTTTTCCGGGTCACATCCGAAATGGTTCTGGTGGACGCGCAGGTGATCCACAGTAAGACGAAAACCGCCACTGGCGCCCTGCAGGCCAAGGATTTCCAACTATTCGAAGACGGCACTGTGCAACAAATCGCCTACTTCGGGCGGGGCCAGCTTCCCCTTTCGATCGTGTTTTTGTTTGACCTCACCGACAGCGTGCGTGGAGTGCTGCACCGGCTCGCTGGGGGAGCGCAGACGGCTCTCACGCATCTCAAACCGGAGGACGAGGTGGCCGTCGTCACGTACGCGGCCTCGGCGAACGTGATCGAGGGCCTCACGGCCGACCGGCAGAAGACAGTAGCGGCCATTGCTCGCGCGGCAACCATGAAATCCGGCGAAGCTTCTTTTTTCAACGAGGCGATCTACCAGGCCGCCACGCTGCTGCAGCAATCCCGCAATCCGTCCAGCCGCCGCGTAATCGTGTGGCTCACCGATAACCTTCCCAACGCGCCATCCGAATTCAACATCAAGCACTTCGGGAGCAGCCTGGGCTGCAGAGCGCCGCATACGGAGGCGGAAGCGATCCGGCTTCTCCACGAGTCGGGGACGGTGGTGACGCCGATGCTGCTGAAAGATCCGCTGGCGCTGCCGTGGGCGGAAATGATCACGGCAGTTGAGGCGCCCGCGCGCAAGCGGTATCCCGCCGGCGACGCCCACAAATACGCCGAGCTTACCGGGGGCCTTGCGGTGGGGATGCGGGGCAAGAACGTGGAAGAGCGCCTCGCCGAAGTGCTGGACGATCTACGCTCGCGTTACACGATCGGCTTCCATCCGGCGCAAGCGAAACCGCCCGGAACGTTCTGCCGATTGCGGGTGGCCCTTTCGCCCGATGCGCCTTTGCGCCCTCAGGAGTGGACCGTGCTGGCGCGAGCCGGCTATTACCGGAAGTAACTTAGAATCAAGGACGAGGCTCAGTAGCCGAACATGTTCAGCAGCCAGGCACGAAAAACGCGTATCCTTTTCGCCTTGGCGGACCTGGCTTTGACGGCGGTTGCTTTTCAAGCCGCGTTCGCCACGCGGCTGGCCCTGCACCGAAATCTACCAGGATCGTACGTTTTCGATATTCCGGCCCGCTCGCTGGTGCTGGTGTTCTGCATCGTGACTTGGGTGGCTGCCGGCTGGTGGCTCGACGTCAATTCGCGCCTGGGCCGCAGGGGTTGGCGCATCGTACTGCGGGATGCCTTCCGGCAAGCCATGCTGGGGTCGTTGAGCCTGTTGATTTTCGAATTCCTGCTGCGGCTGGATCTGAGCCGTTTCTTCATTGCTCTGTTTGCGGTTTACAGCACGTTGTTCCTGGTGGCGTTCCGTTTCGCGGCGATGCAATTCGGAGAATCGATGCGGAAGTCCGGTAAGGGCTTCGTTCTGGTGGTTGGGACGGGCGAGCGGGCGTTGCGCCTGGGGCGNNGGCGGATGCTGGAGCAGGCGGCGGACGATGGGATTAGCATCTTCGGATTCATCTCGACCAGCGCGGCCGGCGCGCCGGTGGAGTTGGAACGAACCTATCCGATGTTCACTCTGGCGGAACTGCCGAAGCTGCTGGGGCAGCACGTGATTGATGAGATTCTGTTTGCCGTGGAGAGCCCGGAACTGGCGGCTCTGGAGGAAGTCTTTCTGCACTGCGACGAGGAGGGCGTGCGCACGCGCGTGGCGGTCGATTTCTTTCCTCACGTAAATAGCCAGATACGGCTGGAGAATTTAGGCGACACGCGGCTGCTGACGTTTTCCGCTGCGCCGGATGACGATCTGCGTTTGCTGGTGAAGCGCTCCATCGATTTTTCCGCAGCCGTCGTCGGGGTGGCGATCGGGTTCCCGATTTTTCTCGCGATCGCGCTGGCTGTGCGGATGACGTCCCCTGGTCCGGCGATCTTCCGGCAGGAACGCTGCGGGTTGAACGGGCGCAAGTTCCGGGTGTACAAATTCCGATCGATGCGCGCGGACGCGGAAGATCACAAGGCTGAAGTTGTCCATTTGAGTACGCGGCGGACGGCGCCGAAGATTCCCAACGACCCCAGGCTGACGCCGCTGGGCCGGTATCTGCGCCGGTTTTCGCTGGACGAGCTGCCCCAACTGTTCAACGTGATTCGCGGCGAAATGTCGCTGGTGGGCCCGCGGCCGGCGATTCCGAGCGAAGTGGCGGAGTACCAGCGCTGGCAGCGCCGGCGGCTGCGCATGAGGCCGGGGTTGACGTGCTTGTGGGCTTTGAATGGGCGGGATGCGTGCGATTTCGAAACGTGGATGCGGCTGGATCTGCAATATATCGATAACTGGTCGCTGGGTCTGGACTGCAAGATTCTGCTGCGGACGATACCGCAGGTGTTGACGGGCAAGGGCGCGAGCTAACGTTATAGTTACTCTCAGCGGAGGGAAGTTACTAAACGGGCAAGGCACCATCGGACACCGCGTTGGGTCTGTCGCATTTCTTCGGCATGAGTTCGGAGTTCTGGCTCAATCTGCAAAACCTTTACGATAACGATGCGGGATCGCTCAACGCATAATTAGTGTAGTCTGTAAACAGGACTTGGACATGACTGACCAGCAGCTTTATCTCGCGATTGGCGTTCCTATTTTGGTGAACGCGAGCGTCCTGGTGGCGGTCTTGCTCCTCGTGTCGGGGGCGCTGAATAAGCGATTGGATGATCCGCGGGATCGGTGGACGAGCCGAATTGCGGCGGGTTGAAGAGGTTATCGACGCACGTTTGAAGCACCTTGAAGAGCGATAGGCTCTCCCTGACACCATATTGGTCGGGTTTTCTCTTTACAGCAGTGGCTCAGAGGTTCAGAATCGACTTCATCGTTCCGTTCTGGCCCTGAATCTTGTCCTGCAAAAGAAGGATGGCCTGAATCAACTGTTCCGGCCGCGGCGGGCAGCCCGGGACATAGACATCCACCGGAACAACCTGATTCACCGGCACCAGCGCGTAGTTGTTGAAAACGCCGGTCGAGGTGGCGCACGCGCCCATGGAGATCACCCATTTTGGCTCGGGCATCTGCTCATATAAACGGCGAATGACGCTAGTCATCTTGTTCGAAACACGTCCGGCGATGATCATCAAATCGGATTGCCGGGGTGAACCACGAAACACTTCCGCGCCAAACCGCGAGATATCAAAACGCGATGCGCCCATGGACATCATCTCGATGGCGCAGCAGGCCAAGCCGAACGACATCGGCCAAAGGGAATTCTTACGAGCCCAGTTGACGGCGTTGCCCATGGTGGTGGTGATGAGGCCGGCTTGCGCGATGGCCTGTTCCACGGTTTCATTGTCGATGCGGGAAAACAGTTCCGCGGGTCCGGAAGCGAGCGGTGCCTGCATGGGAACATTGTCGCAAATCCGGGTCCGGGGAAGATTGTTAAACTGCGGAATGACTCCCCATGCCAGTTGAAGCCTTCCAGGGCGCTCTCGAACGAGCCGCCGAGAGGTGCGGTGTCGAACCCTGCTTCTGGGATATTTTCGGGCACGAGCATCGCGCGTCCACGGCCGCGCTGCAGGCTCTCATCGCTGCGCTGGGCGTGCGTTCGGATTCGGTGGAATCTCTCGAAACAGATCTGGCCGAGCGCGAACGGGAGGATTGGACGCGGGTTCTCGATGCCGCTATTGTGGTGACGCCCGAGAACGGAACGGCCGCTGTTCCGGTTGCGCTGCCCGAAGCCGAGTGGCAGGCGACGGCGCGCTTTCGCGTGACATTCGAATCCGGCGAAATTCTAGATCTGGAAAGGCCGCTCGCCGGCCATCCGGTGGAGCGGCGCGCGGTGATCGAGGGCGTGCCGTGGGTCCGCATTCTGGTTCCCCTGCCTGTCGGCGACGTATTGGGCTATCACCAGATTCAGGTTGAATTCGGCGCCAGAAAAGCCTCCGCGTGTTTGATCACGACGCCCGCGCACGCATGGCAACCGGGGGCGCTGGCGAATGACGGCAAGATGGCCGGGTTCGCGGTGGCCCTTTACGGGCTACGATCGGCGCGAAATTGGGGCGTGGGTGACTTCACGGACCTGCGCCGCATCTGCGGCTGGGCGGCCAGGGAACTGGGCGTCGGCTTCCTGGCAGTTAACCCACTGCACGCCATCAATAACCGCCGGCCTTACAACACCAGCCCTTACCTTCCGATCAGCATCTTTTTCCAGAACAGCCTGTACCTGGATGTGGAAGCGATCGAGGAGTGGGGCGACTGCGGGCGCGCCCGGCGGCTATTCGCGGGAGAGAAAACGCAGAGCGAACTGCACCTGCTGCGTGAGTCGCCTGAGGTTGAGTATGAGCGGGTCTTTGAACTCAAGACGCGCTTTCTGAAGCTGCTCTTTGAGGAGTTTCTGAAACGCCACTGGTCAAAGCACACGGCCCGGGATCTGGAGTTCCGCCGCTTCCTGGACGAAGCGGGCGAACTCTCTTCGCGTTTTGGGCTGTACTGCGCGTTGAATGAGTACTTGCACGACCGGGATGCGAATCTGTGGATCTGGACCAACTGGCCGCAGGAATATCAGGACCCGGCATCGGCTCAATCGCGCGAGTTCGCGAGCACACACTGGCGTTCGGTTCTGTTCTACCAATGGACCGCATGGCAGACCACGGTGCAGTTGGACGCGGCGCAGAAGCATGCCAAAGAGGTGGGGCTGCTGCTGGGCCTTTACCACGATCTGGCGCTGGCGACGGATCGCTTCGGGTCCGACATTTGGGCGCATCGCGAATTCTTCGCCTCGGGCTGCCGCGTCGGATCGCCGCCCGATGACTTCTCCCCGCAGGGGCAGGACTGGGGATTCCCGCCGCCGAATACACGCCGGCACCGCGAGGACGGATACCATCTTTTCCGCGAATCGATTCGGAGAACCTGCCAGTTCGGCGGGGCCCTGCGCATCGACCATGTGATGCGCTTCTTCCGCCTGTACTGGATTCCGGATGGAATGGACGCGACTCAGGGCGCTTATGTCCGCGACCGCGCCGAAGATCTGGTCCGGATTGTGGCTCTGGAGAGTGTCCGCAACCAGGTGCTGGTAGTGGGTGAGGACCTGGGTACCGTTGAGCCTTATATTCGTGAAATGCTGGGCAAGTTCGGAATACTCAGTTACCGGTTGTTCTATTTCGAGCGGCAGGGCGACGGCGGCTACCGCCTGCCGGCAGAGTATCCGCGGCAAGCGCTGGTGTCCTCTACGACGCATGACCTACCCACGCTGACCGGGTTTTGGCACGGAACCGATATCGAAGCCCGTTACGCGGCCGGAGTTCTCGATGAGAACGGCCGGAATGCCCAATGGGCGGACCGCACGCGCGATAAGCAGCGCATGCTGGAAGCACTGGAGCGCAGTGGAATTTTGCCCGCATCCTTTCACGAGGATGCCACGAACTCAAAGGAGTTGACCGGGCCGGTGCACGACGCCATCATTGCCTTCCTGGCTTCGACGCCTTCCATGCTGATGGTGCTGAATCAGGAAGATCTCACGTTGGAACCGAACCAGCAGAACCTTCCGGGGACCACTTCGCAATATCCCAACTGGGGCCGCAAGATGTTATTCACGCTGGAGCAGCTTGACGTCGACGAGCGCGCCCGCGAACTGAGCCGGCATATGCGAGCCGAACTGCGGCGCGCTTCCCGCGTGAGTTAATTCGCCGCAATGGCTCCGAAAAGGCCGTGCGCAAAATTCTGAATGCCGGCATTGAAGTAAAGCGTGTTCACGGGACCGGATTGGGTATTTCCAGCGCCGAAGTAAATGGCCCATAGACCTGGATTCGAAAGCGGCTGTCCACTGGAGTTCTTCAGCAGGCCCTGGAATTTTCCGGTGGTGGCGTTAAATGCCGCGATCTGGCCGCTGCCGGTGTTGCCCACCAGAAGGGAGCCGCTGAATGCTCCAAAACTGGCGGGAGCCAGCGCGATGCCCCATGGCTCATCGAACCAGGTACCGTTCTGGAGCGAGAGCAGGAGTTTGCCGCTGGTATTGAAGACATCCACATAGCCGCCGCTGGCGGGCGGGAGCGGCGAGAACGTTACGTAGATTTTCTGACCCACGCTCTGGATGCCATATGGGGTGTATCCTGCCGGGACGTTCGGGTCGGTAAATGCGCCAGCACCGAGAGTTACGGGCACGAAACTGGTGGTGTAGGCTTCGATGCCGGTGGATGCCGCGGCGTAGAGGGTGCTGCCTACGAGGGTAACCCCGGTATAGGAGGTCTTCTGGCTGGAATGGTTCACCTTGATGGTGGAAGTAGTGGTGTGGCAGTTGGTGCATGCCTGCGCGGGCGCGGAGAAATGGCTGAAGTTTGGCTGCGGCGGTCCGGTGGCGGCCAACCATTCCGTGATGGCGCCATCCAGGGTGACGAAGACGAAATTGCCGCCGATGGCCACGGTTCCGGTCGGGCTTCCGGTTCCCGTGCCGCTTGCGGGCGGAATGGTCACAGTTAGCTGATCGATGGCGCCATTGGCGTCGTACAGGGTGGAAATCCCGGTAGCTTCGTCGGAGGCCCACCAATGCGCTTCCGTCAACGTTGCCGACGCGGGACGCGAGAGTCCCCACGGGTTTACAAGATGAGGATCGGCGCCGACCGCCATCCCAGGAATATCCGAGACCAGGTTGGTTTGGGTGTAGCTGTTGGTTGCAGGATTCTGGGCCGAAGCTACCAGACACAGCAGCACGACGGTCCCGGTTTTATAAATAGTTTGCACGAATCATTGCCCCCGGATTGAGGGTAAGGCCCGAGCGAGAGTCGAGTCAATGGGGTAGGCACTGGCGCGTTGTGAAGATATTGTGAAATTTGAAGAGCGCGCCGCCACCTAGGACGAGGGAGCGATCAGTAGCGCTTCTGAAGCTTCGCCTTCGAACTTCGAAATTGGATCACGGGTTGCGCTGTCTGGCCCTCGTAAGCTTGCGCCCCGGATAAGGGCGGCAACTGGGCGAATCGCCGTCGTCGGAGCCCCGGAAAATCCTTGAAATCGACATGGCCTTGCCGGATGATGGTCCATGGAGAACCGTTTTGCAATCCGCAAAGCCGAATGGCCGGACCTACCGCAACTCCGCGCGCTGATCGACCTTAGCGTCCGCACGCTGCAGGCGCGGGACTATACACCGCGGCAGCTTGAGGGCGCTCTCGAATCGGTCTACGGCGTGGATACCCAGTTGATCGCGGACGGCACTTACTTCGTGGTTAAGGCTGGAATCCTGATTGTGGGCTGCGGTGGATGGAGCAAGCGGAAGACGCTCTACGGCGGCGACCAATGGCGCGGGCGCGAGGATTCGCTTCTCGATCCCACACAAGATGCCGCCAGGATTCGGGCCTTCTTTGTTGATCCGGAATGGGTGCGCCGAGGCATCGGCAGCCTGATTCTCGAAACCTGCGAATGCGCCGCGAAGTGCGCCGGCTTCACCCGGCTTGAGATGGGATCCACTCTAACCGGCGTGGCGCTTTACAAAGCGAGGGGATATGCCGAGTTGGAACCTCTTGACGTGCCGCTCGGGAACGGCGAATCGCTCCCGATCATTCGGATGGCGAAGTCAATTTAGAAGGGTCAAAAAGCCGTGGATCGATGGGCTGGGCCACATAGGGAGAGTAATCCGGCTCGGTGGTGAACATGTCTCCCAGATCGGCGGCCGAAACATCCGCCAAAGTCCATGGCGGGACATTCATCAGCCGAAATGCCGCCTTCAGAACGGCGGCGTAATCGGCGTTCACATGGGAGCAATACCCCCGGCGGAAAAAGGGACCCACCCCGAGAAATATGGTGCGGTGCGCATCGATATGATCGCGGCCGTCCGATGCGTCAGCCTCCGTGACAAAGATAGCCGTCTCGCGCCACCAGGGCGAATGCGAAAGATAGTCCACAATGCGTCCCAGCGCCAAATCGTTATCGGCCGCGTAGGATGCGGCGTAAGGATATCCGTCTTGCGGACGGGGCGCCGCCGTTTTGTCGTTGGGCAGGTGAATCAAGGTCACCTGGGGAAACGTGACGCCCGTCTTCCTGTATTTCCGATCCAACCCGGCGATGAGGAGTGAAGCGCGAGACTGATCCTGGATTTTGCTGTCAAAAGCTTCGCCGAAATCAAGGAACGAAACGTGATACCGGGCGAGGTGCTCGCGCAAGCCGTCACCGGGCTGGTCGGGGTCCGCGTAAAAGTTGTCGGAGAAGGTGAACTGCCGGGCCAGCGCATGATGGTTGGGAGTGACGGGAATCTGTTGGAGGCTGAATGTTTTCCGGCCCCCGTCGGCGTAGCCCTCGATCCCGAACCGGGCGAGCGCCGGAGCACCATCCACCACCGAACCTGGAATCTGGATATCTCCCAGTACGTCGTCGAAGGTGCGGCTTCCTTTCAGGATGATGACCACGTGACGGATCGAAACATTTGGATACGGGCGATCGGGCAGTTCGAGCAGACCGTTGGTTGCGAGGACGAGGCGCGTGGATTTGGCAAAGTCTCCCGCGGGCAGTTCAAATCGAGAAATGCTGCCGCGCCGGAAAACCCCACCGAACTCAAAGTCGTCGGCCCGCAGACGGAGCGAACTGGGTCCTGCTCCGTGGCCTCGTGAGTTGGCGACCAGGGCGATTCCATTCGAATACAGAATTGAAGTCGGGAACCAGCCCACGGGAAGATGACCCAGCACCTGGCCCTGAATGGCGCCCCTGACGTCGACGACCGCTACGGCGTTGATGCCGGCTTCGGCCACCAGCAGCCAGTGGCGCGATTCGTCGTAAGCCATACCGAGAGGCTGTATGCCGCGGAGAGACTCCAGGCCGGGGATTCGCAGCGGCACCGTCATCCGAACCAGATTGGTCACGGGGTCGATGACAAGGATGGAATCGTCGCGCGGGTTGGAAACGAACACAGCGGCTCTTGTGACCAGAATTCGGCCGCCCGGATTTTCCGACGCGATCGAGGACACCGGTTTCGGCGAAGCTGCATTGGTGACATCAATCACCGCGATTGAGTTCGAAGAAAGCACATAGACGCGCTTCCCCTCCGGCGTCAGAGCGATTGCTTGGAGGTGCCCTTCGGTCTTGATCTCGCCCACGGGACGCCCGCTACGCGCGTCGTGCGCGGCGCCCGTGTCGAACGCCACCACCCGGCCATGCGCCTGATCAGCGACGAACAGTAAGCTTCGCGCGGCGTCGAATGCCAGATCTCCGGAGAAGCCGCCTTCTCCGAGGTCCAATGATCGTTTCCGCGAGCCGGACTCGACATCCAACAGCCGGACCGATCCGCCTGCGCCTTCCGAGACCCAGATGGATTTCTCGTTTGCAAACGCGATCCCGCCCGATGCGGGAGTCAGGACATTGCGGAGCGACCACTCGCCTTTGCGGTCCTGCTCCAGAATGGTCACCGAAGATCGGTCGGGCCCCAGATTCGCAGTGGCGACCCGCCGTCCCGATGGACTCGCCGCGATTGCCCATGGTCCCGGACCCGTCGGGACTTGATCTCCAAGGGGCTGGACCACACGACCACCGGGCAGAATCGACGAGCCATTGGGACCTCGCAGCGCGGTCTTTTCACCGGCCGGCGGGCGGTACGCTCCCCACACCGAGAATGCTAAAACCGTACATAAAATTACACATGGCGCGGCGAGGAAGCTTCCAAACTGTGAATTTTTTACCAATTGACCTCACGCAAATGCGGGATCAGTCCAAGAAATACCAAATGGTTTCGAGGAATCCGAGCAAAGTATGGAGTAAATGTTACCTTTCGACCCAAATTCGAGGCCAGTGCTGTTTGGTACGGAAACTGCATCACCGTTGAAAGTAATGCAAGAACTCGCATTTCCGACAGGGAAAAACCATCGGAAGTGTTAGAATCGATACTGTCGGAGAGTTTCATGGCCTCAACTACCACTCAGATCGCCGTTTCCGCGCCTCAACGAGACTTGGAAGACCCGCTAGCTCATTTGCCCTGCTCGACAATTCTGGCTTTTAAGAAGGGCCAGACTGTTTACGACCAGGACCAACCCTCTAACAACCTTTACCTGGTTATCGCAGGTAAAGTAAAAGTATCCCGGCTCGCCGAAGACGGCCGCCAGGTGGTTGTCGACCTTTACCAGCCCGACGAATTTTTCGGCGAATCCGCTTTTCTTAGCCTATCGCGCCGATCGGAGGTCGCGGTCGCACTGGAGAGCGTAAAGGTGATGACATGGACAACCGCGGACATCGAAGACATTCTGATGCGACGGCCGAAGCTGGCCATCGCGCTGATGCAGTTGCTGGTGCAGCGTTCGATGGATTTCGGCCAAAGGATCGAAAGCTTCTCGGTGGATAACATCGCCCGGCGGCTGGCACGCACGCTGATTCGTTTCTCGGAACGTCTTGGCAGTATGACGGACGACGGCTCGGTTCAGATGATTCCATTCACGCATGAACTGCTGTCCCAGTACGTGGGGACGTCGCGCGAGATTGTAACGCACTACATGAACCACTTCCGCCGACAAGGCTATTTGCGTTACTCGCGCAAGGGCATCATGCTGTATCGCGATGCGATGCGCGACTGGCTGCGGCAACCGGCGTCAGCGGCCTAAAACCCGCCGAATCAAAATTCTAGAAAGGGGTGAGGCTCGATTGAGCGTCACCCGCGCTGTTTTCCAAGTCCATCTGTACAGAGCTGATCTGGCTGGTGCCGCCGGTGACAGGAAATTGCGCCGTCATCTTGAACATCCCACCCGCATTGTAGGCCGTCTGGAAGAAGTACGTGTTGAAGGCGGAGCTGAAGTCGGCGCTGACTATATTCCCGATAAAACCACCCTGCGAATCATAGAACGAGAAGCTCGCGAGGCCCGCGGTGCGGGTATTGTCATAGCCGGTGACTGTGACGGTGAGCGAATTCGACTGGCGTGAGCCAGTCATGCTTGCAATCGCCACCGGCTCAGCGGTGATCGCAACGTTGGAAGTCTCGCTGTCATTTCCCCATGTCGCGGTGAGGTGAATGATGCCCTCGGTGGTTCCGGTCTGGAACATCGCCGACGCTGCGCCGCTAAAACTAGCGGCGGCCTGACCGGGCACGCTGGTGAATGGCACACTCGTGGTTCCGGTGGACGGGAAGATAATCGCCGGGTCGGTGAGAGCGGTACTGGTGGTCGCGTCAAACGACAGCTGCAGAGTGCCAGTGACGGCGGACGCGGGCACGGGGTGGAATTGAATCGACACCGAACTCTGCTCCGCACTCTTCAGCGGGCTCGCAAACTGTATCTGCAGATTCGGTTGGCTCGGCTCCGCGACGATGGCGTAGCTCCACTGATCGATTGCAATCACTCCAGAAACAGAGCCATCCGCGGCAGCCCCGGCCGGCGTGAGGGTGAACTTTGCCTGCTGGCCCGTCTGCAAAATCAGCGGCAATGAGGGTGCGCCCGCGATGGTCCAGTTGCCGGTGACTGAAATCGAATTGACCGTGACTGGCCCCGACCAGTTGTCGGCCAGGACGCAAGTAATCGGCGCGGGCGACGCGGCCGTAAACGTCAGCGGCGTGCCCTCGTGCGCCTGCACAGTTCCGGCGGCGGTCTGCAGGAAGAGCGAATCGGCCGGTAAGCCCTGGCCGAACAGCAGTATTACCTGCCCGTCAATCTGCAACGATCCGGAGCTGAACCCGATAGCCTGTGGGCTGAACTTGAGCGTGAGCGTCTGAACGGCCGCGGGCGCCAGCGTAAAACCGGTTTCACAGCAGAGCGTGTAATATTCACCGAAGACCGCCGCACTCTGGATGGTCACCGGAGCGGTTCCGGTATTCACGACGTCGATCTGGACTTGTTCGGTATCGTTGACGGGAGCATCCGGCAGAATGAACGGACTGGAGAGCGCGGTTCCGGTAGCGTGATTCTCAATGACAACCTGGGCGGAAGCAAACCCAGAAGCGGCAAGTAGAAATAATGCGAATCGGAAGATCATGGATGGGCCTCGGCCCTTGGCTCCGGCCGTCTTACTCTGGGGATTTCGAGCAACTGAAAGTGCGTATTCAGAAGCCATTGGCGGTTGATGACAACCGCCCCACTCGAAGCCGTCTGGATTTCCAGCGCGGTCTGCGGGAGAGCGATCTCGCGGGCTGATTTTCCTGGCGCCATGGGGGTCCACAGAAGACCGGATGATGAGCTGGTGAGCCAACCTTCCTGGAAGAACGCCGCGGGGGCACTGCCGGGAATCGGGTTCTGGGCGGAGTAAATTCCGCTGGGAACGGAGACGGTTCCAGTCCAGAGCTGCGAACCGGTGTTCTTGAGCAACGGAACCGACGATGCGCCGGCGGGTCCCAGCGCGACGACCCCGCGGACGACCGTTGATCTCGCGGATGCGATATTTACGAGTTCGGCATCGGAGGCGTATAACACCCAGGCCGGAGTTCCATCCGCGTCGAAGCTAACGAGCGCCGTGCCCTGAGGCGCGGGTTGAAACGAGAGCAGCGCCCCCTGGTTATCCAGCAGAGCCAGATGGGATTCCGTTTTGAGGACGCCCCCGTTGGCGTTAAAGGCAGCCGAGAGAATGGCTTCGCCTTGCAGCTCGGGCGGCGCGGAGTAGTCCGGGGGAAGCAAATTTCCGGCCACGCCTTGCAACATGGCGATACGGCCTTGCTCGTCCACCATGGTTCCGGCAAGCGGAGGAACCAAGGTCTGCGCGTGTGACACCGAGATGAACGACGAGATAAACAACGAGATACCGGCGAAAACGCAGAGAAGTTTCATGGTTTGCCTACGGTCACGGTGGGCTGCCCGATGGTGGGTGGGAGTTGCACGCTGGAGCCGCCGCTGCTCGAGATGGCGGCCTTCAACGCAACAGCGACGAGGGCGGTGGCGACCAAACCACCCACTTCCAGCCAGCGCGCGTGCGGGCGGAACCTGGCGAAAGCGCCACCGCCCGAATTACCGGGAGCGATGAACTGATTGGACACAGCCCCGGTGCGCGCTTCCCCCTTCGCTACGGTCATGCGGATCTGGAACGGGCCGGCGAACCCTCCCGCCTCCAGGCCATGCAGCGCCACCCTGCCGGCGCGATCGGTTGTCAAAATTTCGGATTTCAACCCGTTGCGAAACGTCCCGGAGACGCCGTTATCGGGAGTTCGAAAACTGACCAGCGCCCCCGGAACACCCTGGCCGGTCTCGTCGGTCACTTCCACAACGAGCGGGCGGGGAAGGTGACTGCCCGGGTGGCTGACCTGACCCTCCCCGGAGATGATATGCGCTTCGAGCAGACTGGACTGGGCGTTGAGAAAAGGGACGTGAAACGCCAGGAGGAGGGCGGCGGCGTTTACAGCACGCGAATAAGAACTACCGTGATATTGTCTGGACCACCGGCCTGGCGCGCGGCTTGAATGAGATGATTGCACTTCTCCTCAAGAGTGTCGTTGCCGGGGCCGTCCTCTCTGAGAATTCCTTCGATGAGCGCGGCCGCTACCACCCCGTGCAGGCCGTCGCTTGAAAGCAGCAGGAAAGCGCCGGATGGAACCGCAACCTTGTAATACCGGACATCCACCACGTCCGCCACCCCGATGGCCATGGTGAGCACATGGCGCATGGGATGCCGGCTGAGGGTTTCTTCATCCAGTCCGAGCGGGCGCCCCACCTCTTGAACCCAGGTCTGGTCTTCGGTGATGGCGCGTAGACCGGCAGCATCGCAAAGGTAAGCGCGGCTATCGCCGACACTGGCGATGGCAAAGCTTTGTGAGCCCTGCCCGGATGCGCTTGGACCCGAAACGCTCTGCCCTAAATCGACCGCGGCCACCAGCGTGGTTCCCATGCCTTCCAGTTTCGGATTGCCGCGCGCCTCGGCCAGCACGCGTCCGTTGGCGCTTTCCACCGCGTGCAGGAGAGCGGATGCATCCGGGGCGGCTTTTTCGCTGAGCAGTTCGGCAACGGTTTCAACGGCCAACTGCGAAGCACGCTCACCCCCGCGAGCTCCGCCCATTCCATCGGCAAGCAAATAGAGGCCGCGCGCCTCGTCGATAAAAAAGTGGTCTTCGTTGTTAACCCTGACTTTTCCGCGGTCTGACCGGGCGCAGACTTCATGTAGCATCGGCGATGTTCTTTACTATACGAGATTCATATACATCCGGCCGCGCCGCCAGATAGAATCAGTGAGCAGAGAATGTTTTCTCTACCCGTACCAAGACGTTTCAGACCGGTGCCGGCGTATTCACTGGCGGTGGCATCGGTTGCCGCTTCCTGGGGGATTCGCTATCCGCTGTACCCGGTTCTGCAGTTTGCCGCCCCCTATTCCACTTTCTATTGGGCCGTCTTCGTAACCGCGTGGGCGGGGGGATTCGTACCCGGATTGGCGGCAACGCTGATCTCAGGACTGGTGGCCCAATATTTTTTAATCGAACCGCTTTACACCTTTCGTGGGGCGAGCAACGGCGATCTGGTGGGCACCGGCCTGTTCGTCATCACCGGGGCACTCATGAGTTTCCTGTGCGATGCCTTGCGCTCGGCAACGGAGAACTCCATGATGAGCGCGGTTCGAGCCAAGGCGAGCGCGCGCGATGCCCGGATTGCGCGGGAACGGGAGCGCAGCATTCTGGAGAGTATCGCGGACGGGTTCCTGGCCTTCGACCATCAGTGGCGCATCAACTTCTCAAACGATCCCGCGGCGAGCATGCTGGGGCGGCGAACAAGCGAAGTGATCGGCAAGCATCTGGTTTCGCTGTATCCGAATACGGTTCTCAGCGAAGCGTATCCCCACTTGCGTGAGGCGGTTGACGAGCGCCGGTCGGTGCACTTCGAATTCTACGACGAGCCGCATGACCGGTGGTTCGGCGGGTCGGCGTATCCCTCGCCCGCCGGGGTGAGTCTGTTCATTCGTGAAATCACCGCCAGCCGCAAACTGGCGGACGCGGTTCGCGAAAGCGAGGAACGCTTCCGGATCATGGCGGATTCCGCTCCGTTGATCATTTGGACCGGCACGCGCGACGGCGGCCGCGATTATGTAAACCGTTTCTTCATCCAGTTCAGCGGCTGGGAATATGAGCGGGCGCTACGCGACAACTGGCTGGAGCTGGTGCATGGGGATGACCGCCGCGAAGTCCGCCGAACGTACGCGCTGGCTGCTGAACGGCAAACAGGTTTTGCTCTCGAATACCGCATGCGGCGCGAAGACGGCGAGTATCGCTGGCTGCTGGATAGCGGCGCGCCCAGGCATTCCGCTCGCGGCGATTACCTTGGTTCGATTGGCACTTCGCTCGATATTACAGACCGGAAGCGCGCCGAGGAAGCGGCGCTTGAGAGTGAGGCCCAACTGCGGCTGAGCATGAGCGTTTCGCAGATGGGTACGTGGCAGCGGGATCTGCAGCGCGATGCGCTCACGATGTCGCCTGAGCTGGCGGCGATCGTGGGCCTCGATCCGGGGGAGCAGCCGCGCGCGGCCGGCATTCTTCTTTCGCTGGTTCACCCGGATGACCGGGAACACCTGCGCAAAGTCATCGATCCGGTGCTTGCTTATGGCGGGGAATACGAGGTGGAATACCGGTTCCAGCGGGCGGATGGCGCGCTCAGATGGATGCTGGAGCGCGGACAGGGGTTCGTCGACGCGGGCGGAAGATGCCAGAGCGTCTCGGGCGTCGGCATCGATATCACGGACAGGAAACAACTGGAGGAACGCGTCCGCCACGCACAGAAACTGGAGAGCCTGGGAGTGCTGGCGGGGGGCATCGCGCATGATTTCAACAATCTGCTGACGGGCATTTTGGGGAGCGCGAGTCTGGTGATAGAGGACCTTGAGGAGAACTCCGATACCTGGAATTTGCAGCGCAACGTGATTGAAGCGAGTGAACGCGCCGCCCAGTTGACCAGCCAGATGCTCGCGTATTCGGGCAAAGGCCGCTTTTACGTCGAAGATATCGATATCGGGCGCGTGGTTGAGGACAATCTCCGTTTGATTCACGCCTCCATGTCCAATAAGAAGGTACGTCTGGATATTCAACTTTCGGCGGAACCCTGCGTGGTGGAAGCGGACCCCGCGCAGATGCAACAGGTGGTGATGAATCTGGTGATCAACGCGACGGAAGCGATTCCAGAGGACCTCACGGGTATCGTTCGCCTGACTACCAGGATTCAGGCGCAGGCGAAGGAATCCGACGGACTGAAGGCGGGCGAATACGTGGTTCTGGAGGTTTCCGACACGGGAACGGGCATGGATGCGGAGACCCTGAGCCGTATCTTCGACCCCTTTTTCACCACCAAATTCACAGGCCGGGGACTAGGGCTGGCCGCCGTGCAGGGTATCGTGAGCAGCCACAAGGGAACCATTCGAGTTGCCAGCGCGCCCGGAGAAGGGACCACTTTCACGGTGACCATGCCTCGATCCAAGGGCTCGCCGGCGGAAACGTCCGATGAATCGCGCGCAACATGGCGAGCGTCCGAGACCATCCTGATTGTCGACGACGAGGAAGTGGTGCGGCGCGCGGCAGCGGCCGCTTTGGAGCGCTTTGGCTACCGCGTCATTCTGGCAGAGCACGGTGAACAGGCGCTGGAATTGTTCCGGCGGGACCCCTACGCGTTCGACGCAGTTCTGCTGGATATGACGATGCCGCGGATGAACGGCGAAGAAGTGCTGCCGGTGCTGCGCGGTATCCGCCCGGACATTAAAGTGATTGTATGCAGCGGGTACAGTGAATTGGAGGCGATGGAGCGGTTCTCGGAAAGGGAAGCCTTCATCCAGAAACCTTACAGCAGCGTGAATCTGGCCGAGAAGGTACGAGCCGTCACTAACGGGGCGTGATAGTTTAGAAGCGGAGATGCGGCCATGCCCGACGACATAGACGATCCGAAAGTGACGAGGCGCGATGCGCTCAAACTGGCCGGCGCCGCAGTGATTGCCGCGCCCGCCATCCAAAAAGTTCGAGCCGCCAACGACCAGGTCTCCTTCGGGCTGATCGGGACCGGCAGCCGCGGTTCTTACCTGCTGAAGCATCTGAAGAGTCTGGATAACGGGCATTGCACGGCAGTCTGCGATATCAGCGAAACGGCGCTGCAGCATGGCTACGACACCATCGGGACCAATCCCGCGAAGTTCAAGGATTACCGGGAACTGCTGAGCCGCAAAGACCTGGACGCTGTGATTATCGCGGTGCCGCTGTTCAAGCATTTCGAAATCACGCGCGACGCGCTTTCCGCGGGCAAGCACACTTTCTGCGAGAAGAGCCTGGTGTTTAAACCGGAAGAGATCCACGCGCTGCGGGCGCTGGCGGCGGAGCATGCGCATCAGGTTCTTCAGGTGGGCCTGCAGAGGCGCTACAGCGTCTTCTATCAGACTGTGAAGGAGATGATCGATAAAGGCGTGCTGGGTAACGTCACGCACATGCAGGCGCAATGGCACCGCAACCCCGGCTGGAAGATGAAGCCGAATCCAGACCTGAAGCAGCAGATGATGGCCAACTGGCGGCTGTACCGTGAGTACTCGGGCGGGATGGCGGCCGAACTGGCGTCGCACCAGATCGATGTTGCGGATTGGATGTTCGGATCGAGTCCGGAATATGTGATCGGCGTGGGCGGGCACGACTATATCTTTGACGGCCGCGACATCAACGACAACATCCAACTGATCTTCAAGTACCCGAAGGCGCAGAAGCTGATGTGCAGTTACATCAGCACCAACTCCCATCTGGCGCAATTCAACTCGACGCGCACCGAGTTCGGCGAGATCATCATGGGCACCGAAGGCAGCGTGGAAATCACCATCGGGGATGATAGCCATCCCGCGCTGGCCGTCTGGTTCCGCGAGCCCGCGCCACCACCGGAAGTGACAAAAGCGGGCGCCGGCGAGAAGAAATGGCAAGCCGGCGCGACCATGGTGGCGGCCGGGGCGCAGAAGGGGTTCCCGATCATGATGTATCGCGATGAAGTGGGATCGGGGGATAGCTTCCTCGACCGCGAAATGAAGTTCGGGCGGCGCTGGCTCTATGCAAAGGGAATCGCCACACCGGAAGAGCCCCGGAACCCGGTGGATATCGAGCTTGAAAGCTTCTTCACGAACTGCCGGGACGGCAAGCGGCCGAAAGCCGACGTTGAGGTGGGCCTCGCGGACTCCACCAGCGTCATCCTTTCGAACCTGGCCATGGACGAGAACCGCCGCGTGTACTTCAGCGAAATCGAGAAAATGGGCCGCGGCGAGAAACCGGCCGACACTAAGCCGAAACGCGCCTGGAACGAGCCCGATTTCTCAGGTGGAACGCCATCAGCAGGATAAAGCCACCAGCGAACCCGGCATAAGTTGCGGGCTCTGGCGCGGCGGTAACTCCCGTAAAACCGACTTGCTGTGTCATTCCACCGGATGAGCCACTCGCGCTGGAGCTGCTGACCACCATCGCCGAGCGAAGGTCATAACCCGGCCCGATTCCGAGCAGAAGCGCGGGGCCGTCGTTATGCAGAGCGACGTAAGCCAGGCCGTTGCCTCCGAAGATGAGAGCCGATTGCTGCAGGCTGAGCTGCACCGAAGCATCGATCATATTCAGATTGGTGTTCTGAGACCCTTGAAGCACTCCGGTGGTCACCACCATCGACCCGCCAGCCAAGCCCAGGCGTGTGGCCGAGTTATCGATCAAGGGGACGGAAAGACCGCCATTGGCCGACGTGAGCGTCGCGTCCAATAAAAACTGGGGATCGTACTGTTGCGATGAACCCGGAAGCATGGCGGAGGGTTGTCCGGCAGTAGCCTGACCGAGAATCTGAAAGCTCAGAGACGTGGGATCATTCTGCGATACGGTAAAGCCAAATTCGATGGTTGCGCCTTGAGGAACACTAATGAACTCAGAGGAGGTAACGTCGATCATCCCCGCCTTTGAAAGTGCGGAAAAACCAACTAACAGGAAGGCGATGTGGGTAAGTCGATAACTCATAAGTTGATATTAGTGTTTTGGCATCTTTCGCGGAATGCCTCGTGACACTCATTTATCAACTTAGGAATCAGTGTCCCGCGTACTGCGAAGGCGCGGTGGACAAAGAGGTTACGTCCAGGGTTCGTATCGCGCTCTCAGCGATTTGCCGTACGTAGGTCTCAGACGGACGTTGAGCGACTATCAGGTATTCGCACCAGGAAAGAGTACTTTCCAAGTTGGCATCCAGTAGCTTTCCAATATGTGGAATCGCATTCAGTACAAACTGCCGGTTAGTACCGTAGATTTCTTCTAATCGGATGTGCGGATCGTAGATTCGCAGCTCGCGACCTTTCCCGAGCAGAAACTCGATCAAGGTGACCACGGGGCTTTCGCGCAAATCGTCCGTGTTCTCTTTAAACGCCAGGCCGAACACGCCGATTCGCGCGGCGGGGAGCTCGATGACGGATTGAATGGCGCGGCGCAGGTGAAGGTCGTTGGCCGGCAAGACGGATTCCAGCAGGGGCAGCTTCAGATCCATACGGTTGGCCCGGTAGTTCAAGGCGCGCAGATCCTTCGGCAGACAAGATCCACCGAAAGCAAAACCGGGCTTCATATAGGCGGGCGAGATGTTCAGCTTCACATCGCGGCACAGGGTTTCCATTACTTCTTCCGGGGGAATGGCGAGACGGCTGCACAGGGTTCCAATTTCGTTGGCGAAGGAAATTTTCACCGCATGGAAGCAATTGCAGGCATATTTGATCATCTCGGCAGTGCGGAGCGTCACGCGGCAGGCCTCGACCGGAAGATCGGAATAGAGTCCGGCGACCAGGTCGACAGCCTCCGCGGAAGTCCCGCCGACGACCAGCAGGGACGGTTCCATGAAGTCTTTCACGGCGCTCCCTTCGCGCAGGAACTCGGGATTGGAGACGACGGCCGCATGGGGCGAGCTTTGCATAGCGGGAATCACAATCTCCTCGCACGTGCCAGGGAAAACGGTGCTGCGGACGACGACGGCCAGAGACTTGGTGCGGCCTGCCAGAGTTTGCCCGATCTCCGCGGCAACACGCTGGAGCTGCGCGAGGCCCAGGTTGCCGTTGGGTTCCGACGGTGTGCCGACGCAGAGCAGCGCCACGTCGGCGTCCGACAGAGCGGCCGTGAGATCGGTGGTGGCTGAGAGCCTGCGCGCGGCGACCATCTCTTCCACCAGGGGCTGCAGGCCGGGTTCATAGAATGGTGCGCGGCCCTGCTGGACGCTTTCCACTTTCTGCCGATCGCGATCGACTCCGATCACCACATGGCCCAGCTTTGAAAGACACGCAGCGCTGACGCAGCCGACATAGCCAAGACCTAATACCGCAACCGTTCGGGATTTCGTTTCGGGCACGGGACCAGTTTACGAGATAATACGGAGTACCGCACCCGCATGGAATTTGTCGACCAGTTGAAGCAATCGGTGAGTATCGTCGACGTCATCGGCGAGGTGGTCCGGCTGAAGAAGTCAGGGGCGCGCTACAGCGGCTTGTGCCCTTTCCACAATGAGAAGACGCCATCGTTTTCGGTGAACCCGCAGCATCAGTTTTTCAAGTGTTTTGGATGCAACGAAGGCGGGGACGTGGTGAGCTTCGTGATGAAGCATGAAGGGCTGAGCTTCTATGAGGCGCTAAAAAGCCTGGCGGAGCGCTACGGGATTCCGATGCCCAAGCGGACCGGATTCGCCGATGAAGAGACCAAGGTGCGCAGCGCCGTTCACCGGATGCACGAACTGGCGGAATTGGAGTTCCGGCGGCAACTGGCTGGAGACGTGGGTGCGGAAGCGCGGCGCTACCTGGCGCAGCGCGGGGTGAATCGTGAATCGATCGAAGCCTTCTCGCTGGGCTACGCGCCGCGCACGAACGCGATCACCAAGCTGCTACAGCGCGAGAATTTCACGGCTGAGGAACTGGATCAATCCGGTCTGGTTCTGAAGCGCGACGATGGCAGCGGCTTTTTTGACCGTTTCCGGAACCGCCTCATGTTCCCGATTCATAACGAATCGGGCAAGCCGATCGCCTTCGGTGGGCGAGCGCTGTCGGCGGAAGACCAGCCGAAGTATTTGAACTCGGCGGAAACCAAGATCTACCGGAAGAGCATGGTGCTGTATAACATGCACCGCGCCAAGGAAGCGATCCGCAAGGAAGACCGCGTGGTGCTGGTGGAAGGGTACATGGACGTAATCGGGGTCTACGCGGCGGGCGTCCATGAAGTGATCGCGAGTTGCGGAACGGCGCTGACGGCGCAGCAGATTCAGGCGATGCGGCGGCATTCGATGAACATCGTGGTCAATTTCGATCCGGATGCGGCGGGGGCGAATGCGACCGAGCGCAGCAGTCAGTTGTTGCTGGCGGAGGGAATGCGGATGCGGATGATCTCGCTCGAAGGCGGGCTCGATCCCGATGAGTATTGCCGCCAGCACGGCTCCGATGCGTATCGAGAACACTTGAAGAATGCGCCGAATTACTTTCACTGGCTGGCCGGGCGGGCACGCGCGCGTTTCGATATGCGCTCCGCCGACGGACGTTACCAGGCGTTTCAGACGCTGCTTCCCGCTATCCAGTCTTTGACGGACAAACTGGAGAGGGTCGCGGTGGCCAATGATGTCGCCGGCTATCTGGGGGTCGATTCGTCCCTGGTGCTCGACAACTTTCGCAAGATGGCGGCTGATCGAGGGCGGGGCGCGGCTCCGGCGCCCCGGGAAACACTGCGGCATACCGACCGCATCCTGATCTCGGTGCTGCTTTCCAATCCCGAATGCCGCGAGGAACTGATCGCGTTTATCAAGCCCCTGCCATCCATCAGATCGGGCGCTGCGGGGAAAATCTATGAAGCGTTGATCACGCTGCAGGAAAACGCGGCGCCAATCACTTACACGGCGGTGAACAACCGGCTGGAGCAGAAAGAACAAGATCTTCTCGCCAGTGCGTTTCTGACCGGCGATGCAGAGAGCCAGGTAGCGACTCAGGAAGAAGCGTACGCTTGCGTGGAGGCTCTGATCGCCGAAGAGCGTGAGCGAGAGAGAACCACGCTCAAGACCAAAATCAGGGAAGCGGAGCGTGCCGGGGATCACACCCAGGCCATGACGCTTTCGGCCGAGTTACATCGTTTATCAGCGCGGGCGTAACCGATTCTGTGTAGGGTCCCAGACGAATATGGGGCCGCGCGCGTCCGACCCATTCCCCACTTCGACTTTCGCTCCCGGCGCGAAGAAGGCCACGCATTCCGGGAATCCATTGGCGAGAAACGGGACTCCATCGCGCTTNNCCGTATCGCGGCAGACGCCGGAGGCCATCCGCGAGGTCTCATCCCAGAACCGCAGGTTGTGATGCAGCATGGTTGCTTGAAACAGCAGAATCGCCAGCATGCGCGGGACTGAATAGAGGGAAGCCGTCAAGATCGCTAATCCCACGGCAGGAACGTAGAACTCGCGCGACCCCGCCAGATCGGAGCCGATCAGGGTCATATTGTAAACAGGGAGTAGCCCACCAATCGCAAAGGCGACGGCGCACAGTATCAAGGGGCGGCTGCCCTGGGCCCGGCACACCATGAACAGCAGCGCAGCCAGGTACAGGAGGAGGGCGAGCACTTCAAATCTGGCGAGTGGCGCAGACCAGTTTATCGGGAAGAAGAAAAAACCCCAGGCACGGAACAGCAACCCCTCCGCAGCACGAGGCAAGTTCAACTTTGTGGGGTACCCGCCGATTCCTCCAAGCGCCCACCAGCGATAGGCAAACAGGCCCGCGCACAAAATTGAAATCGCAAGAGACCGCGTGAGCATGTTCCTGCGCCTTGACGGCTCCAGAGGAATCGCCAGAGCCGCCCCCAGCACGGGAATTGCGAAAGCCGATTCCTTCGTACAGCAGGCCAGCGCGCAGCTCATCATCGCGAGGGTGAGGCGAGCCCAATGCGGCTTCTTTGAATCGGCCAGCATCAGGATCAATGTGATGAGCACCAGGAAAGCACACGTGAGCTCAGTGCGCGCGTCTACCCACGAGACCGCTTCCGCCGACCCGGCGAAGAGTGCAAAACACAGACCGCCGGCCAGCGCGGACGCCGTCTTCAGATTTAAGAGAAGCAGCAACCGGAACACCAGAAAGCTGTTCACCGCGTGAACCAGCAAGCTCCAGAGATGCCACCGAAGCGAATCCAGGGCCGCCCAGCGCAGATCAATCCAATACCCGATCGCGGGCATGGGCCGATAAAACAGATGCTGCCCCGGAACGCGGCCGAACCCATTGAGAAGGCTCTTGAATGTGGCCGCACCCGCGTCGTGCAGGTGCGTATAGTCATCAATCAGGAACCCATTTTTGAGATCTTCCTGATAGATGAGGAGCACAAAACAGACAAGTGCAGCAAGAACTGCAAGGCTCGGAAATAGAGGTATTCTTTCCGCGCGGACGGGGATTGCGCCCGGCCTTGCCCGGATGAGCAGTATCGCGATGACTGAAACTGCGATGACCGACTCAACGTTGACTAAAGCCCGATCGGTCATGGCTTGAATTTTCTCCGCACCCAGTCCTGAACCGCGGGCTGCGCCAGAGAAGGGAACCGGTGTTTTCCGGGGAACTCCAGATATTCCACATCGTCGGCACGGGCGCTCAAACGCCCCAGATACTGGCGCGTCGCCTCAGGCTGATAGATCTCATCCTCGGTGCGGGCGATGTGCAGCAGGGCGGCATCCACGCGCTGATAATCTCCGGTCTCCCAATCCTTGGGCACGCCGCCGCACACACCGATCACTCCGCGCACGGAGCCGGGATAAGTCGCGGCGAATCGGTAGTTCAATCCCACGGGCTGCGAAAACCCAGCGAGAAGGACCTTCTCGGGCGGCGCTTCGATCTCGCGCAGCACCTGATGCAGAATCTGGTGATGCAGCCTGACGCTTTCCTCGGATTGCCGGTGCGTTGCCCAGGAGTAGCCTACCTCGCGGGCTTCCATGGACTTGTAGAAGGGATGCGGCGCCTGCACGGAAATAATCTTATGGTTCGAGAACCACGTGGCAACCAACCGGAGCATCGTCTCCGCATCCATGCCGTAGCCGTGGAGCGCAACAACCAAGGCAGATTCGTCCAAGCCGCTCTCTGGAGTCTGCACGATGTAGCGGCAGTCCAGAAGCGTCGGGAAGTGATGCTCCTCGATGTGGGGCAAGTTACTTCTGCAAAGCCACAATTTCGGCGGGAAGATTGAAGCGCGTCGCAGGGATGTCCACGTTCGTCTCGATTTTTGTGAGGCCGAATTCAAATTCCTGGCCAGCCACGGTCTGGCTGAGTTTGAAAGGCAACGTGAGGTCGCCGGTTTTGCGGTAGTCGCTGTAGTCCGCCTGCACAGGAATCTTACCCATGGGCGTATCCATGGTGGCCGATTCGCGCAGAAGAAAGCCGGTGGATTTGTCGAACCAGTTGGTTTCGGGCTCGCCTTGATTCGGGGTCAGAACCAACTTCCAGCAGCTCTTGTCGCCTACGTTTTCCGAGCCCACCACCTCAGCCGATTTGTAGTAATTCTTCCAGTTCGAATAGGTGTCCAGCGCGCTGGTGCGCAATTCCGCCGCGGCTTCGGTTCCGGTCTTGATGCGCGCACCGGTCATGGGAGAAAGCTCCCACACCGTCTTTCCGTCGTTGCCATCTTCCTGTTTGCCGACGCCCTCGATGTCGACCACGGTGTAGGACTTTGCGGGTGCGGCCTGATAACTCTGGATGGAGCCGGTAATGCCCTTGCCGGTCAGCGTAAAAGTCCCCGAAGACACCCTGGTCTTGACGGCGTCATAGGCCGTCTTGCCGCCGGTGGCGTCGACGTAGCGCTGCAGCACAGTGTCGGCCGTGGGGAGAACGGGTTTCGCGGCTGCGGGAGGGACCTCGGTCACGGTAGTCTGCGCCATGAGCCCAAATGCCGCCATGAGCGCAGCCGCCCCGGTAAGTATGAATCTCCTTCTCATTGCGTTTGATTTCCTTTCGGGGACTGTTGAATCCATCGAATCGCCGCATCCAGAACCGGGTCGCGGCCGGCCAGCAAAGCTGCACGCGTTAAAGCAATGGGCTCGTCCGGAGTAACGCCCACCCCCTCCAAAACCTTACCGCTCTCCGACTTATAAGACGCCGCCGCATATTGGAACCCGTCTCCGTCGGGCAGACGTTCGATCATGGACGGTAACGCCGCGCCGGCCGATCGCGAACCGAAGATGCGCGCCCGATTCAGGTCCTGCATGCCACCGGCGAAAATCTCCGACGTCGAGGCCGACAATCCATCGATCAACACGGCCAGTTTGCCTTCGAAAACGGGCGGTCGCGGATTCACGACAAACTTCAAGGGAAGGTCCCGCATATACATCGTGCCGAGCTTCTGGTCCGGCTTGTCGATGAAATAGCCCGCCAATCCCATGGCCAGGATTCCGATTCCTCCCGGATTGCCGCGCAGGTCCACCACAATTCCAGCGCAGCCGCTACAGTTGCGAACGCTCTCCTGAAATTTGGAAACCAGCGCAGTAGGGTCGAGAAAAAGATTGAACGCGATGTAGTCGACGTCAGGCGCCACCAGCCGGGTGTCAATCCAAACGCGCTCTTCGGGAAGAAACCCGAACTTGGCCGGCGTCCCACGAAAGTCCCGCCGGTTAAGAGCGAGCAGCACCATTTTGTCGCGAGCCGTTTGAAACTCCACTTCAACCGGGTTGGAAATTGGACCATCCAGGCGCGAGACCACTGCATGGGCCAGCATCATATCTCGCATCGTGGAACCTTTGTAAGCCCCTTCGATGCGGCGCAGCACCGGTATTAACTCCTCGTCGCCGACGCGCCGGACGATCCAGCCGGGAGCGACGCCCAGTTCCCGGGCCGACGAATTGGGATCGACGCTCACCACCACGGCCTCATCCCCGATGACGCGAACATCGAGGCCGGCGGTTCCATCCGGACTGGTGTTGGCTCCATTCAAATCGGCTTCCGATGAACTCCTGCTATCCAGATCATGGTAGACCGAGCCGGGAATCACGGCGTAATGGCTTTGGTGAAGGCGGCTGAGCATATCGCTGATGATGGAGCGGACCTCGGCCGGCGTGCGCGCCTTCTCGACCTGGGGACGAAGCTGATCGCGCACAGCGGCCCAGTCGACGCCGTTCAACGAGGTGTCCCAGTGCTTGTCCCGAACGGTGGTCCAGACCTGATCGAAGGATGCAAGACTTTCCCGGCGCTGGTCCGCGGTAAGCGCCGCGTAACCCATGGCCGAGCCTAGATTCAGTATGAAAACGAGAGCCGCAATCTGCCGCAAGCTACCATTTTAACTGCTATGCCTAAGACCGCGCTTGTCACCGGGGCTTCCACCGGAATCGGCCGTGAACTCTGCAAACTACTGGCCAGGGATGGCTACGAGATTTTCCTGGCGGCGCGAGACGCCGGGCGTCTGGCTGAGGTGGCCGCCGAGCTGCTCACGATAGGCGCGGGCGCCGCGCGCGTGATCCCGGTCGACCTTGCCAGGAAGGACGGTCCGGCCCAGTTGGCGGCCGCGCTTTCGGGCACCGTTCCAGACGTGCTGATCAATAACGCGGGCTTCGGGCTTTTGGGCGATTTCAGCGCGGGCGATCTGCCTCGCCAGCTTGACATGATTCAGGTGAACGTAACGTCCCTGGTGGAGTTGACCGGACTGCTATTGCCCGCCATGGTGGCGCGATCGAGCGGCCGGATACTGAACGTAGCCTCGACGGCATCGTTTCAGCCGGGGCCGGGGATGGCCATCTATTACGCCACAAAAGCCTTCGTGTTGAGTTTCACGGAGGCCATCGCGGAAGAAAACAGACGCAAGGGCGTCAGCGTGACGGCCCTTTGCCCCGGCCCCACGGACACGGAATTTCAAGGCCGCGCGGGAATGCTGGAAACGCCTTTATTCAGCGGCGCTTTGAAAATTATGTCGGCGGCGGAAGTGGCGGAGATTGGTTATCGAGCGATGCTGGCGGGGAAGGTTTTGTCGATCGCGGGCCTGCGCAACCGTCTCGGTATGGAGGGGTTGCGCCTGGCGCCGCGATCGTGGGTGAGAAGGATTGTTTACGGTTTACATCGGGCCTGACGGCCGGATTATTCTTCAGGCGGCGGAGGCATCCCGGGTCCGCCGTGCCCTTCCCCTGGGGTCCGGGTGGTCATTGCGTAGGAACTGGGCGGTGCGAACAGGGAAGCATCCGGGGCGGTGCGCGAAATGTTCTGCATCGCGAAGTCCGTTTCGCCGTTTCTTGGATCGATGTGCTTGGTAAGAACGGTCATCTGCAGATCCGGCGAATACCACTTCTCATCGGTGATCGTGATCGCCTGATCGTTGCCCATCTCTCCGGCGGGAATCACTCGCGTGGTCATCGTACCCGTCACGGTCAATCCCTGAATCGTTTGTGAACCCAGGCTGGCTGTGGTTACCTGCGGCGAGGCGGTGTGGGTCATCCTCGTATGCGCGCCGGCGGGTCGGGGAGAAACCACTTCCTTCGTCCCCGTCTGTTTGGATGGATTCAGGAAATAACGTGCTCCCGCGACGGGGTCGGAAATCTCGACCATCGTCGTCGGCTGTCCGCTCGTCGACCACGGTCCTACTTTCGAAAACGATCTCTCCACGCGGGTGCGTCCGCTCGCATCGCGGTAGAACTGAGAGGTCATTGTGTGGGTGATATGAGTGCCGTTAGCCAGGGTCTCGGTTTGGGTGGTCACTTCCTGCCCTGAAAACGGAGATCCCGCGACCACCTGGCCCGGATTCATCCCGTGCATTCCCATGACATGCATTTCGCCAAAGCGTCCTGGGGGGGGACCGCCGGGTCCTTGCGCCAGCGCAGCGGCCGATGCGAAGAGAGTTGTTAATACGAGTCGATTCATTGTTGCTCCTTTGTTTCCTGAACTGCTTGTTTTCCTATTGCCTGAAACCCTAATTCGCCAAACGGATCGCGCGAGCGGTTCCATCCATCCCGATTTCCACGTCGGCTTGAATCTGCTGATCCAACAGATCTGAACTTACCGGGATGCCCATGGCCAGCAGGGACTCGCCCGACAGCGAAACCCGCACAATATCGGTCTGCTCTTCAGCCGATGTCTCCTCCGCGAACGGTAACGTGACGAAACCGGACGATTGTGACAGCGCCACGGGGGCCGCGGGCGTGGCACCAGGATGGTGCTGAGCCCAGAGAAACACAATCGCGAGAGCAGCCGCTGCCGCACCGGCCCCGGTCCACTCCCAAACGCCGAGACGCTTTTTTCGAATCGGCACGGGAAGTTGCCGGAGGAGAGCGTCTTCAATTCTCTTCGGCGGCGTTGCGCAGCGCAATGCGATCTCCGAAAACACCGCGGACAGCCGTTGCTGCAATTCAAGCTGTTCCGCGCATTGGGGGCAATCGACCACGTGCCCAAACACAATCGCCCGCAGGTCGGACGAGAGTTCCCGACCCCTGGCTGTTTCGATCAACTGCTCTCGGATTACTTCGCACGTCATACCAACACCCTACTTTTCTTCATCGCTGTTAACTTCGCGAGCAACATGGCCCGGCCACGATGCAAACGGGACCGGACCGTGCCGATGGGACAGCCGAGCACCTCGGAGGCGTCTTCGTAACTCAGTTCCTGCAACTCGCAGAGGACCACGGCTTCCCGATAAACCCCAGGTAAATTCAAAACCGCCTGCCGCACCAGATCGATCGTTTCGCGCCGCGTCAGATTCGCCAGCAAGTCCGTATCGCCGGGAGTCTCTTGATCCGGCTCGGTAAACTCGCGATCGAGCGCCACGTACTTCCTCACCCGGTTCCGGGCAATCCCAAAAATGTACGACGCGAGTGAACCGCGCCGCGGATCGAAACCACCGGAATCCCGGATTAGCGCCAGGAAGGTTTCCTGCAACACCTCGTCCGCCACGGCCGGGTTCCCGCTCATATGCAGCGCAAACCGGTAAATGGCGTCCGACCGTTCGCGATAGAGCTGCGAGAATGCCTCGTGATGCCCACTGCGGGCGAGTGTGAGGAGATCGCCGTCCATGTTCTCAGGAGTGGTTAACGCTTTTCCGACGATCTCCATGCCGCTTCTGTGAGTAATGGCTTTCTCTTTCAGGAAAGGTTCCACCTTGTTTGGCCTTTTCATGTTGGCGCTTTCATGGGACTGGACTGGGAAGAGTGAGCTTGAAGATGATTCCGAATCCAGTTGGTGCGTCATCGGAGCTCATATGGCCGCCTTCCCCTATGCCGTAGAGTTCGTACGTTCCATCGCCAGCGTTCCTTGCAACCAATCCGCTGGGGCCGAAGCAGTCCGTGGCTGTGAACCTGTGGAGCACGGTCAGATCGCCCGAAGAGTCAACCCGGAATACGATTCCACAGTTGATGCGGTCTGGATCGCTGCCTCCGGAGGCGGTACCGTACAGATTGCCGCCTTCGTCCCGGATCAGATTTCCCCCGGGAAAAGCCCCGTCGGCGCCTCCGGTAAACGTATAAAGCACCGTCTCCTTGCCCGCCGGGTCGATTTTGAAAAGGACCCCGCAGCCGAGTATGACTTCGAATCTTGCGGATCGCTGTTCGCCGCAGATTCCTTTCGTGCTGCCGCCTGACGCAGCCGCGCCGTAGAGGTTTCCGGAGCCGTCCGAGATGAGCCCTCCCGAGGGCTCGGCCCCGTCTGGCCCCCCGGTGAAGTTCACGATGATCGATTCCCGCCCGCGCGAGTCCAACCGGAAAACCGTCCCGCAGCCGTCACCTGCCAGGGAAGATCCCCGGCAGGCCGGGGACATCGCGATCCCGCCTCCGCTATACGTAGTCCCGTAAAGGTCGCCGGAAGGGGTGAGAAGGAGCCTCGCCTGGACGCTGTCCCCGTCGGTTGGCGAACCTGCGAATGTGTGGAGAACGGCCTCCGCTTTGGTGGCCGAATTCAGTCTGAAGATCACGTTCTTGCTGCCATCTTCTATCGTGCCGGCGCCGTATAAGTTCCCCTTTGCATCCCGAACTACCCCGGACCTGCTGAAGGCGCCGACGCGCTTCGCTCCGTTGAAGTTGTAAAGGATGCTCTGCTTGCCGCCGGGGGACAGCTTGAAGACCGTTCCAGCACCGTGTGACCCGCCCGAAGCGGTGACGCCGTAGAACGCGCCGGTTTTATCGCCCGTCAGACTGATGGGATTTTGCCCGTCCGGGGGCCCTTTGAAATAGTGGGTCACGGTTTCCTTGCCCGCGCGATCCACCTGAAAAACGAAGCCCAATCCNNTACATCCACCTGAAAAACGAGGCCCAATCCCCGGAAGCCGGTACTGGCGATCCCGTAGACGTTGCCGCTCTTGTCCAGAACCAGATCAGTCGGAAACTGCCCGGCCGCGCCGCCCTGAAATGCGTGGAGTACGGCAAATTTCGGCTCCTGGGCGAGAGCAAGTGCCGACAGGAAGACCGGGGCCAGAAGGAGTCCGTTCAAGGTTGACATCTTTCCGCGACCAGCACGCGTTCGAAGCCGGCCAAATCCTGGATGACTCTGATTTTTCTCAGCCCGATTTCCAGCATTGCGGCTACCTGGGCGGCTTGTCCCGCGCCCAGTTCCATCACGAGATGACCGCCGGTTTTCAGCACGCGTGAGGCCTCCGGCACCAGTTTTCGATAGAAATCGAGCCCGTCCGCGCCCGCGAACAGCGCCGATTCGGGTTCCCAATCGCGGACCTCCGGCGCCAGACTCGAGCGATCGGCCTGCGCCACATAGGGCGGGTTCGAAACCACAAGCGTCACCGAGTTGTCCTGAAAACAGCCAAGAGCATCACCTTGAACGAGGCTGACACTGGCAGCGAAGGCGTCGGCGTTCCGCCGGGCGACCGACAGGGCCGCAGCCGAGCTATCCACCCCCACGATATGCCCGCAGGTTTCCGCAGCGAGCGTCACGGCAATGGCCCCGGATCCGGTTCCAACGTCAATCACCATTCCGTCCCCCGCGAAAGGAAGAGACGCTTCCACCAGGTGTTCCGTTTCCGGGCGTGGAATCAGAACAGCGGCAGAGACATAGAAGTCGCGCCCGTAGAACTCCTGCGCGTGGGTGATGTACTGCGTGGGTTTATGTTTCAGGCGCTCATGGAGATAGCGGCCATAGTGAATCCATTCCACTTCCCGCAGTTCCTGCTCGGGGTGCGCATAAAGGTAGCTGCGATCGCGCTTGATGGCGAAGGTGAGCAGAACTTCGGCGGTGAGGCGCGGCACGTCGATTGCGCCATTTTGGAGCAGTTCGGTGCCTTGGCGAAGCGCTGTGCCCAGAGTCATCGGATTTTGGTATACTGTTGGGGTTACAGTACCAGCATGGCAAATCATCTCTCAGCACAGAAGCGGGTTCGGCAAGAAGCGCGACGCACCGAAGTAAACCGCAAGCACAAAACGCGCCTGCGGCATCAGATCCGGGCGATCCGAAAGGCCATTGTGGCAAAGGACGGGGCCGCGGCCAGCGCTCTCATCCCACAGACCTTCTCCGTGATTGACACCTCCGCGCAATCCGGAATCATTAAGAAGAACACCGCCGCCCGGTATAAAAGCCGGCTGCATCTGCGCATCAAAGCGCTGGCTGCACCTAAGTCCTAAAAACGACCCCGCAGATTTCCACGTCGACATGGATTCATGGGCGGACACACGGACCTAATGTCCTTGCCGGTTTGACCGATTACATCCGGTAGATGGCTATCGGAAAATCGGCTGGCATGTTGCTGGCCGCGCTGGCATGTTCCTGCGCGGTGAAACTCCCCATCGAGGTCGCCGGAGACCCGGGAACAAGCGAGAGCCTGATCCTGAACGTTCCCCCTGCGTCTGGGACGCAGATCCGTTCCCTCTGGCTGCAGATCCACGGCCTGGGATTCGACGGTATGGCGAGCGTTCGCGTGAACCACGGCGTGTGGGTCGCGCTGAACAACCAGACGGTCACGATTGCGGAGCCGGGTAGAAGCTACGGAGGCATTGGCGGCGGCTTTGCAACGCTGCGGATGACACTGCCATTAGCGGATGGCGGTGTGGCAGATGGACCCAACACGATAGAGTTCCGCTTTAACCATTCAAATGGAATCGTCAGCGGCTTCCGCGTGCTGGCTTTGAATTTCCTGGCGGAGGATGGCCGGAAGATCATACCGCCGGCCGCGTTCGTTGCGGAGAACCCGAATGAATGGCGACCGCCGTTAGGGGACCCAGAGAGCGTCGCGAAAGGGAGAGACCTTTGGCACACCGCGGCGCTGGCGGCAAACAGTTCTCCGAGCGCTCCCTGGATTCGCGCGCATTGCTCCGATTGCCACACGCAAGATGGACGCGACCTGAAATACTTCAACTTTTCCAACGCCTCGATTGAAGCGCGCTCGCGGTTTCATGGTTTATCCGAGTTGGAGGGCATGCAGATTGCGAGCTATATACGATCGTTGCCGTTCCCCAACCCCGGACGTCCGTGGAATCCGCCTTACCAGCCCGGCCCTGGCCTGGATGCCCAACCGGTTGCGAACTGGGCGGCGGGAGCGGGGCTTGCCTCGGTATTGGAAAAGGATGTCGAGACGCTCCCGTACCTCGACCCGGCTGCGTTCGCTCCCGATGGAAACCTGAATCCGCGCGAGATTCCCATCGCCATGCAATTGCCGGACTGGAACCACTGGCTGCCACGCGTGCACCCTCTTGATGCGTGGCCTGGACACTTCGCGGGTAGTGATTTTGCGCGAACGTACGAAACGATTTCCCCTAATGGGGGCATAAGCCTCTTCGATAAGTGGACGACGTCGCGTGCGAAGTTTCTGACGCCGCATCTCGCGAGAACCTCACTGGACTGGTCGCCCGCCCTGGCGGAGGCGATGTACTCGGCCCAACTCTGGGAACTTGTCAAGACCTGGGAGATCATTCAGAAATACTCGCTGGAGGCGTCGCGGTCTTGGCCCAACCGGGTTCCCGCGGCAACCGCGCCGGATGCCGTCAACATCCCGGATGGTCCCAACGGAATGGGCGCGAGCGCCCTGACCAACCAATACTTCAGCAATGCGTGGTACGAGTTGCAGTTGGTGGTAAACAGCGGCACGCACCGGCGTCATGACCGGTCGCCTGTCGATTGGGTATACGTCATTCCGAGGTTTCTCTCGCTGCAGAGGCAAAGCGGCATGCCGGAACCGGGCAGACTGCTCATCGCGGTGATCAAGGCGATGCAGTCGAACGATCCAAAAATGGGGCCCGAGAACACCGCGGAAGGATGGCGGCCGGATGAGAACATCGACCCGCGGATTCTGGTGGCCGGCGGGTGGGATGCGGTATTCCGTTCGGTTCCGGCCGCGACTAGGCGCGAGATCACCGAGCGTCTGCTGACTGGCTGGTTGGATAAGACATCGCAATATCGCGTCTCGGCGTACTTTCATCGAGGTCTGGTGGGAGGCTATGCGCCACCGGCCGAAATCCGCGAGGTCTCCGGAGGGCGGGTGTGGGAAGCGGCATCCCAGTTTCAGGCGCTTGGGGTGAGCGCGTTGCTGATCCGCCGGATTCGGGATTGGGGCGAAAAATACACCGACGCCGCGGCGCGATTTCAATACTCGGAGTAGATGGGCGGCGCTGTAGACTGTGGTGATGTATGCACTTCGTGTTAGCAGCCTCTTCGTGCTTGCCGCAATGATGACAGCGCTTGGCCAGACAAATCCGACTCCGCCCGTCGCGCCGCGCGAGGACCACCGGGAGATGCGGCACGGCGCAACCGTGGTCGACGACTATTTCTGGCTGCGGGAAAAATCGAATCCCAAGGTAGTGGCGTATCTCGAGGCGGAGAATGCCTACACCACGACCATGACGAAGGGCCTCCAGCCCTTCGAGGACGCGCTCTATAAAGAGCTTTTGGGGCGGGTGAAGCAGACAGACCTTTCCGTGCCCACTCCGCGCCGTGGCTATTTCTACTACTCGCGGACGGAGGAAGGCAAGCAATATCCCATCCAGTGCCGGCGAAAAGGGACCATGCAAGCGCCCGAGGAAGTGCTTCTTGACCCGAACGAGTTGGGCAAGGCGCATCAGTTCGTGGGCGTCGGCGCATTTGTTGTGAGTGACGATCAGAACCTGCTGGCCTATACGGTGGATTTCACAGGCTTCCGCCAGTACGCCCTTCAGGTGAAGGATCTGCGCACGGGCCAGACACTTCCGGACTCGACGGAGCGGGTGACGTCCGTGGAATGGGCGGCGGATAACAAGACTTTGTTTCTGGTCACGGAGGATGCGGTTACCAAACGGAGCGATAAGCTTTGGCGGCATGTGCTGGGTTCGGCGCAGTTCGATGAACTCTACAACGAGAAGGACGAGCTGTACGACATAGGCATCGGGAAGACTCGCGACATGAAATTTCTGGCGCTGCAGATCGAAGCCAAGGACACCTCGGAAGTACGCTATATCAGCGCCGACCGGCCCACAGAACCTTTCAAACTGCTTCTGGCGCGCCAGAAGGGGCAGCGCTATTATCTGGATCACCGCGAGGGTTTGTTCTATATCCGGACGAATCAACCGGGCCACAATTTCGCGGTGGTCACCGCGCCGGTCAGCGACCCTTCTCCGAAGAATTGGAAACCCTTCATCGCGCACCGCGACGGCGTGCGCATTCAGGATATCGATCTCTTTCGCGACTTTGCCGTCTCGGTGGAAAAATCCGATGCTTTGAATCAACTGCGCGTCTACAATTTCAAAACCAAGGCGTGGAAATCGATCCCGTTCCCCGAGCCCGTTTATTCGGCATTCCCCGGCGGCACGCCCGACTGGGAATCGAGCACTTACCGCTACAACTACCAGAGCTTCATCACGCCCTCCAGCACCTTCGATTACGACGTGCGGACAGGGGAATCGACGCTGCTGAAACAGCAGGAAGTGCTGGGAGGATACGATCCGAAACAGTATGCCAGCGAGCGGCTGTGGGCCACGGCGCGGGATGGCGTCAAGGTGCCGATCTCGATCGTTTATAAGAAGGGCTTCGCGCGAGATGGCAGTGGAGCGCTTTTCCTTTATGGGTATGGCAGTTATGGATTCGGGACGCCTGCGACCTACTCCAGCAATCGAGTGAGCCTGCTGGATCGCGGCATGGCTTACGCCATCGCGCATATTCGGGGCGGGGACGAGATGGGCGAGCAATGGCGCGAGGACGGAATGCTGATGAAGAAGAAAAACACGTTTCAGGACTTCATCGATTGCGCCGAATACCTGATCGACCAGAAGTGGACCACCAAGGATCGCCTGGTGATCGAAGGCGGCAGCGCCGGAGGCCTGTTGATGGGCGCGGTGGTGAACATGCGGCCCGATCTGTTCAAGGCGGTACATGCGGCGGTGCCGTTTGTGGATGTGATGAACACCATGATGGATGCTTCGCTGCCGCTTACCGTGGGCGAGTATCTGGAATGGGGCAACCCCAACGAGAAGGCGGCGTACGATTACATGAAGACTTACAGTCCGTACGATAACCTTGAAAAGCGGGCTTATCCGGCAATACTAGTCACCACGAGTTTTAACGATAGCCAAGTGATGTACTGGGAACCGGCCAAGTATGTGGCGCGGCTGCGGGCACTGAAGACGGATGCGAACCCTCTGCTGCTGAAGATCAAGATGGAGCCCGCGGGGCATGGCGGCGCGAGCGGCAGGTACGACCGGCTTCACGACACCGCGTTCGAATATGCGTGGTTATTGACCCAGGTGGGCATCACGCAGTAGCGGCGCTCAGCGGTTATCCAACTCGGAGAGACTCTGCGCCAGCGCGTGCTGGGCAAAGGGAATGTTGCCGATGATTTCCACCGCTACATTGCGCAGCATTTGCACGGCAGCGGATGAAGAGGTGGCCAGCTTCGTCATGCGGTCCGTCATCTCCACCACTGAGTGAGCGATCTTCAGACGCTTCTCCTGCCACGCATTCAAGGGTGCATCGTTGCCGCTGGCGAGCGTGGAATGGAGCGCGGCGGCGAGAGAAACAGCGTCCTGAATCCCGGTATTCATACCCTGCCCGCCCGCGGGACTATGGATGTGCGCGGCATCCCCGGCGAGGAGGATATTTCCGCGACGCATGTTCTTCACGACGCGGTGCTGGATGTGAAAGCGAGAGGACCAGAGCATCCGGCGAATCGACACCACGCCGTCTTCCGGGCCGCGCTGCTTGAGAATCGCTTCGATGTCCGCGATGGAGGGTTCGGCCGGGGCGCCGGCCATGGTCGCCACAATGCGGAAACGATTGTCCGGCAGGGGCGCGACCAGCACGAGACCTGTTCCTGAAAAGAACAGGCTTACTTCCTGGCGATCGAGCGGCCAATCCATCTGCACGTCGGCGAGCACGAAACTCTCGTCATAAGAGCCGCCTTCAAACGGAATATAGGCGTGGTCGCGGACGACGCTATGCATTCCGTCGCAGCCGACGAGCCATTTTGGGCGGAGCTTCCGGGTCAAGGCGTCGGTTTGGAACTGGACCTCGACATCCGTTCCAAAATCGCGCACGTTAACCACTTTGCAGGGACGCTCGACAGCGCCCCCGAGAGACACGAGACGCCGCAGAAGGATAGCCTCGGTGCGGTCCTGGGGACACATCAGAGTAAACGGATACTTCGTATTGAGGTCTTTGAAGGTGACGTTTACGAGAATCCTGCCGCCATGGCGGATTCGGAAGATTGGGACGATGAGTCCTTCCTGGAGCAGTTCCGAAGTGACGCCGAGCGGCTCCAGAACCTCCAGGGTGCGGGCATGAACCACGACGGCGCGGGATGTATTTGCGCCCGCCGCCAACTTATCGAGGATAAGCGCCGGCGTGCCGAGCCTTCGCAGCTCGGCGCCGAGAGCCAGCCCGGTGGGGCCGGCCCCCACGATCACGACATCCTGGCTTGTTGTTTCCACTAGGTTGTTTCCACTAAGCTGATTTTCCCACCCCGGCGAGAAGACGGGCCAGATTTCCGCGGCGGCTGACGCGGATCGAATCCAGACCGAGCCAACCGGCGAGCGATTGTAGTTCGCGGATGAGAGCCGCAGCCGTCTCGCCGCCGTGAGCGTGCGGTTCCAGATGCGCCGCGGCCACGGTCAGGAAACGTTCCTTGCGATCGGCCCGCAGGTCGACGCGCGCCACGATTCGATCGCCCAGCAGAAACGGCAGACAGTAATAACCCCATTTGCGCGCCGGCTCCGGCGTGTAGATTTCGATGCGATATTCGAAATCGAACAGACGCTGGGCACGCGGGCGAAACCAGACAACGGGATCGAAGGGAGACAGGAGCGCGGCGGTCGCCGCCGGCTTATGGTCGCCGGCGTCCTTGTGCACGTAGGCGGTTTCCTTCCAGCCCTCGACGCGGGCCAGTTGAAGATCTCCGGCTTCCACCAGCTCTGCAAGCCGGGGGCGTGCGTCCCCGGGGGACATGCGGTAGTAATCCGCCAGATCCCGCATGGTGCCAACGCCATGGGCTTGCGAAGCGAGGCGCAGCAATTCCCGCTGCGAATCCTCGCGCGAGACCAATTTCCGGTGATGCGGTTCCGGCACAACGCGTTCGGCCAGATCGAAGGTGCGTGAGAAGTTCGGAAGGCGTTTGGTGACGGCCAGTGCGCCGCGTCCGAAGTGGGCTTCCAGAATGGCGCGCTGCCCGGTTCTGGACCAGGAATCGCCGATGCGGTCCGAAAACGCCTGCGGCTGCGGCATCTGGTCCGCCAGGAAGTCGGCGGCGCTTACCGGCCCGCGCAGGCGCACCTGTTCGAGGATCCACTCCGCATATTCGGGATGCTGGGCCATGGCCTTCTCAAAACCATACGGCCGCACGCGGTGCGTTTCCATGCGGTGCCGCAGCAGCGGCCATGTGGAGACAGGCACGATGGACGCTTCGTGGGCCCACTGCTCGGTAAACTCGCGGCTGGCGTAGGCGACATCGTCGAAGCGCGCGCGGGAGTGAGGGCCCAGCCGCGAGAAGAGCACCAGGTAATGGGCGGGAATGAGGACGTTGACGAAGTCGAGCTGGATCAGACCCAGACGGCGGATGACACCCGCGATTTGGCGTGCCGACGCCGGCCTTTTGGGGCGCGGCTGCGCGAAGCCCTGGGCGCTTAGCGCGATGCGCCGGGCGGCGCTGATGGAAAGATCGATCGAAAGGCCAGGCAAAGGGATAGTTTAATGAACAGATGCGCATTGTTTTGTTCGGAGCAACGGGAATGGTGGGGCAAGGTGTTCTGCGCGAATGCGTGCTGGGCGCGGACGTTCAAAGCGTCCTCTCGATCGTACGCAAGGCCACCGGCACGCAAGACCCGAAGGTTCGCGAACTGGTGCAGGGAGACTTCTTCGATTTCTCGGGAATGGAAGGCCAACTGACCGGGCTCGACGCCTGCTTTTTCTGCCTGGGCGTTTCCTCGGCTGGAATGACGGAGCAGGACTACCGGCGGGTTACTTACGACATCACACTGGGCGCGGCGGAGGTGCTGGCGCGTCTGAACCCAAAGATGACTTTCATTTACGTCTCAGGCATGGGTACGGACAGTTCGGAGCATGGACGCACCATGTGGGCCCGCGTCAAAGGTGAGACCGAGAATGCGCTTTTGCGGCTTCCGTTTCAGGCGTACATGTTCCGCCCCGGTGTGATTGTGCCGCGGCACGGTATTCGGTCGAAGACCAGGCTCTACCGGATTCTCTATCAAGTGCTGGGGCCGCTGCTGCCGTTATTGCGCGCACTGTTTCCGAAGTCCGTGATCACGACGGAGGAGTTGGGGCGCGCCATGCTGAACATCGCAAAAGAAGGCGCGGCCAAGCGGGTGCTCGAAAGCTCCGATATTAGGGCCGCCGCCTGAAATCGAACCGGCGTCCGATAATCATTTTCACCAGGAGATGATCGGTGGCGTGGGTCACTCCGACGCCGATGCCCGCATTGAATTCCCATTTTGGCGAGAGGTTGAGATCGATGCAGGGGACGATTTGCTGCTCCTGATCGCGCACTGCGTCGAAACCGGTGATGGGCCCAACCGACCCATAATATTCGAAGCCCGCGTTGACTTTCTTGGTGATGTCGTAACCCACTTTGAAGTTCGGCGAAAATACCAGGCCCTGCGGGACACTGGGCCCATGAAACGAGCGATCGAGCGTGGGATTCAGGGCCATATACCAGCGCCCAATCTGCTTGTCAATGATGGGCCGAATTTCAAGCGTCCACGTGTCGGGCGAATAGGGGTATCGCTGGTAGCCGGCCTCCACGGAGAGGCTCACGCCGACCGGCCATTTCCAGGAGTCTGGAACGCGGACACGCGGACGGATATGGTCGCCCACCCATTGCCATCCATGGAGCGCATCGGCGCTGGTAAAGATGTAGAAGCCGGTTTCGAACCACGGCGTGATGCCTTGCGTGATCTCCACCGTTTCATGCTCGGCGTGCTCGGTGGGGTAGACTCCGTCCACCTCTTCCTTGCTGCCGGAAAAAGTGAAGTTGCTGTGCAACTCGATCATCGTGTTGCCGGGCGCAACGGTGTCCGACCCGTAGACCTGAATCTCGTAGTTATTTTGCGCGAAACATGCCGACCCACAGAAAAGCAGGATGCAAAGGTTTTTGTTCACGGCAGTCCTGTTTATACTAAACCCATGAAGAAATCCGTGATCGCCGCGGTGCTTTTGGGCGCGTGCACCGCCTGGGCCCAGACTGCTCACTTTAGCGGAGTGTGGAAGGCCAATCTGGAGAAGAGCAAGTTCGCCGGTCCGCCGCCGGGGAACTATCTGGTGCTGATCGATGAGCAAGGCCCGAAGATCACGGAGACGATCGGCAGCACGGGCCTGCATGGGGACCAGCGCGCGATCTTCACGTATACCAGCGGCGGCGCGCGTCCGTCGCGCAACACGCTGATGGGGATGCCGATGCAGACGACGGTGGCCATGGACGGAGCGGCTCTGAAGCTCGATTCGAAAGTAGCGACCGAGCATGGCGGAACCGGCATGGAGACCTGGACGCTCTCGCCGGACGGGAACGTGTTGACTATCGTTACGGCGTTCAAGATGGGGGAACACGGCACGGAGCAGACGGTGGTTTTGGACAAGCAGCCCGATTCCGACGGCGATGCGCTTCGCAAGCCGGAGCAGACCGCGGGTGAGCGCTTCAAGAATGTACAGATCGCCAAGGATATGCCCGCGTCGCAGTTCATCGACATGATGCGGAGCTTCACCTGGTCGCTGGGGATCCAGTGCGACCACTGCCACGTGCAAGGGAATTTCGCGTCGGATGACAAGGAAGACAAAGCGATGGCGCGGAAGATGATGACGATGACGCATAACATCAACGAATCGACATTCGACGGGCACCAGGAAGTCCGGTGCTATACATGCCACCGCGGCCAGCACGAGCCGCAATCCAGGCCGGCGTTTCAGTAGATGAGCGTACGAGCGTTCGTCATTTCCGAGCCAGGCCGCTTCCATTTCGAGGAGCGGGAGTCGCCGCAGCTTCCTGAGGGGCATGCTCTTTTGCGCGTGCGTTCGGTCGGCTTGTGCGGCACGGATCTCAGTTCGTTTCGGGGGTCGAACCCGCTGGTGAGTTACCCGCGCGTTCCGGGGCATGAGATCGCCGCCACCGTGGTGGAACTGAACGGCCCCGCGCCGGAAGGCATCACACCAGGAGCGAACGTGGCCGTCTCGCCGTATAAGAACTGCGGGAAGTGTTCGTCATGCCTGCGCGGCCGCCCCAACGCGTGCCAGTTCAACGAAACGCTGGGAGTGCAGCGCGACGGGGCGATGACGGAGCTGATCGCCGTGCCTTATTCGCGGCTGATTTTCGCGGGCGGGATGCCGCTTCGCAGCCTGGGCGTTGTGGAGCCCCTGACGGTAGGGTTCCATGCGGTAAGCCGCGGCCGCGTGACCGCGTCCGATACGGTGGCCATATTTGGCTGCGGCGGCGTGGGGCTGGGCGCGGTAGCGGGCGCGGCGTTTCGTGGAGCGCGCGTGATCGGCGTGGACGTGGAACACGCCAAGCTGGAACTGGCCCGCAAGGCAGGCGCCGCACATACGATTCACTCCGGCGAAGAAGTGCTGCACGAACGGCTGGCCGAACTGACCGCCGGTCAGGGCCCGGACGTGATCATCGAAGCCATCGGGATGCCGGCCACGTTTCGCGCGGCGGTTGAGGAAGTCGCCTGGACGGGGCGGGTGGTGTACATCGGCTACGCCAAAGAGCCGGTGAGCTACGAAACGCGCTGGTTCGTGCAGAAGGAACTGGATATCATCGGGTCGCGGAACGCACAGCCGGAGGATTTTGCCGCGACCGTAGAGATGCTGCGGCAGGGCCGTTTTCCGGTGGAGGAAGCCATCTCGCACGTGTTTCCGTTCGAGCAGGCCGGCGAGGCGTTTGCGTCATGGAGCGCGAAGCCCGGCGGGTTCCGCAAAATTCTAGTGGAGGTAAATGCCTGATGTTTGACCTGGCTGGGCGCAGCGCGGTGGTGGTGGGGGCGACTTCAGGCATTGGCCGCGAGATTGCTCTCGCTCTGGCGCGCGCGGGAGCGAATGTGGCAGCCACCGGACGCCGCGTGGAACGGGTGATGGATGTGGCCGGCGAGATTGAAGCGCTGGGCCGCAAATCACTGCGGCGGCCGGTGGATGTGGCCAGCCGGGTGTCGATTGCGGCATTGCAGGATGCGGCGGTGAGTGAGTTTGGGCAGGTGGACATTCTGGTGAACTGCGCGGGGGCGACCAAGCGAACGCCTACCCTGAAGGTGGGCGATGAAGAGTGGAACAACATCTTCGACACCAACGTGACGGGCGCTCTCCGCTGCTGCCAGGTGTTCGGCGAACAGATGATTGAGCGGCGCTACGGGAGGATTATCAATATCGCTTCGCTTTCTTCGTTCGTCGCGCTTTTCGAAGTAGCGGCGTACTCGGCCAGCAAAGCGGCCATCGCGTCACTTACCAAGTCACTGGCGATCGAGTGGGCGAAACACGGGATCTGCGTGAATGCCATCGCGCCGGGGGTGGTGCGCACAGAACTCAACGCCGCGTTGCTCGATGGGACGGCGCGCGGCCAGGAATTCCGGGCACGCACGCCGATGGGAAGGTTCGGAACGGCGGCGGAGATTGCGGCCGCGGCTGTTTTCCTGGCGTCCGACGAGATCACCTACGTGAACGGCGTGGTGCTGCCCGTGGACGGAGGATTTCTGGCCAGCGGCGTGAATCAGTAGCGCACGCCCAAGGCGTCCTTCACCGCGTTGATGACATCCTGCCTGGTGAACGGGCGGTTCGGGTTCTCGCCTTTGGCCAGATAATATTGCTGCATGAATCCGGCGGCGGTGGGCTTACTTGTGGGCCCACTCTTCCCGCCGGAGATTCCGAGGAACGGTCCCAGGGTCTCCAGCAAACCGGTGAAAGGACGGCCGGCCACAACGCCATTCCCGCCGAAATCGATGAACGGGTCGGCATTGAAGATCTGGACGATCTGGCTGCTGGAAATAGCTGGAATGGACAATCCGTAGGCTTTGTTGGCGGCGGCGATAAAAGCATTCGCGAAGATGGCGTGTCCGGTATCGGAAGGATGCACTCCGTCGAGACTGAACGCCCCGCCGTTGTAGTGCGTGGTGAGCGTGATGCCTTCGATGGTGATGGGATTCGAAATGAAGTTGTCGAGCACGGCGTACGCGTTGACGACGGGGAATCCGGCTGCATGGGCGGTCTCGGTGATCACCTGGTTGTATTGCTGGATCTGCTGCTGCATGGCGGTCAATTGCGAGGGGGTGAGCACGTAATTGGGATTCTGCAGGACACTGCCGTCTAGAACTCCGAGCTCCAACAGGAGCATCGTGGGTAGCGATGTCACTGTGCCGCTGGGCAGGTTGTAGTTCGTGCCGGTGTAGCGAGTCAGGTCGTCGTTATCGATTAGGTAAGCCATCTTCGTGAGGTCCGGAACGTTGGACATGACGACTTTGGCTCCCGTGGCCTTCAGGCGCGAGACTAATTCCTGGTATTCGGAAGTGAATGTCGCGAGAGGCGTCACGCCGCTCTGGCTTCCGAGCGTGTCATAGCTGAGAATCTCGCTGATGAGATCGTCATTTCCCACCCAGGCGAGGACCATGGCTGGCTTGATCTGCTCGACGATCTGAATCTGGCTCAGACCGTAGTAGGGCGCCAACACCAGGTCGGCTTCGGTGGAGGGAGTTCCGGGCGACGCGGTGTCGGCCAGAACGTTTTCAGTGGCCGCGCCGGAGACCGCAAGGTCAGCGGGATCGGTGGCAGGGCTGATGCGCGCACGGCCGGAATCGGTAAAGATGGAGGCGGTTATGGAGGTGCTGAGCAGCGGTTGCGCAAAGGGCACGCCCATTTGTTGCGCGACGCGGTTCAGGTAAGTATTGGGCTGGCTCTCTTCAAAGGCGTTGGCCGATTGAACTCCTTCACCAAGGCTATCGCCGATGCCGATGAGTGGCGGGGATTGAGCCCAGACCGAAGCCGCGGTAAGGGCCAGCGTTAAGGAATATCTTTGAGATGCGTTCATGAGTCCTCCCGAAAACAAATAGAGATTATATTCGATTTCGGGAGGAGCAGAGAGAGGTAGCGGGAACGCGTCCTTAGTCTTTGAGGTTGAAGATGTTCTTGAAGACCTGCTCCACGTCGGCGGTGGTGAACGTAGCGTTGGGGTTCCCGCCGGTGAGGGTGCGGTATTCATGCATGAACTGAGCGGCGCTGACCGAGTGAGCGGCGGCGTTGAGAGAGGCAGGGGCGGAGGCCGAGTTCTTTGGCGGCTTGTCCGTGGTGTCACCGGAAACTCCAATGAGCGGGCCAAAGGTTTCCAGCAGACCGTTGCCGGGGCGTCCCGGAACGATGCCGTTGCCGTTCCAATCGATATAAGGATCGCCGTTCAGGATGTCCACCAGGTTCGCCGTTGGAATGACAGGGACAGTTTCGTTGTAGGCGGCGTTATAGGAGTTGATGAAGGTGTTCGCAAACAGGGCGTAGCCGGAATCGGAGGGATGAATACCGTCGAGGCTGAACGCACCGCCGTTGTAGTGGGTAGAGATCGTAAATCCTTCAATGGTGAGGGGATTGGCGATGATGTTATTCACTTCGGTGTAGATATCGGCGAGGCCAAAACCCTCGGCGGCCGCAGCGCTGGCGATGACCTGATTGTAAAGAACCACCTGCGCCTGGATGTTGGTGATCTGCGCAGGCGAGAGCACATATGCCGGATTCTGCAGATAGCTGGCGTTGTAGACGCCGAGCTTGAGAAGGGCCATGGTGGGGAACGTGGTGTAGTAGCCGGGCGCAAGGTTGTAGTTTGTGCCCGTGTACTTGATCAAATCGTTGTTATCGAACAGGAAACCGACCTTGGTGAGGTCCGGAATATTCCCTACAACGACCTTGGCTCCCGTGGCTTTGAGCGACGTCATCAGCGATTGATACTCGCTGGTGAAGGTGGGCAAGGACGTGATGGTCGGGTTGTTCAAATGGGAGAAGTTCAAGACATAGCCGATGATGTCGTTGTTGCCGATCCAGCAGAAGAGAACCTTGGGCTTGGCGGCCTGGACAATCTGCAACTGGCTGCTTCCGTAGGTGGGCGGCAAAACCAGGTCGACTTCTTTTGTGCCCCCGGACGCGGCGACTTCGCTGATCAGCGTTTCGGTGTTGGCGCCGGAAACGCCAATATCGTCCGGCACGGCATTCGGGTTGATCCGCGAGCGCCCGGAAGTGCTGCCGGCCAGGGCCGTCCCGTTGGCGGTAATGAGGGGCTGCTGGAAGCCGACGGCCATTTGCGTGGCCACCAGATTCACCCACACGTGCGGTTGGGTTTCGGTGCTGGCGATATAGGATTGATCGCCTTCAGTGAGGCTATCGCCAATGGCCATAAAGGCGGGGTTTTTCTGGGCAAATGCGGGGGCCAGGGTAAGAATCGAGATCAAAAAAAGCCGGCTGGTTTTCACTTCTACTCCTTGTTTTACAGAAACAGTTCTTCCAAAAGTATACTGGCGATTGAGCTCGATTCGGGCCAAAATTACAGATCTTGGCAAATCTCTGGGTGGTTGGGGTTTGAGTACCGCGGTACTTTGAGGCGGCTAGTGGGCGAAGAGGACGCACACCGGCGAACTGAGCTTGATCTCGACTCCGGCCTGCTTCAGCCATCCCGTCTTCGGGTCGATATGAAAGACAACGATATTGTCGGAATCCTGATTCGCGGCGAGCAGCCATTTGCCGGAGGGATCGATGGCGAAGCTGCGGGGGGTGTGGCCGCCGGCGGCGGTGTCCTGGACCAGGCGAATGACGCCGCCGGGTGCGACTTCGAAAACCGCGATGCTGTCGTGTCCCCGGTTGGAGGCATATAGGTACCGGTCTTTGGAACCGAACTCGATCTCCGCGCCTGAGTTCTTGCCGTGGAACGATGGGGGCAGGGTGGAAACGGTGTCCAGTTTTTCGAGCGCGGCGGCGAAGGAGTAGCGCGAAATGGTGGAGTTGAGTTCATTCAAAACGTAGACGAATTTCGAGCCGGCTTTTCCTGGCCCGATCGCCAGATGGCGGGGACCGGCGCCCGGGTTGGCAGCGGCTACGGATGCTTCGGTGATCTCGGCGGTGTCCGGCGTGATTTTGTAGACATGGGTCGCGTCGCCGCCCAGGTCGTCGACCAGCAGGAGTTGGTTGTCGGCCGTAAAGGTGGTGGAGTGGCCGTGGGGTTTCGCGCCGGGGAACTGGATAAAGGTTTTTCGATCGCCCAGGCGGCCGTCGAGTCCCACGGGAAACGTGGCCAGGCTTCCGCCGTCGTAGTTTGCGACCGCGAGCATGCGGCCCGTGGAGTCGAGAGCGAGATGGCATGGACCATTTCCACCAGTGGGCTTCTGGTTCAACAGGGTGAGCTTTCCTGAGGCGGAATCCACTGAAAACGCGCTCACCTGGGCGGTTCCTTCGTTCACGGCATAGAGGTACGGACCAGACGGGTGCAGCGCGAGGAACGACGGGTCAGCCGACTCGGCGGCGAGCTGCAACTGGGTGAGAGCGCCGGTCTTCTCGTTAAACCGCACGGTATAGATACCTTGGCTGCCTTTCTTGGTGTAAGTGCCGAGATAGACAGTCCGCGTATCCTCCTTGTGAGCGCCCAGGAGGAAAGGAGCGGCGGCAAGGAGCAGGGCAATTGGCAGAAGAGAACGAACACGGGTCATCAACAAAACTATACATGGGAGACTTGTCTGAAACGAATGCGCCTCACTCTGGATCTGACTCCCACTCTGCTGCGCAGCGCGGGCGTGAAGAACCACCTCTATTACTGGAGCCGCGCGCTGGCGGCCGCGAGGGGCGCGCACGAGATGGATTACTATCCGTTTGCGCACGCGCCGGATTCTCTGGATCACGATCGCGGCGTGGAATCCGGAATTCCCAACTGGCGCCTGTTTCTGGTGGCGGCGATGAATCTGCCGGCGATGCATCCGCTGGCGCAGGCGCTGGTCCCGGCAGCGGATGTGCTGCATGGGTCGCCGCAACTGCGCCTCGCTCCGCGCACGCGGATTTTGACTTCTCACATCCACGACCTTACGTGCTGGTTGATGCCGGAATTCCATACGGCGGCCAACGTGAACGCGGCGCGGCAGATGGCCGAACAAGTGTGGAGGCGGGCGGACGGATTGATCGCGGTTTCGAATAGCGCGAAGGACGACGCAGTGCGGCTCCTGGGATTGAACCCGGAGCGGATTCAGGTGATCTATCACGGCGTTCCGGAAACCTATTTCGCGGTTCGGCCGCTGCGAGTGACGAAGCCATATGTTCTGAACGTGGGTACCGTGGAGCCGCGCAAGAATATCGACGGCCTGCTGGACGCCTGGCTGGCGCTTCCGGCGGATGTTCGGGAGGCTTTCGATCTGGTGATTGCGGGCCCTGGGGGATGGAAGTCCGAGGCGACGCTGGCGCGCCTCGAAAGCAAGCCGCGGGGCGTGCGCTATTTGGGCTATGTGGGCGAGGACGAGTTGGCGGCACTAACGGCGGGCGCGGCGGCGCACGCTTATCCTTCACTCTACGAGGGATTTGGATTTCCGCTGGCGCAGGCGATGGCGTGCGGGGTACCTTCGGTGACTTCCAACGTTTCGAGCATGCCCGAGGTAGCGGCCGGAAGCGCGCTGCTGGTGGATCCGAGATCGGCGGGGGAGCTTCGCGAGGCGTTGCTGAAGCTGCTCACTTCCGAGTCATTACGCAAGGAACTCGGCTCCATCGGGAGGGCTTATGCGGAGGAACATTATCGCTGGGACGCGGTCGCGAGAGAGTCGTGGGCGTTCTTTGAACGCGTGGCGGGCTGATCAACAGTTGCGCTTATTGGCTGGCAGCTTCGATCACCCGGAGCAAACGCCGGGCGGATTTCTCCCAGGAAAAGTCCATTGCGCGCGAGAGGCCGGCGGCGCGGAGCCGGTCTTGAAGGGCTTTGTCCGTGGTGATTTCGTGCAGCGCGGCGGCGATGTCTTCCACGCTCTCCGGGTCGAAGAATCGAACTGCATCGCCAGCCACTTCCACCAGCGCGGGGATGCGGGAGCAGGCCACGGGAATGCCCGCGGCCATGGCCTCCAGCACGGGAATCCCGAAGCCTTCAAACAGTGACGGGTATACGAAGGCGGCGGCGGTGCGGAAGAGCTCGTGGAGGTCGCCGCGTGGAATCCATCCTTTGATTTCGACGGCATGTTCCAGGCTGAGCTCTTTCCGGAGAGCTTCGATGCGCGCGGATTCGAAGCCTCTTAACCCGGCAATCACCAGACGGCAGCCTGGATCCCGGTCTGTGAAAACTGCGAAAGCGCGGAGAAGGGTGGTGAGGTTCTTATGCGGGTGCAGAGTGGAGACGGCGAGGATGAAGCGCTGGGGTTGCCGCGTGACGGCCAGTTCAGAAAAAGCCGCTTCGACGCCATGCGGGATGACTTCCGTGCGGGCGAGCGCGGATGGAAGGAATTCGGCGATATCGGCTTTGACCGCTTCGGACGGAACAACGACGATTCGCGAGCGAGCCGCGGACGCGGGCAGCAAGGTCCGCCAGAATGGCAGGTCGAACCAGCGGAAGTACTCCGGGTGACGCCGGTACTGCAAGTCATGGAAGACGGTGACCATACGTCCAGGCCACAGAAGCGGCGCGGTGAAGCCGGCATTGAAGAGAATATCGACATTGTCTTTCCGCAGATGGTTGGGAAGAAGCAGTTGTTCGTAGAGAATTCGCGCGGGGCGATTTTCGCCGGAAACGGACAACGGACGATCCTTGAAGTTCGTGGCGGCGGGAGTTAGATCCTCTCCGGTTTCTTTGTTGCGATAGACGAAGAAAGTATGGGTGGAATCGAGGGAAGCCAGAGCGGCGAGGACGCTGCGGAGATAGATTTCGGTACCGCCGACCTTACCGGGAAGCAGATAGAGGGCGTTGACTCCGATACGCAGCGGCATCAGAATTGGCGCACGTGGTTTTGCGCGAGGCTCACGCCGCGCGCGGCCATGGCATCGCCGGGGTTGTTGGTCAGGACGGATTGAAACTGGTTCTGGGCGTGGTCGAAGCGGGATTCGGCCAGATCGAGGATACCGCGATAGTTATAAATGTCCTTGTCCCCCGGCTGGATCGATTGGGCGGTATCGAGAGAGCGGTACGCGTCGTCGTACTGTCCGCTCTTCATCTGCAGTAGAGCGATATGCACCCAGGCATCGGCGGAGGGTTTGATCTTCAGCGCGTTCCGATACCCGATGAGCGCTTCGGTGGCTTGGCCGGAGCAGTCGTAAGCGCCCGCTAGATTGAAGACATTGCGATATTCCGGGTCGAGTTGGACGGCCTTTTGAAAATAGGGAATCGCGTCAGCGCACTTCCCCTCGGCCGCGTAGCCGTCACCAAGGCCCATCAGGGCGCGGGCATTTTCAGGATTCTTGCGGTACGCGTCGTGCCAGAGGGATTCCATGCTCACCCAGACACCGTTGCGCTGGAATGCGAGCACGGCGAGAACGATGCAGATTGCCGCTTCCGCCGCCGCGAGGTAATTCCGATTGACGCGGATACGGGTGACGACGTCACAGACGATCAGCACGAGACCAATAAACGGCAGGTACATGCGGCGCTCGGCGAGCGTGTCCTTGATCGGCATGACGGAACTGGTGGGAGCGAAGAGAAGCAGGGCGACGAAGAAGCCGTAGCAAGCGACGGGGTACCGTTTGCGGAAATATATGGCGCAGACAAAGAGGGCGAGTAAGAAGATGCCGTAGAAAACCGCTCCGTATTGAAGGAGATTGTGACTGAGCGGGAAGTCGTAATCCACGGATTGTCCAAAGGGAAGAAGGAACAGGCGCAGGTAGACGCACAGGGCACGAAACTGGGTGAACAGATACTGGGTCCAGGTGAAGTCCCGCAGCCCGAACCCCGCATTCGAACCTTGGGTGAGGTAGGAACGGAAAAGAAGCGCGCCCGCAACCGCACCGAAGGCGATGGGGACATAGAGTTTCCAGTTCCGCCAGATTCCTTTCAGGGAAAAGCCGGGATTCCAGAAGTAATCCGTGAGCAGCAAGACCGCAGGCAACATGGCGGTGTGCTCCTTAGACGTCATGGCGCAGAGGTAGAGGACCAGAATTCCCAGCGCGGTGGGGACGCCGATGGCGATGCTGCGGCGATAGAAGAATAGTGTAAGAGCGGCCAGAAAACAGAAGACGCTCAAATCTTCCGAACGGCTGGCGATGTAACTGACGGCTTCCGTTTGGACGGGATGCAGGAGAAACAAGCCCGCGCCAAACAGGGCAGCGCCAAAACGTTCTCGTGCTCCGATGCCGGCCCACTGCAGGATGCGTCGGGCGATGAAGAAAACGAGGACGGCGCAAGCGGCGTGGAGGACCAGGTTGACGGCGTGATAGGGCGCGGGGTCTAAACCGGATGACTTGTAATTCAGCCAGTACGTGAACATGAGCAGAGGACGCGCGCCGAGCCAGCCGTGACGGAGGCTCAATTTGGCCGCGTTGGGGCGCATCATGGGAAGCGTGCGATCGTCAAAAACAAAATCGCCGTTCAGGGAAGGCGCATAGACGATGAACGTGAGGGCCAGGGCGGCCGCAAACAAGATAGCGCCGATCAGCCAAATGGAAAGAGGGCGGGCAACGGCCGGAGGTGGAGGCGCTGGCTTAGGTCTCTTTGCTGCGCGGGCCATATTGAATGGAATGATTGATGTGATATTCGAGGATCGCGATGCGCTGCACGAGAGCGACGGTATCGTCACGGAGCCGCGAGATCAGAATGCTGGCCCAGAAGAACAAGAGCAGGAATACAAAGAAGAGACCCAGCAGCAGGACCACGGGCGGCTGATCGATATGGAGGAAGCGCGCGGACCGGTCGAGCAGCCAAGAGGAACGGGAGAGCGCGAATAGAGCTACGGAGGCGATGAGCCAGCCGACGGAATATTCGGCGCGAATTTGCGAACGGCGAACCGAGAAGAGGACCACGAGGAAGAGTAATATGCTGATCGCGCTGGTGAATAAGAGCAGGCGGGACATTCAAACGTTCTCCGGCGGGCGGTTGCTACGAGCATCATACTTCAGCACGTTGACCACGATACCAAGGAGCACATGGATGAGGTAGTAGATGGAACGGAAGCCGGTGATGGTGGAGCGGCCGGTGCGGCGGGGATGCATGCGGCAGGGGACTTCCTCGAAGCGGAAGCGGCGGCGCTGGAGCACGACCAGGGCCTCAATTTCGGGGTATTCCAAGGGGAAGGTACGGCTGAAGACCTGTAACGCGGTGCGGTTGACGCCGACGAATCCGGACGTAGGATCGTGCACGGGTTTGCCGAGGACGACGCGCAGCAACAAGCGGAACAAAGCGATGCCGATGCCGCGCATGGGGGTGGTGCGCTGGCCGTTCTGCTCCACAAAGCGGGAGCCGATCACCATGTGCGCGCCGGATTCGACGAGGCGCGCATAAATCCGGGGGATGTCGCGCGCGTCATGCTGGCCGTCGCCATCGACGCGGACGACGTAATCGAAGCCGAGTTCATAGGCAAGCTTGTACCCGGTCTGGACGCAGCCGCCGAGACCCAGGTGGCGCGGGAGGCTGACGACGTCCGCACCAGCTTTTTTGGCCAGCTCCACCGTGGCATCGGTGGAACAATCGTCAATCACCAACACGGGAACATGCGGGAGTTCGCGATGGATGGACTCCACGACGCCGGCGATGGCGCCCGCTTCGTTGAGGGCCGGCACGATGACCAGGAGCGAACGCGAACCGTTCACAGGCGGGCGATCTCCCGCGCGGAAATGGAGCTCTGTTTCAAGAGGCGGATGAACTGGCGATCGGTGAGCAGCGCGGCCTTCCGGATGGCGCGGCGCTTACGCAGAAGGGCTCCGCAGTGGGTAATGATAGACCAGTGGGCTCGCCAAACAATTCCGATTAATTCCCAAAAGCCGGTGCCTTGCGGCATGCGGGCCGCGCTCCCCTGCCCCTGCAACAAGTACCATGCGTGCCAAAGATAGCGAATCTTGGCGTGGAACGGGGCGAAGATCACGAGTCGCGTGGGAAAGTTCTTGGCAGCCACCCAGAGACGATTTCGTTCCACGTACCAAGCCTTCAAAGGAGACGCCGGCCCGGACGACTGGGAGTAATGATGATGGACGACGGCCTGGGGTGCGTAGCGGCAGGTCCATCCATTGCGTCTGGCGCGGAGCCCGAGGTCCGTATCTTCGCAGTAGAGAAAGAAGTCTTCATCGAACAGACCTATATCTTCCAACATCTCGCGGCGGTAGAGTGCGGCGGACGCGCTGGGGAGCAGGACATCCTCCGCGCGGGCGAAGTTTTCGGCGGGCTGGCCCTGGCCGCGCTGCTTGCTGGACCCGTCGAGCGCGATGAGCATTCCGGCGGAATCGAGCAGGTGCGTTCCGAACCGGCGGACCTGGGATGCGCACATGCCGACATCGGGCGCGAACCCCATTTCAGCCATAAGGGCGGAGAGCCAATCGGGCGAGGCTTCGGCATCGTCGTTGAGAGTGGCCAGGAATGCGGACCGGGATGTTTTCCAGGCAAGGTTGACGGCGGCTCCGAAGCCGAGATTTACGGGACTGCGCAGGACGCGGATGGCGGGCGGGATTTCAAGCGCACTGGTTCCGGTGTTGTCAATGACGACGATCTCGAAGTTGCGCCAGGTTTGTCGCGCCAGCGATTCCAGGCAGGCGTAGAGCAGGGGTCCGCCGCGGATGGAGGGGATGGCTACGAGGATCGAAGGATCGGGCACCTTAATGAGTGGGGCGCTCGGCGGGCGGCAGGACCGCGCCGAAGTCGTAAGCCACGCGCTTGATGTAGTCGTCCCGCAGTGCGGCGATGCGGTCGTGATCGGGTGAGGCCAGGATCATGCCCACGTGATGCTTTTCGTCCATTCTCCAAACGACTTCCGGATCGCCATACGAGGAAAGATCGGGATGCTCCTGCCGGGCCAAAGAGACGATGAGCGCCGCATAGAGGTTCTTCGTGGGCGGAATGCGGTAGGGCAGTTCATCGGTGGCTGTCTCGACGCGCGCCCACTCCGCCCACAGGTTGAGGCCGCTGGCAGCTTCGACGAGATCCGCGATATGGGCTCCGCCGACGCGGGCCGCCGATTCCAGGAAATAGATCTCGCCGGTTTCGCGGCTGACGATGAACTCGGTGTGGCTGACGCCGCGCTTGTGATGCATGGCGGTGAGGACGCCCTGATTTTCCTCGAGCAACTCCTGCTCCAGGTCTGAAGCGCGCGGCAGGATGGAAGTTGTGAAGATGCCTCCGCCGTGCGAAACGTCGAGGGGCGGGCGACCATAGGCGCTGGCAATGCGGAAGACGATCTCGCCATCCCAGACGATGGAATCCACGTGACACACGTTGCCGGCGACGTACTCTTCCAGCAGAAAAAACGATTGCTGATCCCCCATGGAATGCAAGACGGACCAAAGTTCCTCGGCGGTTGCAATTTTCTTAATGCCGATGGCGCCGGCCATGAGGCGCGGTTTGAGAACCCATGGCGGAGGCACACGCTGGGTGAAGGAATGGATGGTTGGATTGTGCAGGAGGCCGACGAATTCCGGCACACGAATTCCGGCGAGTTGCGCAGTGCGGCGCATGTAGAGCTTGTCGCGAAAACGGCGGGCGGTGGTTTCGTCGAGACCCGGCAGGCATAGGTGAGCGCGGAGAGTCGCGGCGATTTCCTGATCGAATTCATCGAGCGCCACGATGCGGTCGATGCGGGTTTCGCGGGCCAGATGCGCGACGGATTTGAGGGTGTCCTCGCGATTCCAGACGCTATCAACATCGGGCATGTAGAAGGTTTCGTCGATGGCTCCGGCTGGCCAGTGGGCCTTTTCCTTCAAACTGAGAGAAGTCAGCAGGAGAACGCGCGCGCCCTGGCGCTTGGCTTCCAGGAGGAAGGCATGGCCTTTTTCGTAGCTGGCGAGACAAAGCAGGGTAAACGGCTGGGTGTCGCTCATGGTTCTCCATATTGGAACACGACATTGGAGCACGACGCGTAAAAAGGGGCTTCGGCCAGAATTCTCCGGCTCGCTAAGCGGCTTTTTC
>PLFE01000114.1 GCA_003136675.1 Bryobacterales bacterium
CTTCAACACCGAATACTTCGTCGGATTGAAGCCTAAGGACCAATGGCGTCCCGTCTTCAAGGAAAACAAGGAGGAACTCATCTCCGCAATGGACCGCGAACTGCAAAATCTTCCCGGTGTGATCTGGAACTTCTCTCAACCCATCGCCGACAACATGGAGGAAGCAGTCAGTGGCGTGAAAGGTGAGTTAGCGATCAAAGTCTACGGTGACGATCTGAGAAAACTGGAGCAGGTCGGCGATCAGATTGTTGGCGTCATGCGCCACGTCGATGGCGTCGCTGACTTAGGTCTTTTCCGTGTAATTGGTCAACCGAATCTCGAATTCACCGTAAACCGTCCCCTTGCGTCACGCTACGGCATCAATGTTAGTGATATTCAGGATGCCGTCGAAACAGCCGTGGGCGGAAAAGCGGTCAGCCAGGTACTGAAGGGCGAAGAGCGCTACGACTTAGTCGCCCGTTACTCGCTCCCCTACCGCGACACACGCGAAGCGATCGAGAACATTCGCCTGCTCGCGCCAAACGGGGAACGTGTCTCTCTCGCTCAACTCTGCACCATTCGGACGGCTGATGGCGCTTCCGAAATCTACCGCGAGGGCAATTCCCGGTACGTCGCGATTAAGTACAGTGTTCCTAAGCGCGATTTGGGCTCGACCGTGGAAGAGGCCATGGCGAAGGTCGACGCTCAAGTCAAGCTTCCTGTCGGCTATCACATCGATTGGGCTGGTGAGTATGAAAGCCAGAAACGCTCATCNNAAGCGCCTGGCGATTGTTCTGCCGCTTACCATTCTCGTTATCTTTTTCATCCTCTACACGATGTTTAAATCGTTCAAGTGGTCGCTCCTGATTCTGGCGAACGTCGCCATGGCGCCGATTGGCGGCCTCGTTGCACTGCTCCTCACCGGCACACATTTCAGTGTTTCTTCCGGAGTTGGTTTTCANNNCATGATGACCATGCTGGTGGCCAGCGTGGGCTTGCTGCCCGCGGCGTTTTCGAGAGGGATTGGGTCAGACTCTCAACGTCCGTTCGCCATCGTGATCGTGGGCGGCCTTTTGGCCGCTCTCTTGCTCGGAGTTTTCCTGCTCCCCACTCTCTACGTCTGGGTTGCGCGCGAGGGCGATCTTGTCTCCGCTACTGCCCCGGATATCGAGGTTTGACCGGTTGTCCACTCCGGCAGGATTCGTACGCCGCTTCCACCACCGCCAGGGCGGCGGTTCCCTCGGGGATGCCCACCAAGGGTGGTCGTCCTTCACGATGGGCGCTCAACAAGTCTGCAAACTGCCTCTCAAACGGCTCAAGTGAGATGGCCATCGGATCGCTCGCTCCGGACGCCCCTTCCGCTACGGCAACCGCGATATCGCTGGTGACATTTCCCGTATCGCCACGCACGTCCCATTTTGTTAGGCGCTCTCCCGTGATTACCGCCCACCCGCTGGAACCATGAATCTCAATCCGCTCAGGATAGCCGGGCCACAAAGCCGTGGACGCCTGCATGACGCCCAAAGCTCCGTTTTCAAACCGCACGACCGCGTTGATCAAATCCTCCGATTCAATCCGGTGCATTACGCCCAGCCGCCAGTTGGCATAGACCTCCTGGATGGGCCCGGCCAGCCAACCCACCAGATCCACCTGATGAATAGCCTGATTGATCAAAGCGCCACCGCCCTCGGTGGCCCAACTGCCTTTGACGGCGCGCGCGTAATATTCCTGCGGACGGTACCACTTTACATAAAAATCCGCTTCCAGAATTGTCCCCAGCCGTCCTTCTTCAATCGCGCGTTTCAGAAACCGGGAAGCATCGTCAAACCGGTGCTGCGAAACAACGCCCACCGTAATCCCCGCCTGTCCCGCCAGAACCGCGATCGCGTAAGCATCGTCCAGATTGATCGCCATTGGCTTCTGCAGTTGCACAGGTTTACCGAGTTCCGCGCAGATCCGCACCGGCTCCAGCCGGTAATCCGGAAATGTGCAGACATCCACCAATTCCACTTCGGGATGCCGGCAAACGGCTTCGCCGTCGGGCAAAAACACCGCGTCAAAACACCTGGCGAACTCCCTTCCCTTGGCCTCTGTTTTGTTGGTGCAGGCCACAATCGAACACCCGATGTTGCGCCATGCCTGAGCATGCTTCGCCGCGATGGCGCCCGTGCCGATGATTCCGATTTTCACTGGCGTCATTATAATGGGCTTTCCCATGCATAGTTCGCTCGCACTGCTCGCGGCCTCGGCCATTTTGTTCTCCGCCTGCTCAAAAAAGCCTGGACCCGATGTTGCGGCCACGGTGAATAACCGCCCCGTCACCTACTCCGATCTCGAAAAATTCTACAAGCGTCAGTTCGTGGTAGACCCGGAAGGCGCCAGCGAAGATCTCCGCCAAACGCGCCGCCTCGAAGTTCTGCGCACCCTCATCGACAACGAGATCATGCTCCAGCGGGCTCAAAAAGAGGGGTTGATGGCTACGGATTCCGAGGTGGACACAAAGTTCACTGAACTACGCTCCCCTTATACGCAGGAGCAATTCGAGAAATCGCTAAAAGATCAGGGTCTCACCGAGAACGATCTACGTACCCAGATCCGCCGGGAACTCAGTCTTCAAAAGCTGATCAACAAGGACATCATCTCCCGCATCACCATCAGCGACGCCGACCTTGCTTCCTTCTACAACAAAAACAAAGCCAGCTTCAACTTTCCCGAGCCGCAGATTCGCATCGCGCAAATCGTAGTGACACCGGAGCAGGATCCCAACGCGCATAATCTTAAGAACGACAAAGCGCAGAACGACGAGCAGGCGCGCAAGAAGATTACATTGATCGCCGAACGGCTCAAACAGGGTGAGGATTTCGCTTCCCTGGCTCAGAACTATTCGGAAGATCCCTCGACCGCTCCCAACGGCGGCGACATGGGGCCGATGGGCGAATCGGCTCTGGATCACGCCAGCCCCGAACTGAAGAAGATGATCGTCTCGATGACTCCCGGCCAAATTTCCGCCGTCGTGCCCACGCCTGGCGGGTATCGGATCTTCAAGATGATTGCCAAGGAACCGGCCGGCCAGCGCGACCTGGCCGACCCGCGCGTGCAACAGAACATCCGCAATCTCTTGATGAATCGCAAGGACACCTTACTGCGATCGGCATATCTCGAAGTCGCTCACAGCGAAGCGCGTGTCGTGAATTATTACGCGCAGCAGATTCTGACGCAGCCGGCGGGGCGGAAATAAGCGGATCAAACCGACTCGTCGTTTAGATTGAACCGAACGCGCGGCCCTCGCCTCACCGGGATGTGTGTAGTTCTTCGCGAATCACGCGACGGAGCGTGCATTCCAAGGGTTCCTTCGCGGCTCCTACATGCCGCACAAGGGCTTCGTTGATCAGGCTCTGATAGCTGCCGCCGCCGGAGGCATGGGCCTGCTCTCGAAACCAACTCATTGCGCCATTGTCTAGCCGGATTGTGATACGCGTCTTCCCGGGCGGGGTCTTGAAAGCCGCGCCCCGCTTGGCCTTGGAGAAATCGTATTCTTGCTTCATCTTTGCGCCTCGTATTCCTCGCGCCATGTGTACACCACCNNGTCGCATTCTATTCCAAACATCCTGTAGGCAATCAGCCCCGCGACGGCTTCATGTTTCTCCCGCCAGTCCCAATGGCTGTGCTCCGCCCCTTTCGAATTGTGCTCGGAAATCGGCCGCCAACTTGATTCAACGCATGTTATTTCCTGAAGAGTAACGCCATCGATTAAAGCCGCTTCCACCAGTTGACCCCTCGCGCGGTTCTTCAGGTAGACCGTACTTCGGTCGCTCACAAAACCATAAGCTCCGATTTGTTCTTCTTGCCTTTATCTTCGAAGTACAGAGTCTCCCCTCGCGAAAGACGCGCGTCGACCAGTTGATACAGGCGCAATGCCTGACGAAGAACGGCCGTCTTGCTCAAGTCTTTGGCGGCGGATAGATTCTCGAGCGCCGCCATTTCAGCCTCGGTCAAATTCAAGGTCATGGTCTTCCGGTCTTTTTCTCTCTCGGCCATAGCTGCTCTCAAGCATTAGCATATGCGATCCGGAGCTAAAATACAATCAAAAAATATATAATATCTGGCTAATAAAACCAGAAAGACGCATGAGAACGAAAACGTAGCGTTGACTCAGCCCCGTTTGTTCAAAACTGGCGCGTGCGGAAGCTCGCCTGGCTCCTCAACGGCGGGCTTGCGGCGCGCGAACCTCATCTATTGCTTCGCTGTCGCCGAATCTCTTTGCTTCATGTAAGCGTCCACATTGCTCTTATCAATCAGCGTCACACCCGTATCCACAAATTCGGGTAGCGTCGAAAACGAGTCTTGCGCCCAGTCCCGATCCAACGTTGCGGGCTTGTTGTGGTACAAGTTATCGAGCATCTGAATGCCGTAGAAAGCCATCGTGAACGGCTTCTGCCCAATGGTCGCGTTGATCATGCCCTTTTGGATCCACGTCAGAGTCCGGTCGTCCGTATCCATGGCCACCACTACCTTGCCCTTCACATGCTCGCGGTCAAGCACGTCGGCGATCTCCGGGCACGCAATCGCCTCCAGGCAAACGAATGCGTCGATCTTGTCGATGGCTTTCTTGCTGATGATGTCCATGGTGGTATCGAACGCCACACGCGGATCACCCTTCATGTCCACCGTCTGCGTCACCTTCAGGCCGGAGTGGTTTGCCAGCACATCGGAATAGCCATGCATTCGCTGCGCCAGGTTGGCCTGTTCGGGAATCGTGAAGACCACTACGTTTCCTTTGTCCTTCAAATTCTCCGCCAGCACCTTGCCGCCCATCATCCCCGCGCGGTAGTTGTCGGTTCCGATAAACAGGAGGCGCTTACTCTTTTCGGCATCCGAGTCCATCGTGATCACGGGAATGCCTTGAGCGATCGCCGCATCGATATCGGGCTGAATCACCTTCGGGTCGCTCACCGAAACCAGTATCCCTGTCGGCTTCTTAGTTAACGCGTGTTGAAACTCTTCGTGTTCGGCATTCGGATCGTAGGTCTCCGGGCCTACCATTTCCGTGTGAATCCCCTTCATCTGGCTGGAGGCCTTGGCCAGGCCGGCCAGCGCGTTCTGCCAGTACGGCACCTTCGTGTTGGTGGCCACCAGGAAATACTTCTCCTCCGGACCATGCGCGGGGCTTCCGCACCCGGTAAGCGCGACGATGGACGCCGCTGAGATAAACATCACCACAAGTCTGTGCATGAATTCGATCCTCCTATACACCGCTTGCGGCAGTATATCGCGACTGCCGTAAGCTGGTGGAAGGAATTGAATCGAGTGGAGACCAGCCGCCGCCGCATCCGCCTCTTTCGCCAGTACGCCTGGATCGTTCTCGCCTGCAATATCGCCGTCATCCTGTGGGGCGCGGTTGTTCGCGCCACCGGCTCCGGCGCCGGTTGTGGCGAGCACTGGCCGCTTTGTAACGGGGTCGCCGTCCCCCAATCCCCGCAAATCGCCACCATCATCGAGTTCGTGCACCGGCTCACCAGCGGCCTGGCTGTCGGGCTCGCTCTGGGACTGGTGGTCTTCGGCTTCCAACTGTTCCCCAGGCGTCATCTGGTAAGGCGAGCCGCTGTAGCCGCGGTCTTTTTCGAATTCATGGAGGCTCTTCTCGGCGCTGCCCTCGTACTGCTGGGCCACGTTGCGAAAGATCCGTCTGTTGCGCGCGGCTATTACCTCAGCGCGCACCTCGTCAATACCCTCATGCTGCTCGCCGCGCTCACTCTTGCGGCCTGGGCATCCGGACGCTCGCCGGTCCGCATTCGAAGCGGGGCATTCGGCTGGAAATTCGCCTTTGGCATGGTAGGGGCCGGCTTACTGCTCCTGGGGGTGAGCGGCGTGATCGCCGCCCTCGGCGACACGCTTTTCAAGTCGTCCTCTCTCTCTCAAGGCTTCCGCCAGGACCTTCTTCCAGCGGCCCACCCATTCATACGCCTCCGCGTCTGGCATCCCGTCATCGCCGTGTTGGTGAGCCTGAGCATCGAAGCACTGTGTTTCGCGGCCCGCGCGAAACAGATCGCCTGGATTCTGGGCGCTCTGACTCTCACGCAGATCGCCGCGGGGATGATCAATCTGGCTTTACTGGCGCCAGTTCCCCTACAGATCTTTCATCTGCTGTTGGCTGATGCGGTGTGGATTGCCTTTATCCTCCTGGCCGCCGATGTCCTGCTGGAGCCGTCACCGGACTCCCGCTTCGCTCCCTCCCTCGACTTTGCGCTCACTTCGGTAAAGTAGTTCCTTCATGTCGAGATTCCGTTCGGTTCTCCTCTTCTGCATCTGCTGGGCCCGGCTGCATAGTGAACCGGCTTCTCAGTCGCTCTCGATCATGCCTCTCCCCGCGCACGTCACCCTCGCGCCGGGCCGTCTTCCACTCAACTCCGGCTTCACGGTGCGTCTCACCGGATACACGGAACCACGTCTCGCCCGCGCCGCCGCCCGCATGATCTCGCGCCTCGAAAAGCAAACCGGGCATTCCTTCGCATCCACCGGGCCCGCAACTTTGACCATCTCCTGCGAACGCACCGGCGCTCCTATCCAATCGCTGGGAGAGGAGGAAAGCTACCATCTTGAGATCACGCCCTCCGGTGCCCGGCTAACGGCTCCACAGCCTCTTGGCGCCCTCCGCGGCATCGAAACCATCCTCCAACTCGTCCGCCCCGGCCCGGAAGGCTTTGCGCTTCCCGCGCTCACCATCGATGACCAGCCACGCTTTCCCTGGCGCGGCCTCAGTTACGATGTTTCCCGCCACTTCATGCCCCTCGACCAGATCAAGCGCACGCTCGACGGCATGGCCGCCGTAAAACTGAATGTCTTCCACCTGCACCTCTCCGACAACCAGGGCTTTCGGATCGAGAGCAAGATCTATCCGAATCTTCAGAAACTCGGCTCGGGGGGACTTTACTACACGCAGGCGCAGATCCGCGATATCGTCGCCTACGCGCGCGACCGCGGGATCCGCGTTGTGCCCGAGATCGACTTGCCTGGCCACGCCACCGCCATACTCGTCGCCTACCCAGAGCTGGCAGTCTCACCCGCCCCGGTCGAAATCGACCACGTCTACGGCGTGCTCGATCCGGTGCTCGATCCCACCAAGCCCGGCGTCTACCTCTTCCTCGATCGCCTCATCGGCGAGATGGCTTCCTTGTTTCCTGACGCTTACTTTCACATCGGCGGCGATGAAGTCAACGGCCGCCTCTGGCGCGAGAGCGCCGAGATCGCCGCCTTCAAACAAGCCCACCATCTTCTGCCCACCCCACAAGACCCCGACGCCAATGATGCGCTCCAGGCTATGTTCAACCGCCGCCTGGAGCCTATCCTCGCCAAGCACGGCAAGCAAATGGAAGGTTGGGATGAGATTCTTGCACCGGGCGTCCCGAAGAACATCGTCATCCAATCCTGGCGTGGCCAGAAGTCTCTGGCGGACGCCGCGCGCCTGGGCTACCGGGGCATCTTGTCGTCCGGCTACTACCTCGACCTCGCCCTGCCGGCTTCCGAACACTACCTCATCGACCCACTCGACGGGGAAGCCAATACTCTGACTCCTGAGGAACAGAAGCGCATCCTCGGCGGTGAAGCGGCGATGTGGAGTGAGTGGGTCACTCCGGAAACCATGGATTCCCGCCTCTGGCCGCGCGCCGCCGTTGTCGCCGAGCGCTTCTGGTCCCCGCGCGCAGTTCGCGATGTGCCCGACATGTACCGCCGCATGTACATTCTCAGCCGGCAGCTTGAATGGCTTGGCCTGACCCACCAGTCCTGGAACAACCCAATGCTGCAGCGCCTCGCCGGTCCCAATGACGTGGAGCCTCTTCGCATCCTCGGTGAAGCCGTTGAGCCCGTCAAACACTACGACCGCGATCGTTTCGGACCTTACACCACCGAGTCGCCGTTCAACGAGTTCGTCGATGCCGTTTCCCCCGAGAGCGAGGATTCCCTTCGCCTTTCCGCCGGTGTCACCGAAGCCCTCCAAACCCACAATTGGGATTTGGTGCGCGCGCAGTTGACCCTTTGGCGCGAGAACGGCGTGAGGGTCGCGCCGCTTTGCAAAGACAATGCGCTCCTCTCTGGAGTCGACCTTTTATCGCGCAACACCAGCGAGCTCGCCGCTGTCGGGCTCGATTCCATTCAGGCAATTGAAACCGAAAACAAGAGAAATCCAGAATGGAAACTGAGTAATCTCGCCAGAATTAAGTCTCTGGAAGAACCCTCCGCGGCCCTGATGCCCGCCTTCTCCGGCGTAATTACAGTTCTAGTAAATGCAGCGGCCAATTGAATTTCTTGTATTACTGCTGCAAGCCGCCTGAAAAAATCGCTATAATTCAGACTGTTTCCGAGCGCTGTGGCTACCAGCATATCCACTGACGAAATGAATGTTTGGCCTGCGGCCGCGGTTCCGCATGACCTCAATACGCCCTACTGGCGCATATTTGACCATCATCCGCTTCCCGCCTGGATCTACGACGCGGAGACGCTCGCATTCCTCGCCGTCAATCAGGCGGCCCGCGCGGAGTACGGCTATTCCGAGCGCGAGTTTCTGGACATGCGTATCACAAGCATCCGGACTCCGGAAGACGCCCAACTGCTCCTTCGCTTCCTGGCTGGCCCGCTGAAATCCGAAGCCGTTAGCGGACCCTGGCGGCACAGGCGCAAAGACGGTTCCCTGCTCCTCGCCACGGCCTACAGCTTCGAGATCAATTACCGGCAGCGTCCGGCGCGTCTGATCCTGATCAAGAACATCTCCGAACAGAAGAAACTGGAACAGCAACTCCGCTTGTTCGCCGCCGCCGTTGCCGATGCGAGCGAGGCGGTCATGATCACCGACGCCAATCTTGTGCCACCCGGTCCGCGCATCGTGTTTGTGAACGGGGCTTTTACCGCCATGACCGGATATTCTCCGGAAGAAGTGATTGGCCGCGTCCCCAGCTTTTTGCAAGGCGTGAAGACGGAGCGCATCACGCTCGGCCGCATCAACCGCGACCTCGCCGCTACGGGGACTTCCGCCTACAGTTCCGTCAACTATCGCAAGGACGGAACCGAATACATGGTGGAGTGGCAAGTCACTCCCCTGCGTGACGATTCCGGCGCCATCACGCACTTCCTCAGCATTCAGCGCGATGTCACGGAGCGCAATCGCCTGCTGGAGCAATTCCATCAGGCGCAAAAGATGGAAGCCGTGGGCAGGCTGGCCGGCGGCGTGGCGCACNNTTCAACAATCTGCTCACCATCATCCTCGGCTACACCGGGCTGCTGACCGTCGAGTTCTCTAAACTGAAGCTCGGCGAATCCAAGCTCGTTCGGAGCGTCGAAGGCATTCAGCAGGCTTCTGAAAAGGCCGCCGCGCTCACCACGCAGTTGCTGGCCTTCAGCCGCAAACAGGTGCTCCGGACGCGCATCGTCGACCTCAACCCGTTCGTCGCCAACCTGGAAGGATTGCTCCGGAGGCTGATCGGCGAAGACATCAACATGGCCTTTATTCAAGGCCAGCAACTGGCCCGCGTCCAGGTGGATACGAACCAGTTCGAGCAGGCCCTGATGAACCTGGCCGTTAACGCCCGCGATGCGATGCCCTACGGCGGCATGTTGACTGTTGAGACCCGCAATACGGAAGTTTCCACGCGCTATGCCGAGTTCACTTCCGTGAAGCCCGGAAAGTACGTTCTGATCTCTGTCTCCGACACCGGAACCGGCATGGATGAGGAAACGCGCTCCCGCATCTTTGAACCCTTCTTCACCACCAAGGAATCCGGCCGCGGCACCGGACTCGGACTCGCCATGGTCTACGGCTTCGCGAAGCAGAATGGCGGGACCATTACGGTCTATAGCGAGCCGGATCGCGGCGCGTGTTTCAAGATGTACCTGCCCGCAACGGAAGCGGCCGTTGAAGAGGCCGGCGCCGCCACGATCTCCATTCGCGCCCGTGGAAGCGGCGTCGTCCTGGTGGTGGAAGACGATACGGGCATTCGCGATCTGATCGGCGAGGTGCTTGCGGAAGCCGGATACGAAATCATTTTGGCAGCGGACGCGAGAGAGGCGTTGGAGCGCGCCGCGGCGTTCCCTCGACCGATCCACTTACTTCTGACCGACGTTGTTCTTCCCGGCATGAGTGGGCCGGAACTCGCCGAGAACCTGAAGGCTGCGCGCCCGGAGCTCAAAGTGCTCTTCGCGTCGGGCTACTCCGATCACGCATTGTTGCGGCAGGGAGCCATCGCCAGCGGCGCGGCTTTTGTGCCGAAGCCGTTTGATGCCATGACGTTGGTGGGACGCGTTAGCGATTTGCTGCTTGAGGTTTCGTAGCAGCCCGCGCCCCGGGTATCACCGGGCAAAAGCAGCCGTGCCGCAAGATCTTCTCATAATCATAAGCGGGACGAAGTTGATGGAAACGCTGGACACGCGGTCTAACACCAAGTTGAGCGGGGATCGCGTTTAGGGCCACAGCCTGCCACTGGCGGTTACCCAAATCGCCTCGCGCCGCTTCGCCGCAGCCTCTCTGATAGCAAGTTTCCCAAGGTCGCCGAAACTCTTCCAGTCGGTCTTGAATGAAACAGGAAGCCCCTCAGCGGCGGCGAACTCCGACGTCACTCGCCCACGGACAGGTGCGGCCGCCGATCACCAGCGACCCCTCGCAGGGTTCCGCGAGAAGGCGCGCGGTGCAGAAGCATGCCGCCACCATATCGTGTGGAGTTTGACCGTTGGCGTCATCGACAAGCTCCGATCAGCGTAGCAAACGCGTATGATGGCCCTTGTGCTCTTCCTCGGAGATGGACCGCTCACCCTCGCCCAAATCGCTGCCGTAGCTACCGGCCAACAACCCACCGAATTCTCGCCGGCTTCTGTAGTCCGCATGCAAACCTCGCGCCGCGCGGTTGCGGAACTCCTCGCGAGCGGCCAGGTGGCTTACGGAGTCAACACCGGATTCGGCCGCCTCAGCGATCACGTGATCCCGCCGGAGCAACTCCAGACTTTGCAGCGAAACCTTGTCCGCAGCCATGCCTGCGGCATCGGGAACCCTCTCAGTCCGGAAGAAACACGCGCGCTCCTGCTGCTGCGCGCCAACGCACTCGGACTCGGATTCAGCGGCGCCCGCGCCGGGGTTGCGCAATTGGTCAACGAGCTGCTCGTTCGCGACGTCCTCCCCATCATTCCTGAAAAAGGCTCCGTGGGCGCAAGCGGAGACCTTGCTCCCCTCGCGCACCTGGCGCTCGTTCTCATCGGCGAAGGGCAGGCGCTCTATCACGCCGAAGTGCTTCCGGGTGGCGAAGCCCTCAAGCTTGCGCAACTCGTGCCCATCGAGCTTCAGGCCAAAGAAGGCCTCGCGCTTCTCAACGGCACCCAAGCCATCAACGCCGTGGGCGCACTCGCGCTGTGGCGTGCGTTTCGAGTTTCCCGCGCGGCATCCATCGCGGGAGCGATGAGCCTCGAAGCGCTTCTCGGTACACCCGTGGCCTTCGACGAGCGGATCCACCTGGCTCGTCCCCATTCCACGCAACTGCGCACAGCCCAGCGGCTCCGCCACCTTCTGCGGAAGAGCGAGATTCGCGAGTCCCATCTTGTGGGCGACCCGCGCGTGCAGGATGCCTATAGCCTGCGCTGCATGCCGCAGGTGCACGGCGCAGTNNGAGCACGCTCTCGAACACGCACGCTCCGTTCTCGAGATCGAATCGGGGTCGGCCACCGACAACCCTCTCGTGTTTTGCGACGGGGAAACCGAGATCTTGTCCGGCGGCAACTTTCACGCCGCGCCGCTGGGATTAGTCCTCGACTACGCCGCCATCGCGCTCACAGACCTCGGCAGCGTCAGCGAGCGCCGCATCGATCGCCTCATCAATCCCGATCTCAACGAGAGTCTCCCCGCCTTCCTCACCCCGCATCCCGGCGTTTCCTCCGGTTTCATGATCGCTCATGTGGCCGCCGTAAGTCTGCTCTCGGAATGCAAGGTACTGTCGCACCCTTCGAGCGTCGACAACCTGCCTACTTCCGGCGGCAAGGAAGACCACGTCTCCATGGGCATGACCGCGGCTCTCAAATTCCGCTCCATCGTCACGAACATGGAAAACGTCATCGCCGTAGAACTGCTGTGCGCCGCGCAGGGCATCGAATTCCGCCGTCCTCTCCGCGCCGGCGAGGGCGTGGAACAGGCTCACTCCATCGTCCGGGAGATGGTTCCGAAACTCGGCGAAGACCGCGCCCTCGCGCCCGACATCGCCGCCATCGCCGCGGCCATCCGCGTGGGCCGTTTCGATACCGTGAGTTGATACAAAGACGAGTTGATACAAAAGAAGGATGCAAACGCGAGCACTCGGGAATAGCGACCTCCTGATTACGCCCATCGGCGTCGGTGCCTGGGCCATGGGCGGCGGAGGCTGGGCTTTCGCCTGGGGATCTCAGGACGACACTGATTCCATCGCCGCTATCGAGGCGGCCGTGGACAAAGGCGTGAACTGGGTAGACACCGCCGCCGTTTATGGACTCGGCCACTCGGAAGAAATCGTCGGCCAGGCGTTGAAGTCTCTGCCAAACAAACCTTACGTGTTCACCAAGTGCGAACGCGTCTGGGGCGAAGATCGCCAAATCGCCAAGAGCCTGAAGCGCGATTCCATCCATCGCGAATGCGACGCCAGCCTGCGCCGTCTCGATGTAGACGTGATCGATCTCTACCAGATCCACTGGCCGGAGCCGGATGAGGACGTCGAAGAAGGCTGGACCGCCATGGCGGAACTGAAGGCCGCGGGAAAAGTCCGCCACATCGGCGTTTCCAACTTCAACGTCGCGCAGATGGAACGCGCCCTGAAGATTGCGCCCATCACTTCCCTGCAGCCTCCCTATTCGATGCTGGTGCGCGGCGTGGAAGACGAAATCCTGCCGTTTTGCCTGACTCACAACGTCGGCGTCATCTCCTACTCTCCCATGCGCAACGGACTGCTTTCCGGCGGCATGACGAAGGAGCGCGTCGAGCTATTCCCCGAAGACGATTTCCGCCGCCGGCTGCCGGACTTTCAGGAGCCCAAGCTCTCGAAGAATCTGAAGCTGGCTGAGAAGCTGAGAGCCATCGGCGCGAAACACGGCCGCAAGCCGGGTGAGGTCGCCATCGCGTGGGCTCTCGCGAACCCCGCGGTAACCGGCGCCATCGTCGGAATGCGTGCTGCCAGTCAGGTAGATGGCGTCGTCGGCGCTGCCGAATTCCGCCTTAGCGCGGAGGAACTGAGCGAGATTGAGGCGGCTCTTTCAAGCGAGTAACTTGATTCGCAGCCAGCTCAGCGACCACCTGATCCACGCCCGAAGGCCACCGAATCTCCAGCCGGTTCACCTTCTTCGCCTCACCCAAGCCAAAGTGCAGCCGTAGATCGCTCTGCGATAAGTAACTGCCGCCGCTGCGCACCTCATCCACCTGCATGTGCCCACCGGCCGTCACCGAAACGCGCGCCCCAATGGCGCTTCGGTTCGATCGCGTACCCTCCAACTGCACCGTGATCCAATTCCCAGGGGGTGGCGATTGCTTCCACAACGAAGGGGCTTCATTCTGGTTATTCACCGCAATCTCCACGGCACCCTCGTTATCGATATCCCCCAGCGCCAAGCCCCGCGCCGCATGCAGTTCCGCCACCGCCGGACCCCCATCCAGCGAAACATCCGCATACTTCCCGGCGCCGTCACTCCTGTAAAGAATCGCCCTCTCTCGAAAATGCAAGTCCGTTTTCAGCCGTTCCACTTCCGGAAACACATGGCCATTCACCAGCACCAGATCCTTCCAGCCGTCGTTATCGAAATCGAGAAAGCCGCATCCCCATCCCACGTAGCGCGTGTTATTCCCTAACCCGGCTGCGCGCGTCACATCTTCAAACTCGCCCCGGCCGCGGTTGCGGTAAAGCGTCTCCCGCTCATCTGAAAAATTGGATCGAAACATCTCCCCGCCGGCCGCCACCACCCCCATTCCAGACAGAGCGCGCCCGTTCTCATCGAATGCGACGCCGCGCAGCAGCGCTTCATCCTCGAACGTGCCATCGTGCTTGTTGATATAGAGAATGGACGGCGTCTGGTCGCACGCCACATAAATATCCGGCCAGCCATCAGCGTTGAAGTCACCCACCAGCACGCCTAAACCATAATTGCCGTTGGGCGCGGCAATTCCCGACTCCTTCGAAACATCCCGAAAGTGGCCGCCTTCGTTGTGATAAAGAATGTTGCGATCAAACGGCAACCCGCGCGGGCCGCAAGCCACCGCCAGCCCGCGATAAAAGCAGTACGGGTTCTCGCCCGGTTTCGGCGTCGAATGCGGATCGAACTTCAAGTAGTTCGCCACAAACAGATCCAGCTTTCCATCCCGGTCGTAATCCAGAAACGCGCAGCCGGTGTTGTAGCGCGTGCGGTCCTCGTCGAGGCCCGCCGCCCTGGTCACGTCCTCGAACCGCCTGCCATCCCGGTTGCGATAGAGAATGTTGCGCCCCCAATACGTGACGAACAGATCTGTGAACCCGTCGTTGTCGTAATCGCCCGCGCAGACGCCTTGCGCCCACTGGTCTGTCCGCTGGTTGAGTCCCAGCTTTTCCGTCACATCTTCAAAACGGTCATGCCCGAGGTTGTGGTACATGCGGCTCATCCCCCCGGGGCCGGACAGGACGAACAGATCCAGCAGTCCATCGTTGTCGTAGTCGATCAGCGCGATTCCGCTGCCCGTCGTCTCGACGATGAATTGTTTATTGGTGTCGCCGCCGTTTGGAAACTTAGCCGTCAAGCCCGCTTGCGCGGCAATGTTTCGGAAATCCGGCCGGAAGCCCGCGCCGCATAGCAAAGCCGCGCACGCGATCGCGACTAAGGGCCTACTGAGCAGGCGCCTTCTCCCCGATCTTCCTGAGAAACTCAGTGAACTCCCCCTCGGGAGGCTTCTGCAGTTGATCCAGAATTTTCTTCTGCGCCAACGCGTCTGCGCCGCGGCCCAGGTCTCGATAGGCCAGCATCAGGTTGTAGTGCGCCGCTTCGTTTTCCGGCTGCAGTGCAATGGCCTTTTCGAATAACTGCGCTGCTTCGTTGTAGTGCTTGTCGCCGGCGCGCGAACGGCCCACCGCAATCATTGCCTCGGCGAAATCGGGCTTCAACAACAGCGCCTCTTCAAACCACTTCCTCGCTTCATCGGGCTTCTGCTGCGCGGCCAAAATCTGCGCCACCTGATACGTCGCCACCGCATCGCTCGGGTTCAACTTCAGCTCCGCCTCGAACTGCGCACGCGCCCTGTCCAGATTCTCCGGGCTGGGACTCGCCAGCAGCAGACAGCGTCCCAGACGATAATGCAGGTTCAGCGCCTCCGGAGCTTTCTCGATGGCCTTCTGATATTGCGCCGCGGCTTCCGCATACTTGCCTTCGCTCTCGAAGACTTCCGCCGAAATCTGATTGACGCGAAACGAAGCGGGGGCTTTTTGATACAAACCCAGAACGGCTGCGTCCCAGGCTTTTCTGTGCAGTTTCGCGCTCTCGTAAAGGGCGTCCGGGTCGGAGGGGAATCGGAGTAAGACCGTGGAGATCAAATTCGACGCTTCGCCGACCCGATTCGTCGCCGACAGGCACTCCACAGCCGCGATACCGGCGAGGCGCGCCAGATTTTCATCCGGGACCGTCACGAACTCGCGGGCGGCATCTTCGCAGTCCTTTTGCGCCGCTTTCGTCATGGCGAGAAAAACCCGGAACGTTGCATCGTCCGGGTGCGCAGCCACGCTCTTCTCAAGGTCCGTTCTCGCGTCCTGGTACCGTGCTTCGCGAAAGGCGTCGATTCCCTTCGTTTGAGCGAGAACGGCAAGCAGAAGCAGAACGCTAATGCCCGGCATCGTCCACCATCAGATCCAGGTCACCGAACCGGTGTTTGTTCGATCCCTCCATGTAGCGAAAGGCCAAAACGGGAGGCACCCCAGGCGGCACGCTCTTCGACGCCCCCGGACCTTCCTGTTCGGCATAGAGCATCGTCACACGGCAGGAATCCGCAGCCCGCTTGACTGCGGCTTGGATGTCACCCGAAGCCGCCAGCAGGAAACAAATTAGAAAACTCATCGCACCGGCTCCATTCCCGCAGTCACCTTCTCTTTGGCCGTCAACTCTTCGTGCGTGGCACGTTCCCGAGCGGCGTCTTGCGGCCTGTTCAACCGATCGTACACCCGCGCCAGGTGATAATGCGTGGCCGCCACCCCGGGATTCAGCTTCGCACTACGCCGCAGTTCCTCCGCAGCCTGCGGGTAATCGCGCTTGCCTTCCAGCAGGACGCCCAGCTCATAGTGGCTCTCCCAACCCTCACCGTTCAGCGCAATAGACTTTCGCAGCAGCTTGTCTATTTCCGCGGGTTCTTCGCCGGCGGCGCTCATCGCCTTCGCCTGCAGCAGATACGCCGTGGGGTCTTGCGGATTGGCTTTCTGGAACTCGGCGAACCTGCGCTCCACTTCGGGCAAGCGGTCTCCGGCCTGATCCAGCATCTTGCCCAGAAACACATAAGGCTGGGCCACCTCCGGCGCCAGTTCGATGGTCCGCAGAAAGCTGTTCACCGCCTCGGGGAACCGCCGCTCCCCGTAATACGCGACGCCCAGGGCCAGTTCGATCTGCGCGCTGCGAGAGAATACTTTGCGCGCGTCTTCAAGAACGTCCGCCGCCTGGCCGAACTCTTCGTGTCCCAGCAGAGCCTGCGCCAGATCGAAACGGTAGCTCTCTTCGTAGGGACCCAGGCGCACGGCCGCGCGATATTCGCCGATGGCCTGCGCAAACTCGGCGTTCGCGAGATAAACCTTGCCCAGGTAATTGCGGACCGATGCGGACGTTTCCCAGCCGCTTGCGGCGTGCGCAAGTTCCACCGCACGGAGCGCCGCCGCTTTGCGCCGCGGCTCATCGTTTTGCATGGCGTAGACTTCCGTGAGCGCCAGCCACACGCGCGGATTCCGGGGCTGCGCGGTGCGTACGTTCTCAAGGTCGGCACGAGCTTCCTGCAGGTGTCCGGAGGCCATGGCCGCGAGGCCAGCCCGGAACAAGTCCCGCGGAGGTGGATCGGCGAAGAGCAGCAGAAATGAAATAACGAGGAACAAAGCCTACCCGACCAATCAGTCTACCTTGGGCAGGGCGTTGTGCAGACTTGTGCAGACTTGTGCAGCGTTGTGCATAAGCGCGCGATGCTGGATCGGCCCTTCGGCCGCCGCTTTTTCAAAACAAGCTCGCTCAGATCTTCCTGATTCTGCTGTAGTTCCGGGCCACCCGGAAGGCGTTGTTGGGGTAGCCCGCAGCCTCGTTTTTTTTATCAGCTTGCGGGCAGCGTTGTGCAACTTTGTGCAACTTTGTGGACAGGCGCGCCGGACGCTGCAATGCCCCTGCTGGGAACGCGCCAGTCAACACCATCATCTCACCAGCGGATGCCGCTGGCGCGCGCGGATTGGTCCTGGGACACCTTCGGTCCCAGCCGCGGGTGTTCGGGTTCGTGGGAAGCGCCTGAACGAATTCAGCGAGTTACAAGGCACACGCGCAAAGATGCCGAGATCTTTGATGCCGTAACGATCTTCGTGGTTTGATTGTGACCGGTCCCAGCGCGCAAGCTAAACTGTGGATGGTTATCATGAGCGAACCGAATCCGCCCGATTTTCTAACGCTCTATCACCGAGCCTTCGAGGAGTTCGGGCAGGCTGCGTTGTGGAGCAGTAAACCCGTCCCCGACCCAACGCCCGCCGACGCTTTGGCGATCACCCACAGCTTGAGGGTCGAAGGCGACCTGCGGGCGCGGCTTCTAGCCGAGCAGATCGAGCAGGCATGTCGTGCCGCTCTCTAGCATTCAGAGCGACATTCTCAGACTTCTTGCATCGCACGCGCTGCTCAGCTTGACACCTTGTTTCTGCAAGAGACCGGCTACTCCTTGCAATGGCTCCTGCGAGACCCGGTTATTTATACTTTGATAGCATCTCCTCATGCAACGCCGCACATTCCTCACCGGCCTCGCCGCCCCTTTAATCCTGGGCGCGCAGAACAAATCCGGTTCTAATAAACCAATCCTCGGTTCCGCCGCCCACACTTACGAAGTCACGCACGATTGGGGCGCGGTCCCCGCGAACATCAAGTACGGCAACACGCATGGCGTCTGCGTCGATTCCCAAGGCCGCGTCTATATCCACCACACCGTCAACGACGCGAGCGAGTCGCATGACACGATGGTGGTCTTCGACAGCAACGGCCGCTTCATCAAGAGCTGGGGAGCGGCGTTTCGCGGCGGTGCCCACGGGTTGCATATCCGCAAGGAAGGCAGTCAGGAATTTCTTTACCTTTGCGACACCAAGCGCGCCGTGGTCGTGAAATCCACGCTCGATGGCGAAGAGGTTTTCATGCTCGGCTATCCTTCCATGGCCGAGCCCTACAGCCACGGATATATCAAGTACTCGCCCACCAACGTCGCGATCGCGCCTAACGGGGATCTCTACGTCGGCGACGGTTACGGCTCCAGCTACATCAACCAATACAACGCGAAGGGCGATTACATCCGCACCTTTGGCGGCAAAGGGACAGGCCCCGGCCAACTGGATTGCCCGCACGGCCTGGTGGTCGACACGCGTCATGATCCGCACACCGTGCCGCCCGTCCTTCTGGTGGCCGATCGCGGGAATCACCGCATCCAGCGCTTCACGCTCGATGGCAAGCATATCGACTTCGTCGCCGGCACCAACCTGCCCTGCCACTTCAACTTCTACAAGAACGGCGATGCGGTGGTTCCGGATCTGGGCGCGCGCGTGACGCTGCTCGACAGGGACAACAACGTCATCGAAAACCTGGGGGACGATTCGCAATCCAAGTGGGGCGATACTCGCAAGCTCTCCCGCGACCAATTCACGCCCGGCAAGTTCGTCTGCCCGCACGGGGCATGCTTTGACCACGAAGGCAACATTTTCGTCGTCGAGTGGGTGGAAGTGGGACGCGTCAGCAAGCTCCGTCGCGTCTAACCGTCATGCCCTTCCTGCTGCTCTTCCTGATCCAGACCCTCGCCCCGACCTGGGATACGCCCCAGCTTTTCACCGCCATTATCAGCGCCAACGTGAAGTTGCAGCCGGTGTTGAAGCAGATCCATCCCAACGAGTGGAAGGGCGCGCCCGCGTCCTACCAGTCGCAGTGGGAAAGCGCGGTAAAAGCCAACCAGGCGCTGCAGACTCACGCCGCCGCCGTGGCGAAGGCGCCGGAGAATCTGGGCGAGTCACTGCGGCTGCTGGAGGAGGTTCGCGATTTGAACGAGTCCTTGCTGGAACTCTCAGGAGGCGTGCGCCAGTATCAAAATCCGGAACTGGCGGACCTGCTGGACGGGATGCTCGCCGAGGGCAAGGCGGCTCGCGACGCTTACAGCCAGCGCGTTTTGGACCTGGCCGCGCAGCGTGAGGAGCAGTTCGACGTGGCCGATCACGAAGCGCAGCGCTGCCGCGCCCAACTCAGCAGTCAACCCAACAAGCAGACAAAGCGCTAGACTTCTAGTAATGGCATTTAGCTGCACCATCTGCGGTCAGGTCTCCACCAGCATTTGCGTCTCCTGCACAAAAGACACTTGTGATGACCACCTGTGCATCCTCTGCAAGAGCTGCAGCGATTGTTGCCAGCACGAGGTGCGGCTGGACGAGCGTCCGGACATTCGGCCCACGGTGCGGGAAACGCTGGAGCAGGTTACCGAGCGGGTTGGCGAGTAGGCGGCCACGCCGCGCGCATCTGTTCCCGCATGAATTCCGCATCTTTGGTCAGCATTCCCGGCTCATCCGGCGTTTTGTAATGCCGCTCCACCGTGATCGGTCCGCGAAAATCGGCCTTGGCCAGAGTCCCGAACATGCGGGCAAAATCAACCGACCCTTTGCCTAGCGGCTTCGACTCTCGCACCCCATCCTTCGTGACGAAATCGGAGACCACGGCAGCCCGCACAAAGGGCAGCGCGGCCTCGATCTCGCCGGCGGTAATGCCCGACGTTTCGGCAAAGCAGTCGCTGTTCAGAGCCAGGCCGATCGATTGCGGGTCGAGGCTCGCAATTAATTGACGGGCATCGCCGGGTGAGTACAGGCCGCCTGAGCCGGCTTCCACCAGTACCGTGGTCTTGTACTCGTGAGCGAAGTACGCCAGACCGAATGCGTTCTGGTGGGTGCTTACCGACGCGTTACTGCGTTTCAAGCCGCAGCGAATCAGCCCGACGCCGGTCATCCCGGCGAGAGCCAGCAGATTGCGAGCCCACGGCTCGTTGGGACTCACCAGAATGGTGGTGGCGATGGGACATTCCAGGCCGGCGCCGTGAACGCTCTCAAACGCGCGGACTTCATCCACTGGGGACTTGTCGGGTTCCACCGCGCCACCCCGCATCATCGTGAAATCCACGCCGTCATAGCCCAGTTGCTGCACAATCTCACCGATCTGCGCGTACCAGACGCCCGTCAGCGCGTCGGAAAGGACGCATAAGATTGGGCCCTTCGGCTTGATTCGCTCGGCGCGCAACGGCAAAACGGCTGCGGCCAAAAGCAACGCCTGGCGGCGGCTAAGCCTGCTTTTCGGCGAGGGGCCCCACATACGGCAATACAACTTTCTGGTTCTGGGCGGACTTGGCGATCATGTAGATGATGAGCACCGCGTAGGCGAGGTAGAGGAGTCTTCCCACAAGGTACGCCAGCCGCCACCAGATGAGTCCAAGAACGAAGCCGACGACCAAATCCGCGGCGAAGAACGCGAACTGAATAAACAAGGCCTGAAAGGCATCGAACCGAACCTTCTTGTCCTGATTCGTCGGCGCGACCACCAGACAGAATATCGGACCGATGATTGGGACCAGGTAAGCCAGCACGCTGGCGATATTGGTGGGAATCCCTTGCACCACGGGGGAGGACGCAGGCGGAGGGATAAAACCCGGAGCCGGAGCCGGAGCCGGCGTTCCGCAACTCGGGCAAAAGCGCCCATCAAACTGAGTACCGCACTTCGCGCAAGTCACCATCTTGTTCACTGCCTCCTTGTGAAACCGCCGGCCTGCAGAGCACGGAAGATGTCTTTGGTCGCAGTGCTACGGTTCAATGTGTAAAAGTGTATACCAGGAGCCTGCCTCATGAGAAGCTCCCCGCATTGCACACTGGCATGAGCAACACCAAGTTGCAGCAAAGAGGCCGGGTTATCGCGGCGTTTATCCAGGTCCGCGGCGAGTTGAAACGGCAGGGTCACACCACCAGTATGGGTGAATCTTTCAATCTGGGCGGCGTTGGTGACGGGCATGATGCCTGGAATAATCGGCACTTTGATGCCCACTGAGCGGGCTTGCTCCACGAATTCGAAGTACCGCCGGTTATCGAAGAAGAGCTGGGTGACCACGAAGTCGAGGCCGGCATCCACCTTCCGCTTCAGGTTCATCAGATCCACGTGCGGGTTGGCGCATTCCGTGTGGCGCTCCGGATAACAGGCGCCGCCCACCGAAAGGCGGTCTCCAAAACGCTGGCGGATCATCTCAACCAGTTCGACGGCGTACCGGAATCCGCCGTCGACGGCCTGGAATTCGGTCTGGCCCTTGGGCGGATCGCCACGCAGGGCGAGCACGTTCTCGATTCCGGCACCCACCAGCCGGTCGAGCGTTTGGGCGATCTCATCGCGCGTCGAACCGACACAAGTCAGGTGCGCCATGGATTCGATGCCAGCGGTCGACTTGATGCGGCTGACGATATCCAGCGTCTTTTCGCGCGTGGAGCCGCCGGCCCCGTACGTTACTGAAACGAACGTGGGTTCCAGTTCCCGTAACTCCGCGATGGTCTTTTCGAGCTGTGCACCGGCTTCTTCGCTTTTGGGAGGAAAGAACTCGAAGGAAAACGAAGGGCACCCGCGGGACAGGAGATCCCGTATCTTCATTAGTTCATTGTAAGCGGGTGAAGGCGGGGGAGAAGCTGAAGTCACAGCGCTCGTCGGCGATGGTCTTCTTGTTGGTCTCGTCATTGACGATACGCGCCGAGCAAGTCATGGTCTGGGCGATGGGATCGCCGAAGCGCAGATCGGTGAGAGCGTACCGCGAGTTGTATTCATCGTTGATCACGCGCCAGAGAGGGTATTGGGCGAACTCGATGAGGGCCGCGAAGTCGTGGTTCTTCCTGAGCGGCGCCAGCGCATCGCCGGGGCTGGCGCGGTGGAAATAGAGGGGTGTTTCGGGATCGAACTCCGCCAGCAAATTGAAGTGATACAGGGAATCGCGGCCGGCGGTTTCAGCGATGCCGTCCCAAACCAGCGGGTTCATCAGAGTGGGAAATGCGGCGACGCGGATGGGCGCTTCCCCGGCATACATGCGGGCATCGAGAGTCGCGACCGCGCGGGCATGCAGAACCGCGCGGCCGCAGTCATAGAGAAGGAAGAAGATGAGCGCGAAGATGGCCCACCCACGCGGAGGATATTTGCGCCGGTGCTGGCCCATCTCGGAAGAAAGCAGTCGTCCGAGCAATGGGAGGAACAAAGCCAGAAGCAGCACGGCCCAGAGAATGGGGTCCACGACGTAGGTGGTATCCCAGTGCAGCCATTCCGCCGAAAAGGGTTCAAACAGGCGGACGCCGTAGTGATTGGTGAGATCGAGAACCAGGTGCGAGAGAACCGCGATCCATGCGATCGCGACTGCGCCCAGCCAGTGGTCGCGTTTTCGCGTGAAGGCGCGAACCAGCAGCACGGAAGCCACGGCCATCAACGGAGAGAAAAACAGCGAGTGGGTGAAGTTTCGATGCCAGTGAAGCAGCGCCGCGGGTCCGCCGAGGAACGCGACCACGTCGCAATCGGGTGCGTTGGCGGCGATCACTAAGATGGGCAGCGCGTCCGGAGCGAAGCGGTTCAGGCCGGCGCGCGAAAGGAAAACGCCGGTGAGCGAGTGGGTGAGGTTATCCATTTAATGCGCGCGGATTTCGCGAATCTCGATGCTCTTGAATAGAATCACCGTGGTGCGGTCGTGCAGCTGAATTCCGATGGGCCCCTGCAGGGCACGGTTTGGATCGCCTGTGGATTCGGATACCGGCTGGCCATTCAGCAGGACCTTGATACCGGCGTGGCGCGATTGAATCTCAATCGTATTCCAATCGTGTTCCTTTAGAGCGCCGTCCCGGGCGTGGTCGAAGAGGTAGACGCTGCCGGTATGGAACGGATCACCGCCGTGATTGAGGAGCTGGATCTCGTAGCCGATGTGAGAGGGAGTGCGCTTGGGGTCGTAATCCGGAGGGACGGCGAAACGAGCGCGGGAGGAATCGCGAATCGAGATGCCGCTATTCCCGTCGAAACGAAGCCAGTATTCGGCACGCAGATCGAACTCGTCGAAGTCGTTGCGCGTCGTGTAGAGCCAGGATTGCTCGTGGGAGGTTTCCTGATCGCGCTCGCCAACCAGGGTTCCGTCGCTCATGACGTACCAAATTCCGTCGCCGACTACTTGCCAGCCATCGAGGTTACGATTGTCAAACAGCTTGACCCATCCGCGGTCAGCAGCCGGAGCGAGGAAAACGCAGAGTGTGAGGAACGAAGCCAGTCGAATCAAGTTCATCGTTAGAAACCTTATCAGAAATGAAAAACGCCCGGTATGCCGCTCCAAACAGCATACCGGGCAGACCAAATAAGCAGGTAAGAAGAACCTAAGCGACTTGCCGCAGCGGGGGCTGCAGCGCGCGGGGCCGGCCAACGCCTTTTCCCTTCAAGACCATGAGATTACCGGCTTTTTCGTAATCGCACGGTAGGGCCTTCTGGATCTTGCCGCCGAAGTACTCGTCGAGGGGGAAAAGCGCGTAAGGTTGCAGTTCCCGGAAGGTGAGGCCCAGTTTCTGTTGGATGCGGTAGACGGAATGGAAAAACAACCCGCGATCCATCCCAAGGCGGCGGCAGCACAGGCGCCAGTCTGCGCCCAGCAAGAAATGAAAACGGAAGAGTTGGTGCTCAAAATCCGTTAGTGTGCGCTTGGCGATGAGGCAGAAGTCGGCTACATATTCTTCATCGCGGCGTCCCCAGGTGCGGCGTCCGCCCCCTTTCCCACTTTCGCAATACTGCCAGCTGACCGTGGTGACTTGCTTCTCTTTGAGGGCGGAATCGCGAAATCGCGCGTAACAGGCGCGAAAGATGGAGCGAAGCACGCAATTGCAGGGGGCGTGTTTGCCTTTGATGGGGGTGTACCGCAGTCCCCCACCGTGGCAGACGGTGCACTGCTCACTGGCCAGTGCGATCGTTTCAGAACGGTTCCAATTCATGTCGTCGAATGTCCTTCCGGGCGTCATTCCCCTTCCTGAGGAAATGCCCCGCTCAAAAACCTGTTCTTAATCTAAAGTTTTGTGGGAATTCGTCAACGGCTGTAAACAGGGGGAACCAAGGTACTGGGTCGGAAGTACCAAGCCAAAGGCTTGGAAATCAACGGCGCGACGGGATTAATGTCGCGAGTAAATAGTTGCGATTTTTGTGTACTATTTAGTACAATTCAAAAGATACCGGCACCCTATTTCAAATGGAAATAGGGCGAGTGGCGAATCAATGACCTTCGAACGACTCAACTCGCAGCTTCTGGAAACGGTCCGGCAGCGCGTTCGCAATGGGGATCTGACGGAACGGGGACTGGCCCGCCTGACTGGAGTTTCACAACCGCATATTCATAATGTGCTGAAGGGCGCCAGGATTCTCACCAATTCTTTAGCGGACGCAATTCTTTTTCAATTAAAGATGAGTGTGGGGGATTTGACGGGAAATTCTCAATTGGGCGCGTCGCCGCTGCGGGACATTCCATTAATGTTCGGTCTGCTGGGCCTCGAGAGCGCAGAATTCGAGCCTGGGCGGACGCTGGGGGCGATCGCGACGCCGGCTCTGCTGGCCGCCAGCTTGTGGCGTCCGGTGATGGTGAGGTTGGGGCGGGACGACGACGCGAGGCCCCGATTTGAAGCCGGCGACCTGGTACTTGTTGACCAGGCCGTCCGTCCTCAGGCGGAGATCCGGGTGGATGCCGTCTACGTCGTGGAGACGCGCTGCGGCCCCCGGCTGCGTTATCTGCGGATCGCCGGCGAGCAATTATTCCTGGCTTCAGAGGCTTCCCTTCACGATCCGGGGCGATGGGAGTTGCTGGGAACCCTGGGAGAATCGGGAAGAAATGCCGTGCGGGGCCGGGTGATTTGGGTGAGCCGGGGGGTTGGCGCCGGTTAAGTTAGTCCAGTTTTCCCTCGCGCGCAATCAACGCGAATAGGAAAGTGAACAGGTCGCCCTCCAGTCGCCGGCTGCGAACGATGTCCGGTTCCGCAAGTCCCTCAGGCGACTGAATTTGTTTCGCGCCCTTGAAAAGCTTCCAGAACCTCCGGCTCTTGCGTGGTTCCTGCGGCGGTTGCAGCAGGTCGTAATCAGGGCGCAGATCGCACACGTAGACAACCTGCTCGAAAGCGCGCGGGTTCGCCTTCAACCGCTCCCGCTCCAACGCGAGAACCTGGTTGGGCTTCGCCCGCTTCCCGCCTTCAGCCCGATTGAAGTTATAGGCAAAGCAGGTCCACGGTTTTCCGTCCTCGTCGTCCAAAAGGAAACTCGGGACAATCCGCCAAGCTGAGTTTGCCAGGCGCAGGTCCATGCGGGCATAGCGATCCGCAAAGTGGATCAATTCGAGTGGACGGCCGTCAATGAGCGCTTGCACATCGGGCGCTTTCGGCTCCGTTGGGAATTGTTGGGCCAGCGCATCCCAATTCTTTTCCACGGCGTCCGACTCCGCCACAGACCAACTGATGACCGGGTAGAGAGCGTTGTCGCCTGGATTCTGGCCGACCGCGAAGAAGCCCGCCATCAGAGCGTCGTTTCGGGTACTTCCATCGGGGAATATGCACTTCACCGGCGCCCGCGACAGGCCGGAAGGGAATTTTGTCGGCGGCACTCCCTCCCCTTTTGTGACGCTCCACTCCACGCGCGTGGCAGCGAATACGGGGTTTTTTCGCCGTATCGGCGGATCTTCGAGGTAAGGGAAGAGGTCTGCAACCCACCCTGTTACGGTTCTCGTGCCGTATGCCTGGGCGGGCTTGTAAATCGCCTTCCAAAACTCGCGGTGGGGTTGCCCTTCGGCGGTACGCACGAACTCGTCCAGAATCGGCCGTAGCCGTGTCACCCACCATTCCAGGCCGTACGTCGCCAGCACCTCGACGCGCGCGCGGATGCGCTGCCAGTCCTCGCAAGTGCCTTCGAGGGTGATTTCTGGAATCCCGCAAATGAACCTCATGTGATATTCGAAATATCTCTGATAGGTGTCCAGAAGAACCACTTCGCTGGCCGCCCGGATGGTGGGAGTTGTGGTTGAGAAGTCACAGACCAACGTCTCGTGCAGCACCGGGTCGGAGAACTCGCAGACCTGAGCCGACAAGCCGGAAATCGCATCCGCGTAATCGGAGGATTTCACCGTCAGCAACCGCTTGCCTGCGTGCGCCACCATCCGGGAACGGAGCAACTCCGCATTCTCGTTGACGTGGTGTCCGAATCCTTGCGCGATGACCAGCCAGATGCTGTCCGGCGATAGAATCAACGGGCGATGCTCGCTAAAAGCCAGGTGGACTGCTTCGATGAGCCCGTGCAGGTACCGGGGACTCCTCCAGTCCGAGGCGATTTTGGACGCCACCACCTGCCGGTCGTGCTCCGGCATTACGATAAAGGCACGGCCGGCGCGGCATTCAAAGGCCTTGCCAAGGCTATCCATCGGCAGCGCCTCCGCGGCCGGCGTAACGTCATCGACGGGGAATTTTATCCCCCGCTCCGTCCTCTGAAGGATCACTTGTCATTCCCGTCTTTCCGCCGCTCGACGGCTTGAGTCCCAGTGAGTCAGTTCTTCTTATCGATGCGGAAGTTATCGAAGTAAGCGACCGTGTCTCCGCGCGTCCAGACCCCGCTTTTGCCCGGCTTCTGCAGAGTGGAATCCTCCGTTTCGATCAGCTTGCGATGTCCGAAGAATAACATCACCTTGGGTCCGCGGAAACGCACTTTCAGCAGGTTCCACTCATGATCGTCAATGCGGTGCGGCACCGAGGCGTGACCCAGCACGGAAATGCGTTGGTCCTGCTTCTTGAAGATGCCGACGCTATCGCGATCCGCGCTCGCCACGGCGAAGTAGTAATTTCCGCTGTCCTGGAATCTCCAGACTACGCCGGCGGTCTGTTCGAACTTGCCGGAGACAATCTTCAGGTCGACGCTGATTTCACCATCTTTGCAATAGCTCTTGTCGAACAGAGCGACGCTGGAATCGCGGTGGCCGCGCAGAGGCGTTTCCTGGGCGAGGACGTTGGGGCGGCTCGGGGCGGTCCGGTCCGCCTTCACGAGCCAGTGGGCGCCCGCCTTGGCATCGGTCGAGACGATGCTCCAGTTCGGAGGCAGGGCACCCGGCCGCAAGGCGTCGAAATTAGCGGATTCCACGCTGCCAAACGTGAACCCAAACGCAAGGAACATCCCCAGTAAAGACCGCACAGATACCTTATCCGTTAGTCTAGCGGAGTTCAGCGAAGCCGCTCGCTCAGCTAAACTGACCATTAATGCAATTCCATGAAGTCGTGGAGACCGAAGGCCACCTGATCGACTCGCATTTGATGGAGGAGATCTTCGACAAAGTCGTCGAGTACCAGGGCCGCTTCGAAGTGGAGCAGTTCCGGATCGGGCGCACCAACAGCGACGCCTCGTACCTGCGCCTCAAAGTCGAAACGCCGGATCAGGGTTCTATGGAGCACCTGCTGCAGCAGCTTCTGAACCTCGGCTGCTCGCCTCTCGACCACTCCGACGCGCTGTTGAAACAGATCGAGCGGGATTGCTGCGCCCCGGAGGATTTTTACTCCACGACGAATCACCGGACGCTGGTGCGCCATAACCAGCAGTGGGTGGAAGTAGAGAAGCAGCGGATGGATGCGCTGGTGGTGGTGAGCGGCGGACAGGCGGAGTGCCGGCGCCTGCGCGACATCAAAGCCGGAGACATGGTGGTGGCCGGCATGCGCGGCATCCGCGTGATCCCGGAATCGAAGGAGCGCGATCGCATGGCTTTTGCGTTCATGTCGAACGGAATCTCTTCGGAGCGGCAAGTGGAAACGGCGGTGAAGCAGACCGCCGCTCTGATGCAGCACGCGCGGGAAGAAGGCAAGCGAATCGTGGTGGTGGCGGGCCCTGTAGTGGTGCACACGGGCGGCGGACGGGGACTGGCTGAACTGATCCGGCACGGGTGGGTTTCGGCTCTATTGAGCGGCAATGCCCTAGGAGTTCACGATGCGGAGGCGGCGATTCTGGGCACCAGCCTGGGCGTGCGGCAGACCGATGGGCGGCAGGAAGAGCACGGCCACCGCAACCACATGCGGGCCATCAACGCGATCTTCAACGCGGGAGGGATTCGGGGCGCGGTGGAAGACGGCACGCTCCGGAGCGGCATCCTGTTTGAGTGCGTGCGTCACAGCGTGCCTTTCGTACTGGCGGGGAGTCTGCGGGACGACGGTCCGCTGCCCGACACGATCACGGATATGAATGCCGCGCAGGATGCTTACGCGGAACAACTGAAAGGCGCGGGGGTGGTGCTGTGCCTGGGGTCCATGCTGCACTCGATTGCGGTGGGAAATATGCTTCCGGGCTGGGTGAAAATCGTGTGCGTCGATATCAATCCCGCCGTGGCTACGAAAGTGAGCGACCGGGGTACCGGGCAGGCCGTGGGCATTGTGACCGATGTGGGGCTTTTCCTGAATCTGCTGCCGGCCGAGTTGCTGAATAAATAAACCAATGAAGAAGTCTTATACAGACAAGGAAGCCGCGGCGGGCATTGATGCAGCGCTGCCCGAGATCGAGACCTGGCGCAACCAGTTCCCGGGTTACGAGATTGAGATCAAGATCCCCGAGTTCACATCGGTTTGCCCGAAGACCGGGCTACCGGATTTTGGCTCTCTCACATTAACCTACGTCCCCGATCAGCTTTGCCTGGAACTGAAGTCTTTCAAGATGTACACTCTGGCCTACCGCAATCTGGGGATTTTCTACGAGAACGTTGTGAACCGCTTTCTGGCGGACGTGGTGAAGGCAGTGAAGCCGGTTTCGGCGACGCTGATGGGTGAGTTCACGCCCAGGGGCGGGTTGCATTCCAGGATTACGGCTAAGTACGCTGGAAGGTCGAAACGTGCCCGCTGACGACTTACAAGGAGCCGAAATTGCCGAGCTTCTAAATGAAGTGAAGCAGCGGGTGCGGTCACGCTATCCCGCGGCCAGTGTTCCGGTGGAAAGACCCGGAGCGGCCCCGATTCTGGTTCCGCTAGCCAATCTGATGCCGCTGGTGCATGCGCGCGATGCGGCGCAGGCCAAGATGGCGGCGATTGGTTCCGTCAATCCGCGTTCGGGGGGGTTGGCCAACAAGCTGATCCAATTTTTCAAACGCGCGGTGGCGCGAGCCCTGGACTGGTTTGTACGCGATCAGGTCACTTTCAACCGCCAAACCGTGGCCTGCGTGGAAGCCGCGATGGAGGCGCTGAACGAGATGAATTCGTCGATCGCGATTCTGGCGGGGGAATTCAATGAGCGTGTCACGACGCGGCTGGATCGGGTCGACATCGCCATGCAGGATCTTATCGCGGAGGCCGGCGAACTCAAAGACGTCCGAACGCACTGGCGGGATTGGCATGTGCAGTGGGAGAAAGCCATCGCCGGGAACGAATTGCAGTTTCTGCGCGGCGTGGCCGATCTACAGACCGGTTTCTCGCACCGCGCGAACAAGATGGAATCGAACTTCCGCGATATGGTGACGGCGCAACATAGCGACTATCTGGGCGCGCTGGATCGAACGGACATGGCGATTCAGAAGAAGCTTTGGGCGGACCTGGAGAAGATCCGTATCGAATACGACCGGCTGATCCACACGGAATTGCGGCTGATCCGGCAGCGGACTCCGGTTGCCCCCGCAGAGCCGGTTGCGGCTCCGCAAGCCGCCGCTGCTTCCCCGCTTGGTTTCGATTATGGCCGCTTCGCGGAGCGCTTTCGCGGTTCCGAGCAATACGTTCGCGCCAACCAGCAGTTCTACCTGCCTTACATGGAGGCTGCGGGAAGCGCACTGGACCTGGGCTGCGGCAGGGGCGAGTTTCTGGAACTGCTTCGGGAGCGCGGCGTGCAGGCGCGCGGCATTGAATCCAGCGCCGAAAACGTGGCGTATTGCCGGTCGAAAGGTCTGGAAGTGGAACAGGCCGATATCTTCGAGTTTCTCGCGAATCTGCCGGAACAGACCGAGGACGCGATCTTCGCTTCCCAGGTGGTGGAACATCTGGACCCCGCGCGCCTGCCTGAGTTCGTTCGTCTCTGCGCCTCGCGTCTCAGGAAGGGCGGGTTGCTGGTTTTTGAAACTCCGAATCCGGAGTGCCTGGCTATCTTTGCCACGCATTTCTATCTGGACCCCACACACCAGCGGCCGATCCCTTATCCTCTGTTGAGCTTCTATATGGAAGAGGCGGGGCTGGGTAAGATCGAAATCCACCGATTTTCTCCGGCGAGGGAGAGCTTTCCCGAGATTGAGTTACTGCCGGAAGCTTTCGCGGAACGGTTTTTCGGCGGGCTGGATTACGGGATACTTGGCTCTAAGTTATAGGAATTCTTAGGGAATACGCAGATTTCCCGATGCGTAGTAATGCACCGCCGGTGTGACGACCAAAGACAAAACCATCGACGCCGCGATTCCTCCAATCACCGCGATGGCCAAAGGCTGCAGCATCTGCGAGCCTGCGCCGATGGCCAGTGAAAGCGGAATCATGCCGGCCACCGTAGCCAGCGCCGTCATCAGGATGGGGCGCAAACGGCGTTCCCCCGCCTGGATCATCGCCTTGCGTGCGGTGGAACCTTCCATCCGATAGCGTTGATCCGCATCCAGCAACAGGATGCCGTTCTTGGCCACGATGCCGATCACCATGATCAGCCCCATGAAAGACGACAGGTTGAAGGTTGTCCTGGTCACAAATAGTGCGAAGAACACTCCCGATGTCGATAGCAATGCGGACGAAAGAATCGCGATCGGCGCGGCGAACGTGCGGAACTCCAGCAGGAGCACGATAAATACCAGGACCACGGCGAGGGCCAGCACGATCAACAGGTCGTGAAAAGACTTCTGCTGTTCCGCATACGTGCCGCCATAGACGACGCGAATGGCCTGCGGGACGTGCAGATCCCGAACGGCCCGCTGCACGGCGGCGATGCCCGCACCGAGGTTGGTGCCTTCCAGGCGGCCGGTGACAGCAATATCGCGCTGCAGATTTTCGCGAAGAATCTCGGTCTGACCGGGTAACTCGGTCAGGCTGGCCAGCGCGCCCAACGTGGACGCGCGGCCGGTGGAACTGACTAACAAGGTCTGGCGCACGCTATCGAGCGATCCGCGCGTGGATGGTGGAAAGCGCACGCGGAGCGTATAGGAGTGATCGCTCACTACGATTGGTGTCGTGGATGGTTCGCCCTGCAGGATGGCGCTGGCGTCGAGTTCCACTTCCTGCGAGGTAAATCCAGACCGCGCGGACGCCTGGGGATCCACGTTGAACACCACGGCCGGTCCGCTGATGGTGTTCTCGATGCCGTTTTTGACATCCACGACGCCCGGAATGGGCTTGATGGCGTCGGCGACTTTCGGCCCCCACTGTTTCAAGAGCGCGGCATTGGGCGAAAACAGCTTCACCTCGATGGGATCCGGCGAGTTCGTGAGATCGCCGATCATGTCCTGCAGCACCTGGGCGAATTCGATATCGAGCACGGGATAGGCCTGGGTGACTTGCGCGCGCACGTCGGCAATCACCTCTTCGACGCCGCGGTCACGTTTGGGTTTCAGCTTCACGGAGAAGTCGCCCCGATTGGCTTCCGTGACCGCGGCAAGACCCAATTGCAGACCCGTGCGGCGCGCGGTGCTTTCCACTTCCGGCACCTTCGCCAGAATCCTTTCCACGCCCGAGAGCACCTGGTTCGTATCATCGAGCGAAGCGCCCGCGGGCATGAGGTAATCCAGCACGAAGCTGCCCTCATCCATTTCGGGCAGCAGGTCTGAACCGATTGAGCGGTAGCAGAGAAACGAGGCGCAGATGAGGAGCAAAGCGCAGGCGCCGAACACCCAGGGGCGATCGAGCACCAGGTTGATCATTCGCTCGTAGACGCGGACGGAACGGTTCATCAGCTTCGATTCCGCCTCGGCGTGCGCGCCGGTATCGCGGAGCAGGAAAAAACTCAGAGCGGGGGTCCATGTGAGGGCCAGCGCGAGCGATGTGAGCAACGCAATTCCCACCGTAATCGCCAACGCGCGAAAGAATGTGCCGTTCACCCCGGTGACGCTGATCATGGGCAGGAACACCACAATCGGAGTGATGGTGGAACCCACCAGCGGCACGCGAATCTCGCGAAGCGCGCTCGAGACGGCTTCTCCGCGAGACTGGCCGCTCTGGCGGTGAAGCACGATGTTTTCGACGACGACGATGGCATCGTCAATGACCAGGCCCACCGCGGCAGCCAGTCCACCGAGCGTCATCAGATTGAAGGTTTGGCCGAATGCGCGGAGGGCGATACAGGTGATCGCGATGGTGGCGGGGATGACGAGTCCGGCCACCACCGAACTGCCCCAGTCCCGCAGGAAGAGCACGAGAATGGCGGCGGCGAGGACGAGCCCGACAAGGATGGCGTCGCGCACGCTGCTGATGGACCCTTCGACCACATCCGATTGGTCGTAGAACGAGCTGATCCGTACTCCTTTTGGAAGCGACGCGCGGATCTGTTCGAGTTCCGCGTGAACCGCGTTCGCCACTCCCACTGTGTTGCTGTCGGGCTGACGGAAGACGTTAATCAGCACCGCGGGCTTCCCGTTCGCAGTGACCGTGGTGTACACCGGCTCGACCGAGCGCGACACCCGGGCCACATCGCCGATGCGCACCGGCAGCCCCGCGGGAGTTAGTTTGAGAACAATATTGCCGATCTCGCTGGGAGTGGTGGTCTGTCCACTCACCAGCGCGAGAACGAGTTGGTGCCGGTTCTCGAGTAAGCCGGGTGAATCGATCAGATTGCTGCGAGAGACCGAATCCAGAATACCGGCGACGGTGACTTGCGTTTCGAGGAGCTTGGCTGGATCGGGCTCGATCTGAAACTCGGGAACCTGCCCGCCCTGCACCACAATATTCGAGACGCCGGGCAGACGATTGAGGCGCGGCTTGATGTCATAAGTCGCGGTTTCCCAAAGCCTGGTCTGCGGGATGGTGGATGAAGTAAGGCTATAGCCCAGGATCGGGAATGCAGCGAACGTAAGCCGGCTTGCGGTGATCTTGGCCGTGGGCGGGAGGGAACTCTGGGCGCGGGCGAGCGCTGCGTTCACCAGGTTTAGCGTCTGGAACATATCCACATTCCAGTTGAAAAACAGATTGATCTCAGCCGATCCACGAGAGGTGGTAGAGCGTACCGAGTCTAGCCCGGGCACCGTATTGGCGGCCTCTTCCAGAGGACGTGTCACCGTGACCTGCATCTGATCGATCGGCATGACGCCGTTGTCGACGCCGACTACGATGCGAGGAAAGTTGGTGTCCGGGAAAACGGAGACGGGAATCGTGGTGGCAAGATAAGTTCCCAGCACCATGAGGGCAAGGACGATGAAGATAATCGGCTTGCCGAAGCGCCCGCTCCAGTGCTCCTCGCCGGATGCGGTCATTTCCGGACTTCCACCTTGGACTTATCGGCCAGGCCGACGCCGCCGGTAGTGACCACGGATTCGCCGCCCTTCAGTCCCCCGGTGATTTGGATGCGGTCGCCATCCCGTACGCCGGTCTCCACCTTCTGTTCATGAGCCGTCGCATCGGGCGTGACGACCATGACTTCGGTTTCGCCTTCCTCGGAGTTGAGCAGGGTGGATGCGGGAACCACAACCGCGTCTGGAATGGTTTCCGCATGGATGGAGACTTTGGCGGTTACGCCGGGCTTGAGAACCGCGCCCGCGTTTCGCGCTTTGACCCAAACTTCGATGGTGGTGCTGGACGGATCCGCCGCGGGGCTGATCACAGTCACCTTGCCGGGGACTTCGGAGCCGGCGGTTGTAATGGTTGCGTCCTGCCCCACCTTCAGATGCGCGATTTCGAGCGCCGGAACATTGGCGCGAGCCACAATCTCCGCAGTGTCGACCACCGTGATGACGGGCGATCCGCTAGCGGCCATTTCCCCCGCGCTTACGGGACGATCCGCGACGATGCCGTCGATGGGACTGCGGATTTCAGCGTAACTTAACTGCGCCTGTGCGCTGGCGTAGTGCGCCTTGGCGGCGTCCAGCAGGCCTTGCGCACTCTTCGCCTGCTCCGCGCCGCTTACGTTTCTCACCGCTTCCAGGTGCCGCTGCGCGGTGTCGAACTGGCTCTGTGCCTGCACCAGTGCGACCTTGGCATCGTCGGCCAGCTTTTGGGCAAGCGCGCCTTCGCGAACCAATGCCACGCGGTTGTCGTAGAGCTTCTTCGCGGCGTCCAGCGCCTGCTTCGCGCTTTGCTCATCGGCAACGGCCTTCGTCATTTCTTCGGGAAGTTGGGCCTGGGTGGTGGTGAGAAATTGAGCCTGCGCCTGTTCCCACTGCGCTTTGGCTTCGCTGAGCGCGGACACAAGATCGCGATCTTCCAGTTCGGCCAGCAATTGGCCTTTGGTCACGGGATCGCCGCGATTGACAAGAAACCGCCGGACCGGGGCGCTGATCTTCGGGGTGATGGCCGATTGGGTGACGGGGTAGAGAATGGCATCGGCAGTGATGATTCTTTCGATCGGGCCGCGGAGCGCTTTGGCGATTTGCACAGCGGTCGGCGCGTCGGTATCGCCTGCTGCTTTTTCCTTGCCGCCGCATGCCGATAGCATGGCCGCGAGCGCTGCGCAGATCAACCACTGAAATCGGGTCATATCAGAAGTGTCCGGTAAGAGTCTCGATGGTAGCAACGGCTAAGCGATAGCGGGCCAATCCATCAGCATACGCGTTGCGCGCCGCGGCCAGCGTGGTTTGCGCGTCCACCACTTCCAGCACGGTGGCTTCGCCGGCCTGATAACGCAGCAGAGTCAGGCGCAGGCTTTCCACGGAAAGGTCGGCGCTGCCGCGCAAAGAATCGATTTGCTCGTGCGCCGCCTGGGCTTCCAGATACGCGGAACTCATGTTGGCATTCAACTGCTTCCGCGCGATGGTGAGATCGGCCTGCGCCTGCTCCGCCCGGAATTCCGCCTGCTTTACTTTGCTGCGCGTCGCGCCCCAGTTCCAGATCGGGATGTTGAGCGTGAGCTGGCCGGAATAGCCGAGGTTCTGGCGGTTGTTCACCAGATAGCTGGGCAACGTGCTGCGGCCGGATTCATCGGTGGGGTAATCCGTCCGCGCCGCGAACTGATTCGCGTCGATGCCATAAGCGAAGTCCAGCGCGAAGCTGGGTAGAAACTGATAGCGCGCCACATCGACATCCCGCTTGGCCTGCATGACGCCGGCCTGAGCGGCGGCGAGCTCCGGGCTCTCCGATGCCGCAGTGGTTTGAAACTCCGCAAAACCTTCGAGAGCGGGCGGGTGATCCAGATCGTCCACGGCCGTGAAGTCGCGGGTGATGTCGGGGAAGATGAGCACGGCGAGGGCGACCTTGTCTTTCTCCAATGTGACTTGCGCGTCGGACAGGTCGCGCACGCGCTGCATCTGCTGAAGCTGGGCTTTGATCACGTCCGCTTTGGCTGCCTCGCCGCCTTGTTCCTGCTTGCGCGTGATGTCCAGAACGCGGCCGGATTCATCGAGGCTGGTCTGCGCGTTGGCGACTTTGCGCGAGGCCGTGACCACCGCGTAAAAGTTCTGGGCCACGGTTGCATTCAGGCCGCGCAAAGCGATGCCGCGCCGCGCCGCCGCAACCGCTTCCGCAGCTTTGGCGCGCCGCACTTCCGCGCGGCGAAACACGCTGAATAACTCCTGATGCACCAAGGCCTGTTCGTTATAAACGTGCACGCCGTCGTTCGCGACGAAGACTCCCGATGGCGTGCCATTGCCCTCGGTGTAGATGAATTGGTTCAACGCGTTGAGAGTTGGCAGCTGCGCGGCCTTGGCCTGAACCGTATCTTCGCGGGCGAGCTGCGCGGTGAGGCTGGCCGATTGGACCTGCCCGCTATATCGCCGCGCGCGCTCCATGGCGTCCTGCAGGGTGATCTTCTCTTGCGCCAGCACGGGCAGAGAAACCAACAAGAGCGCGGCCGCAAGAGTTCGCATTAGCTCCGGGTCGAATTCTCCAGTTTGCGCTGCATCTTCTGAGCGAAGGCGGCCACCGTGACAACAAATCGCTGATGGGTTCCTTCGCCCACGACATGCTGATCGTCATAGGCTTTGACGCGAAAGTTCACCCGGCGGCCTTCTACCGATTCGATTTCGGCGCGGAAGGTGACTTCAGAACCGAGGGGAGCTCCGGATAAGTGCGACACATTGACGATGGTGCCCACCGAATCATCCCCCGGCTCGAGCATGGGCAGCACCAGATTTCGCGACGTCCGTTCCATGTAGCCGATCATGTGCGGCGTGGAGAGCACGCGCGCGCCCGGAAGGCCCAGGAAATTGATGGCGTTCTCATTCTCCACGCGCACTTTCTCTTCACGCACTGCGCCGATTTCGATTCGCTCCATAATCAGGTAGCTTAGCTGTTCTGTCCAGCGATCACGCCGCGCATATAGGCGAAGGACTGCTGCATCCCGGGGATGGGGTTGTCTCCCTCTATCTCATATTCCAATGAGCAAACGCCCTGATAGCCGCTCTTGCGCAGCGCGGTGAAGATAGCGGGAATGGGCAGCACGCCCTGGCCAACGATGCACTGGCTCTCCTTGGCGCTGCCGTCCCGAAGATCCTTGAAGTGCATTTCATACAGGCGTGGACCGGCCATTCGCACGGCCTCGACGATATCGTCGCCGGTGCGGGCCGTGTGGCCGATATCGATGCACAGGCCCATGCGCGGGTCCATGTTTTTGACGGCTTCCAGAACGCTTCGCGGGGTCGGGAACTGTTTGTCTTCCGGACCGTGGTTATGAATAGCGATGAGGATATCGAACTCCCTGGCGAGTTTCTCGACGATGGCCAGGTTTTCGTGTTTCGGAGCGCAGACCATGATGGGGAATTTGCACAGACGCGCGTATTCGAAATGAGGACGCAGCCCGGCTTCGTCGGGCTCCGACAAGCTGATGTTGCCGCCCGCGATGACGTCGATTCCCGCTTTGTCGAAGGCGCGCCGGCCGGCGGCCAGTTCCGCCGGAGAATCGTTTTGCGGTAAGTGAAACTCTTTGACGTCCGCGTAGCGGATGCCCAGGTCGTGAATCATCCGGATGGCCAGATCGCGCTGGAATTCGCGAAGGGAGTAAGTGGCGACGCCCAGCTTGATGGCTCCTGAGGCGGGCGCAGAAGATTGAGATCGCAAGGCGGTGCTGGTTGCCGCGGCTCCCAGCGCAGTGCCGAATAGTTGGCGACGGTTCATGGTCATCATCATAATAGAAGCGATGGACTTCCGAAAACGTTTTGTCGCGAAAAAGAAAAGCTTCCGGCTGACGGATCACGATCCGGACGACACAGCGGGGTTTGACGACGAAGCCGTGGCCGGGGAACAGGCCCGGGAGAACACGCAGAAGCTGGAGAAGCTGCAAAGCGTGCTGTATGCCGAACATAAGCGGGCGATTCTGATTGTGCTGCAGGGCATGGACGCGGCCGGCAAGGACGGTACGATCAAGCACGTGATGAGCGGCGTGAATCCGCAAGGCTGCCAGGTGACGGCATTCAAGCAGCCGTCGCATGAGGAGCTGGATCACGATTTTCTGTGGCGCATTCACAAGGCGATGCCGCCGCGTGGTGACATCGGGATCTTCAACCGCTCCCACTATGAAGACGTGCTGGTGGTGCGCGTCCACAACCTGGCGCCGAAAGAAGTGTGGTCGGACCGCTTCCGGCAGATTCGTGAGTTCGAAGACATGCTCTACCGGAATCAGGTGGTGATTCTGAAGTTCTTCCTCAACATCAGCAAAGCCGAGCAGGAGAAGCGCTTTCAGGCGCGCGTGGGCGATCCGGACAGAAACTGGAAGTCTTCCGATGCGGATTTCACGGAGCGCAAATTCTGGAGCGAGTATCAGGATGCTTATCAGGACGCGATTCAGAAGACGAGCCGCGCGCACGCGCCCTGGTATGTGATTCCGTCCAATCATAAGTGGTTCCGGAACATGGCTATCTCCGCGATCATCGTCGATGCGATGAAGGAGTTGAACCTGCGGTACCCGGTTTTGCCGGAGGCGAAGAAGCCAACCGGCAAGCCCGCTTGACAAGGTCGCGCATGGCGTCGGGATGCACCTTGGAGAGGCGAACGAGTACCCAGGGATATTTCAGATAATGATCGGTGATGTAGTAGGTGGCCGGGTCGTCGGCCATCATAGAATCGCGCTCCTCGAAGGTGGTGCGCACGACGAGAGATTCGTTATCTTCCTTGAGCCGCAAGAACAGCTTGCCGCCGACTTTGAATGCGACGGTTCCGTAGGACGTGCTTTCCGCGACTTTCGGGATGGAGAGCGCGGTTTTGCGCACGTCGTCGAAGGTGACGGCCATGTTTTCGATTATCGCTGAAGCCTACGCCACCAAGGTAACGCGCACAGAGTGACGCCGATCCCGGCGGGGACGAAGTAGTGGTGGGCGATGCTGACCAGGGCAAAGAAGATCAGGATACTGCAGCCGGTTAGGACCACTCCGACGCTGCGGGCCGGGCGTGCGCGGAGGATGGTCAGGATCAGGAAACTGACGCAGAACCAGCCGGCGAAGTTGGAGAGCGGAACTCCAAAGTACGGGCCCGCGGAGGTCCATTTCCAGTAGCCGAGCGTATTGGCGGCCAGCGGATCGATCACCAGATCGAAAAGGGTCATGGCCAGCGCACCCGCCCAAACGGGGATACTCAGTTGGCGTACCCAGGCAATGAGGATCATCCATGCGCCGGCAACGACGAGGGGGACTCCGAACACACTGGGCGCGAGCGTGCTGGTGTAGGAGTACCTTCCGAATGGATAGCCCGTTGAAGCTCCGATGGCCTCGGCCAGAAATCCGGCGGCGAAGCTGATGGCGCATGCCGGCCAATCGGCTGGGTTCGAGACCACAACCAACAGGGAGGCGAGTGCGAGGAAAAGCGGGGCTGTCCACCGCATGTTCGCCGGAGTTCCGCCATACAAAAGGTGTCCGCCGACGCCGCCAATCCAGAAGACGGCGTAGGCAAGCCAGAGTGCGGCGAGGGCGCTACGAACCTTCATGGCGTTGAATCAATTTACAGGTGATCTCGGCCGAGAGCAGCACGGTGGGAGTGCCGCCGCCGGGGTGCGTACTGCCCCCGACGTGATAGAGACCGCGGCAAACCTGGCTCTTGTTGCGGGGTCGCAGGAAGGCGTTGCGCCACCCATGCGAGTCAGTTCCATAAATGGCTCCCCCCGGCATGAGATAGGTTTCCTCGATGCGCCGCGGCGTCCAGACATCTTCCACAACGATGTGATTGGCGAGGGAGGGGAACCCGCTTTTGTGGAGACGCGCGAAGACGCGCTCCCGGGCGGCAGAGACATCGGCGTCGTCACATTGACCCGAGCGAGCGGGCGCATTGGCCATGATGAAGAGCGACTCGCAGCCGCTGGGGACGATGGATCGGTCGAGACGGCTGGGCGCGTTGACATACACGGTAGGGTCGGTGGGGAAATGCCGCTCGTCGCAGATCTCACGGAATTCGCGCTGGTAATCGGCGGAGAAGAAGATGGTGTGGGGCTGCAATTCGGGAAGTTCACGATCGATGCCGAGCAGCATCACAAACCCTGACATGGACCGCGAAGTCGTGGACGCCGCAGGCTCACCAAGCAGTTCCGGGACAGTGGCCGCATCGCCATTCATGACGACGACATCGGCAGGGATGGTTTCGCCGGTATGCAGCACGACGCCGGCGGCACGGCCGCGGCTCTTGATGATTCGGGTAACCCGCGAACCGGTGGAAAGCTCCACTCCGCGCTCAGAGGCGAGAGCGACCAGCGATTCCACAATGCCGTAAAGGCCGCCGCGCACATACCATCCGCCGTAAGCGAATTCGAGGTAGGGAATGACTGCCAGAGTAGCCGGCGACCGGTATGGCGAGGAGCCGACGTAGGTGGGATAGCGGTTGAAAAGCTGCCGGAGGTAGGGACTCGAAAAATGCGCGCGCACGGTAGCGTCGTAGTTGCCCCATCCATAGCGCAGAGGCATGTGGCGCAGCACTTCCCAATCGCCTGGGCCTGGCGGATCGTAAGGGGATCGGCTCATGAAGGTACGGCGAGAGACTTCCCACAGACGCGCGCCCAGTTCGAGGAAACGCAGGAACCCGTCTTTTTCCTTCTGGGCGTCCTTTGGAGCGATGCGGGCCAGGGTTTCGAACCACTCCGGCAGGGACGATGTGTAGGTGAAGGATGTGCCGTCCGCGTAAATGTACTTCGAGAGAGGGCTGAGCGGGATGAGTTGCAGGTGGTCCTCCATGCGGCTGCCGGCGGCGCGAAACAGGTCCGCGAAAACCCAGGGCATGGTGATGAGCGAGGGTCCCGTATCGAAGGTAAAACCGGCGGAGGACCACCGGTTCATCTTGCCGCCCATGCGGGGTCCCGCTTCACAGATGCGGACCAGCCAGCCGGATGCGCGCAGGCGGAGGGCCGCGGCGAGTCCACCCAATCCACCGCCGATGATGACGGCCCGGCGGCTCAGACGCGCCTCGCGCGGTACACGCGGCCTTTCCAAATTACGCCCTGGCCTACGCGGCACTGCCACCACGAGGAGATGCCCAGAAAGAGCAGAAAGACTTCCGCGACGGGATGCAGCAGGGCGCTCCACCAGGGCTGTCCAAAGCGTACCGCGAGCACGAGGCGAGCGAGAACGATGAGCAGCGCCGCGACCCAGTCGAATAGCAGAAAGGGCAGGAGGAACACAGTGAAACGGAAGAGGAGGAACAGCCAGAACATGCCCTGGTGACGAAAGGCGGGGAAGAAGTTCTTCTGAAATCCGAGCCAGATTTCGTGCAAGCCGGCGTACATGCGAACGCGAACCACATGCTGACCGTCGAGGCAGAGGGACCTTTCGCCGTGCGCGCGCCAGGTTTGGGCGAGGCGCGTGTCTTCGAAAATCTCGCCACGCACGAGCGCGTGGCCCCCCAGCTTCTGGTAGGCGGCGCGTTCGATGAGCAGGCACGCGCCGTGCGCGAGGCCGAGTGAGGGCGCATTGCGGATCAGCGAAAGTGGAGCGGGGAAGATGGTGAAGACGACGCAGTTCAGCAGCGGCATGAGCATCCGTTCGGCAAAGCTTTGGAGATCAAAACCGGGCCAGCAACTGAGCAGCGTCAAGCGGCGGGCGATGGCGGCGGCGGCCATGCCATCGACCGCGCCCGGCGTGAGGCGCGCGTCGGCATCGAGGAAGAGAAGCCAGTCTCCGGCGGCGCGCGAGGCGAGACGCCAGCACGCGAAGTTTTTCCCGCACCAGTCGGCGGGGAGCGGTTCCGGGTCGATTCGCTTCACGCGCGGGTCGCGGGCAGCGGCTTGATCCACAAGGGCCGCGGTGCGGTCTTGGGAGTGGTCGTCATAGACGAGGATTTCGAGTACGTCCGCGCCTTGATCGAGGGCCCGCTGGATGCACTGCGCGATATTGGATTCTTCGTTGCGCGCCGGAATCAGGATGGAAACACGATGGGCCGGCAAGGGTGCCGCTTCACTTTTCACCCTGGGCCAGAAGAGGGCATTGGCGAGAACGACCAGCAGGATGAAGGCTGCGGCGGCGATCAGGAACAAGCCGTCACCATGCCGGCGGGAGCGAATCCACTGACGATCAAGTCGACGTTGGATAGTAGCGCAGCCACCTCCTCAGTATGGCCGAATTGAGCTTGGAGCGTGCGCCGCGCGCGACCCAGCAACCCGGAGACGTGTTCGCGGCACGCCTGGGGACCAAAGTCGGCGGCGTGGCTGGGGCGTTGGTGGCGAGCATCCTGCAACTGATCGAGCAGATCGTCACAGACCTGGTAGGCTTCGCCGAAATCTTCGCCGACGCTGGCCAGAGCGCCCACGGCCGCCGGCGACGCCCCGGCAGCCATGGCGCCCGCGACCAGCGTGAGCCGCATCAAGGATGAGGTTTTGCGGTTGCGCGAATTGAAGGAAATGGGGCCAGCGGTCTTGCCTGCCAGATCCAGGGCCTGACCGCCGATCATGCCATTGGAGCCGATGCAGGCAACGGCTTCGGCGAGCAAGCAGGTATTCGATCCGAAGAGCGCGTAGGCCTGATTGAGCAAGGCCAGGGCCGCCAGCAGGGCGATGTCTTCTCCGAAGACCAGGTGGAGCGTGGCGCTGCCGCGGCGCAAAGCGGCGTCGTCCATGGAGGGAAGGTCGTCGAAGATCAATGAGCTGGTGTGCAGGAACTCCACCGCGCAGGCGGCCGGCAGGGCATCGTCAAGAGGAACGCCGGCAATCCGCGCGCCTAGCAGAGTGAGCAGCGGACGCATACGCTTGCCGCCGGGGAACACGGCATAGTGGATGGCATCGTTCAGACGCGCGGCGGACTCCAGGCGGCTGAGCGGCAGGAAATCCTGCAGCGCGTCCTCGATCAATTCGCGCAATGGGTGGCAGGTATGGGGCACGGGATCTCTCTTTGTTGACTGCAAAAGATGATTTGGGCCAGGGCGGCCGACGCTTCGACGATGGGCAAGTGTCCGGCGGCGGGCAGGGCAAATGTGCGCGATCCGGGCCACATCGCGGCGAGGGCCAGGGCGGATTCGCGAGCGGCGGCGAAACTGTTTTCGCCGTATGCCAGGTCGCAGGCTATTTTCAGATCACGGAACTGCTCCACGGTTCCAGAGTCTTTCAATAAGGTGAGGTAGCGATAGGTCACGCGATGATCGACGCGGCTGAAGCCTCCCGTTAGAGTGCTGGATTCACTGCGCTTGCTACTGAGGGACAGGTTGGTGAGCCAGCGTCCCATCGGATTGGCGAAGGTGGAGAAATAGGCATAGCGACCGATCCACCGGTTTACGAATACGCGAAAGTACCACGGCCAGTAGGCGAAGACATCAATGGTGACGAGGCGTTCGATGCGCTCGGGAATCATCCGCGCAACAAAGAACGCGATGTTGGCTCCGCTGCAATTCCCGATCACGGTGACGGGCTGCCCGATCCGGTAGATGGCATCGGCGACTTCGCCGGCGACGGAATTCATGGACCATTGCGACAGGGGTTCGGACTGGCCGATGCCTGGAAGATCGCAGGCCAGGAGAGTGGCATCAGCAGGCACGTGACGCGCCAGCGGTTCAAAGGTTCGATGGTCGCCACTCCAGCCATGTAGACCGAAGAAGATGCGAGGACCCACGCCAAATTGCTTAATGAACATGGGCGGCAATCCTTTCCGCGACCATGCGGCCGCCGAGCACGACCATGGGCATTCCGGTGCCCGGAGTGGTGCCGGCTCCGGCAAAATACAGGCCGCTCATCTGGTTTGAATAATTTTTAGCACGGAAGGGGCCCATCTGGAACAGGGTATGTGCGGCTCCGAAAGCGGAACCATCGTGGAGACCGAAACGGCGCTGCCATTCGACGGGAGTCCAGACCTCTTCGACGGCGATGCGAGCGGGGTCGAGCCCGATGCGGGAGAGCACGCGGGCTTTCACCTCCGGCACGATGGTGGACCAGTCCGCGCGCGGCATCGCGCTGATTACAGGCGTGGGGACGAGGACAAACATGCTGGACGCTCCCTGAGGCGCGAGGCTCGGGTCGGAGGCGGAAGCGATGCTGATGTAGAACGGCAGGTCGTCTGGAATGCGGCCTTGCTTGAGCTGGTCGAAGGCGGCGCGGAAGCGGCGGGGAAGAAAGATGGTGTGGTGCCCGTATGCGCCTTCGTCGCCGCGTAAACCCCAATAGAAAGTGAGAACGCCGGGCGTCATCCGGTGCTCGACGGGTTTGCGCGACGCCTGCGAAAGCAGGGATCGCTCGGTAGTGGGAAGATCGACGTTCGAGACCACGACCCGTGCGGGAAAGAATTCGCCGTTCTCCAGACGAACGCCGGTGGCGGCGCCGGCATGGGAATCGATGGATGCGACGCGGGTGCTGGTGTGGATTTGAACGCCGAGTTCGCGCGCGAGGCGCTCGATGCCGCGGACGAGTCCGTAGATTCCACCGCGCGGCAGCCACAATCCGTAAGCCAGTTCGCCATAGGCCAGGATGGAAAACAATCCCGGCAAATCGAAGGGCGAACCGCCGAGGTACATTCCGTAGGATCCGAAAGCTTCGCGAATGTAGCGGTTCTTGAAGAAACGGCCCAGTTCGGAATCGAGCGAACGCCAGACGCCCATGGACATCATTTCGCGCACGCTCAGTTTGCCCACCCATTTCAGCGGATTATCTTCATTGCGGGTGACCAGCTTGCCGAACGCGGTATCGAACTTGAAGGCGGCGTCACGCATCCAGGCGATGAGGCGCGGACCGCAGCCGGGTTCCAGGCGCTCACATTCCTCGCGCAGATTTTTCAAGTCGCTGGAGAGAGAAAAGGTGACACCATCGGGCCAGCGGAATTCCACCGACGGGTCGACCGGGATCAAGTCGACGTAGTCCGCGAAGCGACGGCCGGCAGCGGAAAAAAGATCTTCAAATACCCAGGGATAGTTCAGCAGAGACGGACCGGTATCGAAGCGGTAGCCCTCGCGTTCGATGACATTGGCGCGCCCACCAACCGAGTGATTGGCTTCGAATACGGTGACGGGGCGGCCTTGTAAACGCAGATGGATGGCGGCGCTCAAACCGCCGAGCCCGGCGCCTACGATGACGGCCGCAGTCATAGTGCGCCCAGAAAAGCGAGGGGTAGCCGCCAGTACTTGCTGGGCGGGAGCACGCGGAATTTCTCTTTCATGGGGACGCTCTCGCGCTGCATCATGCCTTCGCCCCGGCAGCCAATGCGACGGTTGAGCCGGCGATAAACGTCGATACAGGATTGGATGGCGACGCGGCAATCCGGCGAAAACGCATCAACGTTGGATTCGGCGCTGGAATAGAACTGTTCGGCGGTGTCGGAAAGACGGTGAAGGACGCGCCTGAGTGCGCGGCGTGACGATTCGCCGGCGAAGTCCAATTCGGTAATGCCTTCGGCGCGCAGCATGTCCTGGGGAAGGTAGACGCGGCCGCGGCGCTTATCTTCCGGGACGTCGCGCAAGAAGTTGGTTAATTGCAAAGCGATTCCCAGATCCCTTGACGCGGTGAGCGCGCGGGCGAATTCCGACGGCGCCGACGCGCCATAGACGTAGGCGAGGAAATAGCCGACGACGGTGGCGCTGCCGTAGATGTAGGATTCGACGAGATCATCCAGGTCCAGAAAAGGCCGCGGCGTTACATCCAGCCGCATGGCCTGCAGGAAGGAGCGGTAATGGGCGGGAGGGATGTTTTTCTGACGGACAACCTGGGCAAAGGCGGCGACAAAACAATCTAGCCCGGCGGCAACGGCCTGCTGCAGGGAATCGTGCTGGAGGCTGCGCTCATAGTGGTCGGCCCACGAGTCGAGCAGATGCAAGCGCCCGGCGGGTGAAAGCGGAAACGTGTCGACAATCTCATCCGGGTACCGAACAGCGGCGTAAACCACTTCCACCTGGCCCCGCTTGGCGGGAGGCAGGAAGCGCGTCACGATGAAAAAGCTGGTAGAGTAATTGCGCAGAACGGTTCGGGAAGCGCGAACGGCCTTCGCCCAGGCGAGTTCCGGGCGGGAAGCGGAGGTTACCGCCTGCGCGGCTTGGCGCTCAAAGGCGCGCCATTCGATTTGGTCCCAAACTTCGCTCATGTGGCTGACTGTGGCAAGACACGTTTTAGATTGTGGGATCCCAAGCCTCGATTTTAATAAAATCTGCGCCGGCCCCGGACAGCC
>PLFE01000055.1 GCA_003136675.1 Bryobacterales bacterium
AGCCGCCGCCGGTCGAGCCCGCGAAAGCCGACCTGCACCCCGCCGTCACCATCCCGGACGGCTCGCCGTTAAGCTTGACGCTGGCGGATGACATACCGGCCAGCGCTCCCGTGGGCACTCCAATCCACTTCACGGTGAGCAAAGACCTGGAAGTAGGCGGCACAGTGGTGATCCACAAAGGCGCGCTCGCAACAGGCGAGATCGCACAGGAAGCGAAGAAGAAATTGCTGGTCTTTGGCGGCAAGATGATGATGCGGTTGATCACCGTCGAGGCCGCCGACGGCCACAGCCTCAACATTCNNGGAGCCGATGGCCCATCCTGGCGACCCGTCGATGCCGTGGGCCTCGCACGGCCCAAGGGCATGGCCGCGGCGGCCGGAACGCAGTACCTGGGGTTCATTGACGGCGAACAAACGGCGACGGCGAAGAAATAGGCGGGGCTGACGATATCCTTTCAGTTAGATGTTGCTGGAACTCGCCGTCGAAAACTATGCCGTTGTAGACCGGCTGCGGGTCGCGTTCCATCCCGGATTGAACTTGCTCACCGGTGAGACCGGCAGCGGAAAGTCGATCCTGGTTGGTGCGCTCGACCTGCTGTTCGGCGGTCGCGCGTCCGCGGATGTCGTCCGTTCCGGCGAACAGAAGGCGCGCATTTCCGGACGCTTCGAATTGGGCAATCAGCCTGCGCTGGAGCAACTGCTGCACGGCGCGGGCGTGGAACCGGAAGACGGCGAACTGCTCATTGAGCGCGAGGTTCTGTCGAGCGGCAAGAGTCGCGTTTACGTCGGCAACCGGCCCGCCACCGCGGCTCTCTTGCGTGAGATCGCTCCGTTCCTGGGAGACATTCACGGCCAGCACGAACAGCAGCAACTCTATCGAACGGAAGCCCAGCGCGACATGCTGGACGCGTTCGCCGGGGCAGCCGCGCTGCGCGAAAGCGTTCGCGAGGCGTATAAGAACTGGCGGGCGGTGGAGCGCGAGCTGCAGGACTTGCAGGGCAATGAGCAGGATAAACTGCGGCAACTCGACATCTGGCAATTCCAGCAGAAGGAATTGAACGCCGCCGCTTTGAAGGCGGCCGAAGAAGCCGGGCTCGAAGAAGAAAAGCGCGTCCAGCAGAATGTGGGCCGCTTGCTGGAGAACACCGGGGCTGCTTACCAGACACTCTATGAATCGCCGGGTTCGGCTTACGCGGGTTTGAAGATGGCTATGCGGAAGCTGGAAGAGGTGGCGCGCATCGCCGGCGCGCTGGGCGAAATCCGCACCTCTCTGGAGCCGGCGGTGATCGCCATCGAGGAAGCCTCCTATGTGTTGCGGGATTATCTGGACAAACTGGAAGCTGACCCCGCGCGCCTGGAAGAAGTGGAATCCCGTTTGGCTCTCATCGAGCGGCTCAAGCGCAAGTATGGCGGTTCCGTGGAAGCGGTCCTCGCCTTCCTGGTGGACGTGGAGCGCAAGATCGCGGGCATGGAAAACGCCGATGTGCGCCTCGCCGAATTGCAGGCGGCCCGCAAGACCCTGCTCTCCGCGTTTGAGTCGATCGCCGCCCAATTGACGGATGCGCGCAAGCACGCGGCCACCAAGCTATCCAGATCGGTGGAGAAGGAACTGGCGGCGCTGGCCATGGAGCGGACCGTTTTTCGCGTCGATGTTGCGCCCGGCGAGTGGTCCGAAGCGGGCGCGGACAACGTTCGTTTCCTGGTTTCGGCAAACCGGGGCGAAGAGCCCAAACCCATGGAGCGAATTGCCTCGGGCGGTGAGGTTTCGCGGATTGCGCTGGCCCTCAAGAGCTGCCTCGTCGAATCGCAGGATGCCGACGGGCATCGGACGCTGGTTTTCGATGAGGTGGATACCGGCGTGGGCGGAAGCGCGGCGGAAGGCGTGGCCCGCCGGTTGAAGAAACTTTCGCGCGGCAATCAGGTTTTATGCGTCACGCATCTGGCGCAGGTAGCCAGTTTCGCGGACCATCACTTTGTCGTGGAGAAGGTGGAAGCAGCCGGGCGCACCACTTCGCGCGTCGTGGAACTGGAGCCGGAGCAGCGCCGCCAGGAAGTCGCCCGCATGATCTCCGGGCAAACGGTAACGCGCGAGGCGCTGCGGCATGCCGATCAGTTGATTGAACTGGCAACCAAATGACGACGCGTAGAAATGTTCTGGCCGTCGCCATTGGCGGCCTGTTGATCGAAGCCTGCGGGCACAAGCGGAAGGCCGTGAGAACTCCGCCGACGCCCACCCCGCTCCGTGCCGCGCCTTCCGACACCGAACCGGAAACCGGGCTCGCGAGCTGGTACGGGCATCCTTATCATGGCCGCGCATCGGCCAGCGGCGAAATTTACGACATGGAGAAGATGACGGCGGCACATCGCACGCTGGCATTCGGGACGCTCGTCCACGTCGAGAACCTGGACAACGGGATGTCCACCGAAGTCCGCATCAATGACCGCGGGCCCTTTGTGGAAGGGCGCATCATCGATCTCTCGCACGCGGCGGCGGTGGCCATCGGGATGATCGGACCGGGCGTGGCGCACGTCAAGTTGACCATCAACGGCCTTCCCGCTGCTCCCGAGCCGCCCGTATTCGCCGTACAGACGGGGGCCTTCGCGAATCGGGAGAATGCGGACCGGCTGCTGGCGCACATGGCCGCGCGATATGGCTCGGCGGCCTTGCGATTCCGCGCCGGCACGCCGCCGCTGTGGCGATTGCTGGTGGGAAAAGAGCCATCCACCAGCGCTGCCGAAACCCTCGCGCGACAGATTCGCGAGGAACAGAGCATCCCGGAAGCGTTTGTGGTGAGGCTGGACCCAGGGCAAGGCGTTGACTGAAGCCGAAATTTATACCTTCATCGCTCAGCGCAAGTTAGGAGTGTTGAGTAGCGTGGCGAAAGATAACTCTCCACAATCGGCATTAGTCGGCATTGCGGTGACTCATCAACTGGAAATTGTCTTCGATACTATCAAGAGTTCGAGAAAGTATAGGAACTTAGTCGCGCGGCCGGCTTGTTCATTTGTGATTGGTTGGGAAGGTGAGCAGACGGTACAGCTCGAAGGCACGGCGCAGGAATTGGACGGAATGGAACTCGCGCGCTGCCAGCAGGTATATTTTGAAGCCTGGCCTGACGGTCCGGCGCGGCAGAGTTGGCCGGGGATTGTCTACTTCGTCGTGAAGCCTACATGGATTCGCTACAGCGACTTTGATCGAAGTCCGCCGTTGATCGAAGAGCTGGCCATTCCCGCTTGATCACTATATAAGGCAAACCTATTCTGATTTTTGCGCGCTCAGGTAATTCTTCACAACCCGGCGCACATAAGCGCGCGTCTCGGAATAGGGCGGCACGCCGTTGTACTTATCCACCGCCGCGGGCCCCGCATTATAGGCCGCAAGCGCCCGCACCACCTGATCGTCATGCCCCTCATACTTCTTCAGCAACTCGCTCAGGTACCGCGTACCGCCTTCGATATTCTGGGCCGCATCCAGGGGATTCACGCCCAGGTCGCGAGCCGTGCCGGGCATCAACTGCATCAGCCCGATCGCGCCCTTCGGCGAAACCGCGTTCGCGTGAAACCCGGACTCCTGCCGGATCACGCTCGACACCAATGCCACCAGTTCGCGCGGGAGGTTCTGCTTCTCCACCGTCGCCTGAATCATCTCTTTCGGGTCGGTGCTCGCCACGGCAGGCTTTTCCGGCTGCGGCACGGCTGCGACCGCAACCGGAGGCGTATATTCCTCGACCCGATATTCCGCAACCAAAGCCTTCGGCAGATCCGTCACAGAGCCCGCGTCGAAAATCCTGACCGTGTCGCCTTGCTCCTCGTGGCGATCGGCGTGCATCTCGTAGCCCGTGGTCAAAACCACGCGCTCGCCCGCACGCGCGGCGCAAGCCGCTAAAAACATCGCTCCGGTACACTGGAAAGTTCGCCGCATGGAAAATAAGGGTCTAACTAGTCTGACGCACCTGGAGTGTAGTCTGTGCAGCGCAAAATTCTCCTGCTCCGATCCCCAAAATCTCTGTGCCTGCGGCGGACCGCTGCTAGTCCGGTATGATCTCGACCGAATCCGCCTGGAATGGTCCCGCGGCCAGATCGTCAACCGGCGTTCCATTTGGCGTTACGCGCCCGTACTGCCGGTCGCGAGCCCTGCCCATATTATCTCACTCGGCGAGGGATGGACGCCACTTCTCGCCGCGCCTCGCACCGCGGCCCGTCTTGGCGTGCCCAACCTGCTCATCAAAGACGAAGGAATGAACCCCACGGGTTCCTTCAAAGCGCGCGGCCTTTCCTGCGCCATCTCGAAATGCGTTGAGCTCGGCATCCGCAAGGTAGCTGTTCCCAGCGCCGGAAACGCGGCCAGCGCCACTGCCGCTTATGCCGCGGCGGCCGGAATCGAGGCGCACATCTTCATGCCTCGGGATGTGCCGCAAACCAACTTTATCGAATGCCAGGCCTATGGCGCGCGCGTCACGCTGGTGGACGGGCTCATCAGCGACTGCGCGCGGATGGTCGCCGCCAAAGCCCCCCTCGAAGGCTGGTTCGATCTCTCCACCTTGAAAGAGCCCTACCGCGTGGAGGGGAAGAAGACCATGGGCTACGAACTGGCCGAGCAACTCGACTGGAAATTGCCGGATGTCATCCTTTATCCCACCGGGGGCGGCGTGGGCCTGATCGGCATGTGGAAGGCGTTCGAAGAGATGGAACAGCTAGGCTGGATCGCCGCTGGCGTGCGTCCGAAAATGATCGCCGTCCAAGCCGCCGGCTGCCAGCCGATTGTGCGGGCGTTTGAAACCGGGGCGGCGCGCAGCGAATTCTTCGCACATGCGCAAACCGTAGCCTCAGGCCTCCGTGTGCCCAAGCCTTTGGGCGATTTCCTGGTTCTCGACGCCCTCCGGCAAAGCCACGGCGCAGCCGTCGCTGTCTCGGACGGGGAACTCGTCGATGCCGGGATTCGCCTGGCCTCCGACGACGGCTTGTTCCTCGCTCCGGAGGGCGCAGCCTGTATTCCGGCTTTGAAGAAATTGCTGGCGGACGGACGGGTCAAACCCAGCGAACAAGTCGTCCTCTACAACACTGGCTCCGGCTTGAAATATCTGGAAGCCTACCAAACCCGTTTCCCTCGCGCGGCCACCTCAGACGCCGACAAACTCGGCGGCCTCATTACGCCTCGCTGAGCCCCTAATACCGCTCCCGTCTCGGCGGTCTTGATCCGCGGTCGCCGCCCCGGTCTCCGCCCCGGTCTCCACCCCGGTCTCCACCCCCGCCCTTCGTCATGGGCCGCGCTTCGTTGATCACCAACGCCCGCCCGCCCATCTGCTGCCCGTGACAAACTTCCACCGCGCGCTGCGCCGACGCGTCGTCATGGATCTCCGCAAAACCAAATCCGCGCGGCTCGTTCGAGAAGCGATCGCGCATGATCGTCACCGAATCCAACGCAAATCCTTGCTGCTCAAACCAGGCTGAAATGTCAGCCTCCGTCACTTTGAAGGGCAGGTTGCCCAGATAGAGCTTCATTTCCGGCCGTGGTTCCTCCGTCGTCCTTTATGCTCACCAAACCAGCGGTTCCTTGTCAATCCGTCCGCGTTGCGATAGCATTCGCTTTTGTTATGGAATCGCACGTTCCCGACTCAACCTCAAAGAAATATTCACGAAGAAATATGGTTGTCCCGCACAACGCTCCCCGATCCGGCGGGTTTACTGATGTAGTCCAGAAAGAACTACTTATGGCCAAAAAGTACTTGAAATCAAACACAACGCTCGCGCTCACTTTGGCGGGATTGTTGACGCTTACCCTGGGGGCAGGCCCGTCGCACGCCCAAACCTTCAACGTAATTTATAACTTCACCGGCGAAACCGACGGGGGCAATCCGCTGGCCGGTTTGACCATCGATAAGAGCGGAAACCTCTATGGAACGGCCGAAGTCGGTGGGGCTCTCGGCTATGGCACGGCGTTCAAACTCGCAAAAGGCGCCTCCTGGAAATTCGACCCGGTGTACAGCTTCGCTTCGGGCGCGGATGGCAGCTATCCCACTTCGCGATTGATGCCCGGCCCCGATGGAATCCTCTACGGAGTCACATCCGGCGGGGGCGGAGCTGGTGGCCAGGGCACCGTCTTTAGCCTGGCGGCGGGTGGCGTGGAAACCGTCCTCTACCGCTTCACCAATGGCTCTGGTTCCGGCGAAGCGCCTTCCTGCAACCTCATCTTCGATAAGCAAGGCAACATCTACGGCACCACCAGCACCGGCGGCTCAAACAGCGCTGGCACCGTTTTCAAACTCGTCAAGCCACAGACTGGCGAGGCGTGGACCGAAAAAGTACTATATTCCTTCGGCCAGGGTTCCGATGGGCAATTCCCCATCGCCGGCGTTACCGCCGACTCGGCCGGCAATCTTTACGGAACCACATCCGCCGGAGGCGCCAGCGGATACGGCATCATCTTCAAGTTGACGCCGTCACAATCCGGCTGGACCGAGACCATCCTGCATCAATTCGTGAATGGGAGTGATGGAAGCGTCCCCTATGGCGGCCTGATTTTCGATAAGTCCGGCAACCTCTATGGCGCCGCGACTCAGGGCGGTACCGGCGGCGGGGGCACCATCTATCAACTGGTTCCCTCCGGCGGCAACTGGACCTTCAATGTGCTCTACAGCGTGCCCGGCTGGGGCATTTCGGGAACCTACCGCAACGTTTACCTGGATGCTTCCGGAAATATTTACGGAACCACGCACTGCGACGGCCTCAACAGCGCCGGATCGGTTTTCGAACTCACCCCGTCCGGAAGCGGAACCTGGAACTACACCTCGCTGCATGATTTTGACGTGAGTGACGGCCAATACGTGTTCAGCGGCCTCGTGTTCGACACGCTGGGAAATATCTACGGAACCACCCAGGTGGGCGGCGCGAGCGGCTATGGCGTCGTCTGGGAAATCACCCCGTAGCTTCCGGGTCCCGTACCTTTGGCGCTGGCGTTTGTCAGGCGGATTGCCGTATTCTGAAGTCTGACAAATCATGAGAATCCAGCTTCACATCCGCTCTTCCTGGGCTCTGGCGGCGGTGCTGCTGCCGGTCGCCGTACACGCCGCTGTGCCGGATTATCCCGTTGGCACCTATCCCAAGTTCATCATCGCCGCGGATTTAAACAAAGACGGGAATGAGGACATCGTCACCGCCAATTATCACGATTCGAACATCTCCATTCTGCTGGGAAACGGCAAGGGCGGTTTCCAGACGGCCGTGAACTACGCGGTGGGGGCTTATCCGACCGGGCTGTCGGCCGGCGATTTCAACGGTGACGGAATCACGGACCTCGCCGTAGCCAACGCCATCAACCCGCATCAAAGCTCGTGCCCCTCTTGCGGATTGCAAGGCGTATCGGTCCTTTTGGGCAACGGCGACGGAACCTTTAAGCCTTCCGTCTTTTACGCGGCCGCCAGCGGTACCGCGTGGGTTTCTGTCAAGGACATCAATGCCGACGGTAAACTCGACATCATTGCGGCGGCATGGCAAGCCGATGCGGTTTCGGTCCTGTTGGGCAATGGCGATGGCACTTTCCAGGCGCCCATCAACACACCCGTGGGAAGCGTTCCGCACTCGATCGCCGTGGCCGATATCAACGGCGACAGGAAACTGGACCTCGCCGTCGGCAATATGTATTCCAACAACGTGGAAATCCTGATCGGGAATGGCGACGGAACCTTCACCGCAGGCGCATCGTATCCGGTCGGCCTGGTGCCGCATGATATTTGTCATGGAGACTTCAACGGCGACGGCAAGGTGGATCTGGCCACTGCCAACATCAATTCCGCCAGCATGACAGTGCTTCTGGGAAATGGCGACGGAACGTTCCAGGCAGGCGTGAGTTACCCGACCAACGGCGTGGGCCCCACGTCGCTCTACCCGGCGGACTTCAACGGCGACGGCATCACCGATATCGCGGTGGCCAACTCCGGTTCCCTCTCAACCGGGCTCGCCATGGATGGTCTTGCCCCCTCCTCAACGGCAGGCCCCAGTTCCGCTGCCATTTTCATCGGAAACGGCGACGGCACTTTTCAGCCAGCGGTGACCTACAACAACGGAAAAGGTGGGAACGGCATCGTGGCCACCGCCCTCACTTCAAACGGACTTCCGGACCTGGTCTTCTGTTACTTCGGCAGCTATGTAACCGTGCTGCTTGGCAATGGCGACGGGACGTTTTCGTATTAGATGCTCACGGGATCCTCGACTCTGCTGCCCTGTTCCACCGCGGCCGAGAGCCGCAGCAGGCCTTCAGTCATCGGAATTTCGGCTGGCCGCTCCACCGGAACCGAGGCCTGCAGCGCCTCAAAAGACGGCCGGTCCAGCGCTCGCGGAGCGTCTTTTCCCATAATGGCGAATACCTTCTCGATAGGCAGCGCATCCCGGTAGGGACGCTTCGCCACCAGCGCATCGTAAACATCCGCGACCGCCAGAATGCGCGCGGATGTCGACATCCGCTCCGCACCGAATCCGCGGAAGTAGCCGCTGCCATCCAGCCGTTCGTGGTGCGACCCCGCCAGTTCGCTCAAGTCCGCGAAGCTCGAAATACGCTGCAGGATCTCGAGCGAGTAGCGCGGGTGCTTCGCCACCGAATCCCATTCTTCCGGCGTCAGTTTGCCCGGCTTGTCCAGAATCATGTTGGAAACGCTGAGCTTCCCGATGTCGTGCAGAAGAGCCGCGCGCCGGATCAGCGTGACTTCCTTTTCGCTCATCGACAGCGCGCGCGCGATCGTCACCGCGGCCGCCGCAACCCCCGTCGAATGCTGGTAGGTGAAGGGCGACTTGGCGTCGATCACGTCGGCAAAGGCAAGGCAGATATTGTCGAGCCGTTCGTCGTCGGCCACCAGATGTTCCTCGCGCGGCTCCAGTTCGATCACCCGCCAGGTGGCGTTCTCCACGTCCCCCCAAAGGGCTTTCCGCCGCGCCAGCGAACCATAGGCCTTCACCAGGTCCGGGTCGAACCACCGGCCGCTGCGTTTGCGCGCAATTGCGTAGGCGGCGGATGGCCCGGCCTCGCCATGCGCGGAGTAGAAAACATCCACCGTCTGCGCCAGGTTCATGATGCGCGAGAGCAACGGAATCTGTTCGCCAACGAGGCCTTGCGGCATCCCCCGGCCATTCCAGTGCTCGTTGAGGCACTGAATCGCCTCGGCGGACGCCTCCGACAAACCAATTCGCCGGGCAATATTCGCGCCGCGGTCACACCGGATCTGGTTCACCACTTTCGCATCCTGCCGCTTGTTCACCGCCAGTGTGAAAAGCGCGCGCATTCGCTCCAGAAAAGGCGCGCCCCTCTTCACGTGCGCCAAAGCATATTGCAGGGATTCCCAGCCCATCCGCGTCCAATCGATCGTCACCGCCCCGCGCTTTCCGGCAATGTCGTCCGACCCCAGAATGTGCATCATCGTCGAAGCGTTCGCGCTGCACCCCGCGTCTTTCATGAGAGATGCGTAATAGAGGTCGCTCTGCGCTTCGGGCGGCAAGCCGATCTCCCGGGCAATGTGCATCGCAAAAACACATGACCGCACCGCGTGGCCTTTCGGCTGGCCTTCCACCAGGTCAAGCGCACAGGACAGCGCCGAAATCACCTCGGCGACCGGAATTGCGGAATCAGCACTAGGGGAAGCCATCATGGGAAAGCGTTCCCCCCTTGAATCGGCCAATGGAGGGAAAAACTTTAGACGGGTTCGGCGCGCACGCTATATCATGCAAGGTTATTCGATTGGCGGATGGATTCGGCGTGTTGCGCCCGCCGCCTGTACAAGACCGTTCCTGGACGGCTTTTCCCGGGTAGCGAGATGCCGCCCTGCTTGAACTTGGCTGGAGCGATTGGCGGGTGATGGGGTTTCGTCGCCCTCTACACCGGCGGCGTTGTATGGTGACATGGTCTTCAACCGAAATTTAGCCGTCGGCTGACGATCGGGATTACCCGCTCCGCTGTCACCTGAGCAAAAATGAGGGAGAGGTTCGCCGTGCCCGAAACTAAGACGCCGATTTCCGACAAGCTTAAGCAGCGGGTGGAGGATCTCGCCCGCGAGCAAAACCGCGAGCCGGCGGAAGTCGTCGAGGAAGCGCTGGGGAGGTATCTGGCAAACCAGCGCCTGAAAGAAACGTTTGCCTTCGGTGAAGCTGACGCGCGCAAACACGGCATCAAGCCGGAAGACGTTGACGCCATCGTTCGCGAAGAACGCGATAGGTCGAAGATCGGCCGGTAGTGCTGGTCACCGCCGACACAAATATATGGATTTCCGCGTTCAACTTCAGCGGCAACCCAAGACGCCTGATCCTTATGGCGGCGGACGGCAAACTCGATCTGGCGATTTCAGACGACATCATCAAGGAAACCAGACGCATCCTTGGCACAAGGTTTCACTGGCCGGGAGAGCGACTTAATAATGCGGAAAGGGACATGCGCGCGGTATCAAGGCACGTGGTCCCGCATGTGGAACTGGACGTGGTGAAGGACGATCCTGATGACAACCGCATCCTGGCATGCGCCGTCTCTTCGGGATCTGAGTATTTGGTGACTGGCGACAAGGACTTGCTCAGGATCGTCACCTATGACAAGCATTCGCATCATGAAGGTAGCGGAGTTTATGGGGAATCTGAAGGGTGCAACTCAAGACCGATGATTGAGCTTACGCCCGTGACCACTAAGGCGGCATATGACGCAGCAACTGCGCCCGCTGGCGGACACCGCGGCCGCTCGCCTCGTCCCCGGCACTCGTATCGTAGGTGTCGTCTTCTCGTTCACAACAGCTGCTTACATCCGGCCGCCCCTGCACGGAGTAATCCTCGCCAGGCATGCTTATGGCTGCTGCCGGCGAGATCGGCGTCTTTCCTTGGCCTTTTCAGTGGCTTGACGCTTCGCGTCAAAAGCTTCGCAACGGTAGACGGTTTTCGGG